>JACQFH010000550.1 GCA_016200145.1 Planctomycetia bacterium | reverse complement strand
GGCGATCTGCAGGTGGTGCCCCGGAACCGCTTCGTGCAGCGACAGGGCCTCCATCTCGTACTTCGGGCGCACCTCGGGACGGTACAGGTTGACGAAAAACATCCCGGCCCGCGACCCGTCGGCCGATGGCTGGCGATAGTAGGCCGTCGTCGTGTCCGGGGCGATGTGCTCGGGGATCGGCTCGACCCCGTACGGAATGCGAGGCAGCTTGCGGAACAGCTTCGGAAGCTGTGGATCGATCTTCTTGCAGACGATCAGGTAGGCCGCCATCAGCTCGTTCGGGTCTTTGTAATAGAACTGCGGGTCGGTCCGCAGGTGATCGAGGAATTGCTTAAAGGTTCCCTGGAAACCGACCTGCTTCACGATGAGTTCCATCTCGGCCCGAATCCGCCGCACTTCGCGCTGGCCGATTTCGTGAATCTCCTGCGGCGTGAGTCTGGTCGTGGTGAACTGCCGGGCGCGAAACTCGTACAGCTCTTTGCCACGGGGGAGTTGCCAGGCGCCGACTTTCCCGGGGCAGGCCGGCAGATAGTCGTGTTCGAAGAACTCGGCGAACCGGCGATACGCCGGAACGATCTTCTCTAAGATGGCCTGACGCGCCGCCGCGATCAGGGCCGTCCGGTCGGCCTCGGCGATGTCATCGGGAAACTTGCGGAACGGCTTGTAGAACAGGCTTTTTTCGGGGTCGGAGACAATCTGCCGCGCGATCTGGTGCGGCACGCGCTCCATGACGATCCGGGGGAGCACGATCCGCCGCCGGATGCCTTCGCGCATAAGGACGATTGTCGCATCGAGGTATGCCGGAAACGCATCGAGACGGGTCAGCCAGTCGTGGTAGTCCTTGAGTGTCGCCAGCCGCAGCACGTCGGCGAGCGACCCGGCGTCCTGAATCCCCTCGCGCTGGTTGAGCGGGATCAGGTGCCAGTGGAACGGAAACTCTTCCACGTCGAGTTCGTACTGCCGGCGGAAGAGGCGGTAATTGAGCCGGTCATCGGGCGCCAGCTTCGCGGGGTCGAATTTGTCGAGCTGCTTGAGCACGTCCTGCCGGTGGGCGTGCCGGCGCTCGAACGACGCCAGACTCACGTCGGGCCAGCGGTCGTTGTACCGCGGATCGCCCAGGTGCGACGCGGTCAGAGGGTCTTCGCGCAGGGCCCATTCCCATTCGGCGGCGTAGATCGTTTCGAGGGCTGTTGAATCCGCTGCCGGGCCATCTGGTCCTGCAACGACGACTGCCGGGATAAGAATGATGACGCACGCGACCGTGAGACATTGCCTTATTCGATGTATAAGCGAATCGGTTGTTCGCATCGTAGAGTCCAGGTCGATCCACGTCGTGACCCCTGCCGGTTTACCCGGCAGGTGAAAGAGTTTCTGTAGCTAAACGGAGCCCTCGGCGCACACCAAGACCCCTGCCGGCTTGCCGGCAGGTGAATGAGTTTTTTCAGCTATGTACGCCCGCACGTATTTGGACGCCGATGACACCAACAGCCGACGAAACTGATTTCCGCATGAGGCGGACCACAAGAGGTGGCAGGGGTCTTGAGGATTTTTCCTGTTTTCAAACTAGCCAAACAAACTTGTTCACCTGCCGGACGAGCCGGCAGGGGTCTTCGTAGTTTGAATGGAATCGTATCTAGCCGACCAATCTCCTTCACCTGCCGGGTAAACCGGCAGGGGTCGGGGCCATTCGTTTGCGCGTTCCGTCGATGACGATTCAGTCGCCCGCCGTGCCATTACGGTGCCGGCAGTGGGACTTGTTCGGTGGACATCAGGTACGCGGCGAGGTCGCGGAATTCGTTGTCGTTGAGGTTGGTGAGCAGCCCCTCGGGCATCAGCGACGACGTGGTCCCTTTCATCTCTTCGATCTCCGACTTATCGACGACAACCCGCTCGTTCTGAGTCTGAAGCGTCAGCGTTTTGTCGGTCTTTTCGACGATCAGGCCGGTGACGACCCGGCCGCTGTTCAGCGCAACGACCGTCATCCGAAAATCGACGGCCACCGAGGCGTTGGGGTCGATGATGTTTTCGAGCAGGTACTCGTGGTTCCTGCGGTTCGAGCCGGTCAGATCCGGCCCCGCCGATTTCCCTTGTCCATACAGCACGTGGCAGGCGGCGCACGTCTTATTGAACAGCCCGCGCCCCGCCGAAAGATTGGCCCCCGCCAGGCGCTCTGGCGCCAAGAGGCCCTTGTAGCGGTCGATCAGTTTGCGTTTCTCGGCGTCGGTGACGCGGGTTTCGCCCCACACCTGCGTCAGCTTTTCGGTAAGCGCCGCGTCGTCAAAGCTGCGAATCTGCCGGGCGTGAAATGCCGACAGGTCGCCGCGCCCGATGCGCCCGGCAGCCACTGCGTCGAGCAGCGCGCTGGCAAAGGCGGCGCGCGACACCAGCGTATTAATGGCGATCGAACGCCCCTCGGGATCGAGACGGGGAAAGGCGTCGAAAATCAGGCGGGGTGTGTCGGCGACCTCGCACGCCGCCAGTCCGCGCACGGCTTCGTTTGCCAGAACCCGGTCACCCACCAGCTTCGCCAGGAGTGCTGGCAGATCGTCCGGACGGCTTTCAACAAGCGTCCGCAGGGCCTGCTGCCGCGAGTCGGCCTCGGCATTGCCATCGTTCACGATCTGCCGCAGCTCGCCGATCGCCCGGCCGTCGCCAAACACAACCGCCAATTCCCGTGCCAGCCGATGCACGCGGTTGTCGGCAGAGGCGGTCAGCTTCTCGGCCACGCTCGTCCAGGCGGGCGGAACCGGCGCTTTGCGCCAACCGCGCAGCGCCTGCGTCATGCCGGTCAGCAGATCGATTTGCACGACTGGATCACCGGACTCTGCCAGGCGCTGCACCAGGGCGTTCACCGGTTCCGTCATCCGCTCAATTTCGACCGTCAGGCGCCGCGCCACGTGCTGCCGCACCACGGGAAACCGGCTGGCCAGCGCCAGATTCACGGCGCGCGACGGCTGCTGGACGACCGCCGGCTCGATGCCGTACCAGACCATCAGCGGCAATTCGCGGTCGCTGGCGAATTCGTCTCGCGAGACAAGCGCCTCGGCGATCGGCCAGCGCTGCTCGAAATCGAGGCGCTGCAGCGTCGACGCCAGATACACCTGCACAAGGCCCGACGTTTCCCGTCCGGCGAGCAGCTGCAATTCGTGTACGGCTGCCGGGGAAAACTCTCCGCGATCGGCCAGCAACCGCACGGCCCAGGCGCGGATATGTTCGTCGTCGTGCGTGAAGAGCCCGATCAAGCGCGGCTCGTCGAGGGCCCCGATCGAATTCAGGCACCACAGGGCCCGCAGCTTCTGCGGGATCTTCTGGTCGCCATTCAGCAGCTCGAACAGCAGCGTGCGGGCGTGGGCCAGATCGCGACCGCTGGCGGCCCGTTCCTGCAAGATGCGCCGGGCCTGGCGCACGATCCAGTCGTTCGGATTGAGCTGGGCGCGGACGAGGTCGGCATCGGTGGCGTTGGCCATGTCGAATCCGAACGTCGGCCTGGGCTTTCCATGCGTGATCTTGTAAATGCGCCCCGACGTGCGATGGACTCCGTCGTTTTCGTGGCACTCGCCCACGTCGGACCAGTCGGCGACGAAAACGCCGCCATCAGCCCCGTAGATCAGGTCGATGCCGCGAAACCACAGATCGTCGAACCGCACGTGATCGGGGGCGTGCCGGCCCACGTATCCGGCGCCCGATCGCTCGAGCCGGTCGTTGTTCAGCCGCCGGCCATGCAGGTTGACGGTGAACATCGTGTTGCGGAACTCGCCGGGCCAGTTGCCGCCGAGGTAGATCATCATGCCGGAATGCGCGTGACCGCCGCCGGCTTTGTCGGTCGTGGGCGTGACTCCCTTGCGGATATCGTTCCAGGCTTCGCCCGTGTCCCAGTGAAAGTGATCGGCGGATTGTTCAATCAGTTGATAGACGTACGGATTGAGATCGGTGCCGTACATCCGCCGGTAATGCGCCCCCGGCACGATGTGCCACAGGTGGCCGATCACCGTGTTGATGAAGAACATCTCGCCATGGTCGTCGTAATCGAAGCCCCACGAGTTCGTGGTGCCGTGGGCGACGGCTTCGAAGACGCCGCGCGTGGGATGGTATCGCCAGATGCCGCAGTTGATGGGCACGCGCTGCGATGGCGCGGCGCCGGGTTTGCCGACCTGCGACGTGGCGAGAATGCCGTGTCGTCCGTAAAGCCAGCCGTCGGGCCCCCACTTGAGGCCGTTGACGATGTTGTGCCGCACGGCACTGTCGTCCCAGCCGTCGAGGACGACGACCGGCTTGCCGTCGGGAATGTCGTCGCGGTTCGTATCGGGAATGAACAACAGGTGCGGCGCGCACAGCGCCCACACGCCGCCGAAACCGACCTCGATGCTGGTCAGCTTCTGGCCTTCGTCCCAGAAGACGGTCCGCTCGTCGAACCGGCCGTCGCCGTCCGTGTCTTCGAGGATCACGATGCGGTCGCGAAGCTCCGGCGCAAAGTTCACTTTGCTCTCGGCATAGGTGTAATTCTCGGCGATCCACAGTCGGCCGCGCTCGTCGGTCGTGAGGGCGATCGGCTGCTGCACGTCGGGCTCGGCAGCGAACAGCGTGGCGGAAAAGCCCGGCGGAAGCACAATCTTCGCCAGCGCCTCTTCCGGAGTCGACAGCTTGTCTTTGGGGTCCTGCGTATTGGGTGTTGGGGGGAATGCCGACGCAGAGCCTTTCGCGCCTTCTTCGGTCTTTTCAGGCTTATCGCCGTCTTTCTCGTCTTTTTCTTCGTCGGTGTCGGGCAACCGTTCGAAGACGAGGATGTGCTGCCAGGGGAGCGTGCCGATCGTCTCGGTCCACTTGAGGCGCAGTTCGGGAACGCTCAGCTCCTTTTTGGCCTGGGCCTCGGTCATCTTGTGGACAAGCTTGATGGGGACGGTTTCGTCCTCCATGCGGAACTCGACGAGCACGACGCGTCCGCCGACTTTCATCGCCTTCGAGATTTCGACCATCATCTCGTAGGGGAAGGCGAACTCGTGATAGACGTCAACGAACAGTGCGAGATCGAGGCTGTTCTTCTTGAGTTTGGGCGACTTGATCGTGCCCTTGACCAGCTCGATATTCTTGATGTTCCGCTGGCGAATCTTCACCGAGATGATGTCGAGCATCTCCTGCTGCACGTCGACCGCCAGCACCTTGCCGTCATTGCCGACTTTCTCGGCCATCATCAGCGTGAGCCGGCCGGTTCCCGCGCCGATGTCGGCGACGACCTGCCCGGGCTGAAGCTTGAGCTCTTCAATCATCTTGGATGACTGCTCTTCCTGCTCTCGCTCCGGGCGGTCGAGCCAGGTCGCCCCGCCACCCTGAAAGCCCATCACGTGGGCGATTTCGCGTCCCATGTAGAACTTGCCGATGCCGTTGGGGTCGTGGTCCTGCTTGATCGTGTACCGCGGCCCCTGTTTCTTCGCGGCAGGCTTCTTCTTGGGGTCGGCCGCGGCCAATTGGACTTCGTCGACATCCTCCTCGGCGACTGAATCGGCAAGGGTCGAGTCTGCAGTTTCTGGATCAGCCGCAGACGATTCCGGCTCGCTGGCCAACTCGGTGTCGGATTCCGTCACGCCGGGATTGTCAGTCGGGCCGGATTGAGCCACGACTTGCTGCGGTTCCACTGGGGATTGTGCCGCGACCGAATGATTCACCGTCGGCGCGGCCGTGGGTTTGCCGGTCGGCGTCGTTCCGTCGCTGCAACCGGCCACCACGTTCAGCAGGAGCAGCAGGGCGACCAGTGCAGCCACAACCCGCGGGAATCGGGATTTGCCTGAGCGTGAAAGCGACGCCACGGAATCAGCGCCTGAGGCGCGAACATTCTCGACTGAGCTGAGCCGCAACATGAATTCCGTATCCCCAAAGGTAACGGGCATTAAAGCCACGGATGAACCCCGGCCTGGTCTTCGGCCGGAACCAATTGACCGGAACCAATTGAATAGTAGCCGCGAATGAAAGCAGATAAACGCGAATCAGCGGAAGTAAGATGCAGTTTCACATCCGTGTTCATTTGCGTTTATTCGCGGCTCCTCTTTTTCCTGCTTCCGGAATGAACCCACGGATGGCGTGGCAATCCCGCGGATATTGAAGTCCCGACTACTGAGAATATCCACAGATTGCACAGATTTTCGCAGATTGAAGCAGGCCCTGCATCAGGATCATCTGTGGAAATCTGGGAAATCTGTGGATCGCCTATTCGTAAAGTTGCCCCGGCCAATCCTGTCACGGGGAACCGATCTGCGTACCGGTGGCCGGGTCGCGGCCGGCGCGAACCATCATGGTCGACCATTCGGCGTCGGGGACGACGGCCGCTTCTTCCATGAGCATGTTCGGGATTTCGTGCTGGATGGAAAATCGCCGGCGGCAATCGCGGGTCACGCACACCAGGGCCTCGCCGTCGCGTACCAGCGACGAGCGGCACTTGGTGCACACCAGAATTTTGTCGAGCAGTTTCGGATCGAACGACATTCAGAACCCCCGCGCCTGGCGGATGTGGTCGAACGTCCGCAACTGGTAGTCGAGGCCGACGTAATCGAGCAGCCGGCACAGCGCCCGGCAGGCGACCCCCAGCCCATCGGGCCCGCTGAAACCTCCGAACTGGCCGCCCCCTTTCAGGTGCGGCTCGAGCTCGAGGAACACTCCCGGCAGCCCCAGCCGCTTCATCTTCCGGTCGATCGCCGGCAGGTTGTCGCGCAGGTCGCGGAAGATGGCTTCATGGCCGCTGTCGCCCCGGTCGCAGGGCACGAAGTTCTTCAACCGCTCTTCGTCGACGACTCCCGTCCATTCCAGCTTCTCATCGATGCGGTAGTCTTTGATGTGCAGATAACCGAGATATTTGCGCATCGCCTGGAACTCGGCGAAGCACTTCACCGGATCGAGGTTCTGCGATGAGATATTGCCGCCATCGAAGATGCAGACGAGGTTCGGCCGGTCGACGCGGTGGGCCAGGTCGGCCATCAGGCGACCGTTCTGGCCGATCAGATTGGCCTCCACCTCGAGTGCAAACACGATGTCGGCTTCGGCGCATTTGTCGGCGATCGCGGTGAGCTGCTCGGCGGCCTGGGGAACGTGGGGTACGGGGTTCGTCCCGCGCGGATGATAGAACGAAAACCCGCGGATCATCTTCGCGTCGAGGGCCCTGGCCCGGTCGATGGCGATCGCCACGTCTTCTTTCAGGTATTTGGAGAACGGAACGAACCGGTTGTGCGTGCCGTCGTCCTGGTCGAGCAGCTTGACCTTGCCGATCGGCGACCCGATGCTCGTGACCGAGAGACCGTAATCGTCCTGCAACGACTTGACGGTTTTGAGCTCGGCCTTGTCGAGCTTCATGATGTTTTTGACTTCGCCCGAGACGTTCAGGAAGCGGGGGCTGTAGTATTCGAGACCGAGGGCGGCGAGCACGGCGAACTGCTCGACGACCGATTTCGAATTGGCCGCCTCGTCGGCGAAGGCGCTGATGATGATCCGCGGCGCGTCGGCCTGCCGGGGGGGAGCTTTGGGGTCTGGTTTCTGGGCCACAATGCTGTCCGTTCAATGGTGTCGGCGCCGGTTGCCGGTGAAAAATTTGCCGGTCCGCCATTGTCAGTAAGCCGCGCGACAGTTTCAAGGGACGCGTATCATATACGACGCAGAGCGTCCGGACGCGCGTTCCCACGCAGAGCGTGGGAACGAGAGGTCTGTTGTGCGACTCGTTCGCGAGCCGCGCGCCAGAGTTCGGTGTCCTTTGTCAGCCCGTGTTTCTCCCCGAATTCGATCAGACTCGTGAAACGACTGACTGGGTCGACGTCGCAGGTCCACCAGATTTTTGGCAGGCATTCTGGGCAGAATTCGAGTAGCCGGCGCTCGGCTTCGGCCAGGTGATTCGAGCCGTTCATGCGTAGGGGGGAATTGAACCGTGAAGGGGGGAATCAAACTGTCGAAGGGGGGAATCGGTTCGCCGAAGGGGGGAAAATCGAATCGTGCGAATTTCGCGAGAATCTGTCGAAGGGAGTAAAAAAACGTCGAAGGGGGGAAAGTTTTCGCATGGCCACAGAATTGAAACCGATTCTGTCTGCGTCACCTTTGCATCACACCCAGCTTGACAGTTCCGATAACACATCACAATCACCGCATATTTTAGTTACATGACACCATTTTTATTTATTATAACTAGTATCACAAGACTGTCAATAGGAAAACAGAAAAGCCGTGTAGATTTTATTGACCAACCCGACTCTGCGGAAATTGCGACCGTGCCCCGGCCGCTTTTTCGGTCCGCCTCAGGCGGAGGGCACTTCACTCGCAGGAATGACGGTCCACGGATCGCGTGCTAATCCGAGCTCGCTTGCAAACGCGCCAAAGCCACCCCTGTCTGCGATGCAGTGCCCCGGCCGCCGCCAAGCGGCCGGGGCACAGGGTCGACCACTGCCGCTTGACGGATGCACCCCCTGCTGGCGTGAGATCTTGGCTCGATAGTTATTCGTTTGCCACGCCAGTACGATGGGCGGACGCGTCGCGTGGCGTGATTTCGTAGTGAGATCGCGCACGTTTGCGATGCCTGCTCGCATTTCGGAAATCGCAAACGACGTGGAAACAATCGTCGGCCTCAAGCTCATCGATGCGGGGGTGATCGCCGGGTATTTCGCCCTGGTGATGGGGATCGGGTTCTGGGCCTCGACCAAGGTGCACAATGACGAGGATTTCTTCCTCGGCGGCCGACGGTTCGGCAAGGGCCTCTTGGTGATGCACTGGTTGTGCACCGGCACGCACAGCGAACAGGCGGTGCAGGTGGCGGGTGCCTGTGCCCGCGTCGGGCTGGGTGGCATCTGGTATCAGTGGATGTACCTGTTCTCGACGCCGTTCTACTGGTTGATCGGGCCGATGGTGCGCCGCCTGCGCGTCATCACGACGGGCGAAGTCTTTCGCATCCGCTACGGTTGGCAACTGGAACTGGTCTATTCGCTCGTGGCGCTGGTCTACATCGTGCTGTCGATCGCCATGCTCCTGCGCGGAGCGGGGGCCGCAATCGCCGGGGCCACGGGAAGCGCTGTCCTCACCAATCACTGGGTCATCGCGCTGTCGGTGCTGTTTTCAACCTACGTGATGGTCGGGGGCCTGATGGCGGCGGCATACACCGACTTTCTGCAAGGAGTCATGCTGATCGTGCTGTCGGTGCTGCTCGTGCCCGCGGGGCTCAACGTGATCGGCGGCATGGCGGAACTGCAAAGCCGGCTCCCCGAGGGATTCATGTCAGTCGTGGCCCCGGCCGGCGCGAAGGAGGGGCATCCGTTGTTCGTCGTCGCCATGTCGATCCTGGGCCTGGCGGGCATCGTGGCGCAGCCGCACGTGATGACATCGACGGGCTCCGGCAAGACCGAACTGGAGGCCCGCGTGGGGATGTGCTACGGCAATTTCATCAAGCGGTTTCTGACGATTGCCTGGGCGTTCACCGGCCTGATTGCCCTGGTGCTGTTTCCCAAAGTCGTGGACGTGCCCGCCGAGCAGTTGAAAGAAGCCAGCGAGACGCTGTTCGGACAGGCCATCCAGCACCTGTTGGGAGACGGCTGGCGCGGGTTGATGATCGCCTGCATCATCGCCGGCGTGACGAGCGCCGAAACGATCATGGTGGTCGGGTCGGGGGTATTCACCCGCAACTTCTATGCACACGTCGTTCCCGAGGCGGGCGATCGGCAGCGGATGTGGGTCGGGCGAATCGCCGCGGCGGGAATTCTGGTGGCCTCCATCGCCGCGGCGCTAGCCGCCGGGAACATCAACGACCTGCTCAAGGCGTCGATCCGGGTCGTCGGCCTAATGGGGCCGCTGTTCTGGCTGGGGGTCACATGGCGCCGCGCCAACCCGGCCGGCGCGTGGTGCAGCCTGCTGACTGGGGGTGGACTCTGGTATGTCCAGGTTCTGAATTTGTTGCCCGATTATGGCGAATCAGTGATCATCCTGCTGTCGCTGGCCGCACAGTTCGCTGTTCTGATTCTTGTGAGCCTGTTGACGCCGCGGCAGCCAGATGCACTGCTCGATCCCTTTTTCGCGCGCCTGCACATTCCGGTCGGGCGCGAGGCAGAATGCGAAATGGCGGCCGCGCCTGCGGCGTTTCAGGAAGAAGCCTTGCTGGGCCTGCACGGGCAGGCCCTTGATTATGAAAAAGCATCGCGGTATGCGTATCAGGGTTTACAGAAATACGGGATTGAAATCCCCCGCATGAAGCTCATCGACTGGGGAGGTTTTCTTGCCGCCTGGGCCACCGTCGGCGTCCTGATCGCGCTGCTTGTGTATCTTGCGTCGTTGGGAAAATAGCATGTCAAACACTGATTTTCACGGCCGTGTGGCTCTTGTGACCGGCGGGTCGCGGGGGATTGGCAGGGCGATTGCCCTGCAGCTTGCCCGCGAGGGGGCGAACGTCGCCATCAGTTACGCCTCCCGACCCGAACCGGCGAAAAAAACGCAGGGCGAGATCGAATTGCTGGGGCGAAAATCGCTGGCCGTGGCATGCAACGTGGCGTCGCAGGGCGACGTTGACGCACTCGTGAGCAAAACTCGCGAGACGCTTGGCCCGATCGATCTGCTTGTCCACTGCGGCGCCATCAGCAACACGTGCAACCACGACGAGCTGACGTGGGAGCTGTGGAATGAGATGATCGACGTCAACCTGCACGGGGCATTCCGTGTGCTGTATGCCGTCAAAGACGAGATGGTCCGCCGCAAGTTCGGCCGGATCGTGATGCTCTCGTCGGTGGCGGCCTTGCGGCCGCGCGCCCGGCAGATTCATTACTCGGCGTCGAAGGCGGGGGTCATTGCCATGACGCGGTGCCTTGCCGAGGGCCTCGCGCCCAACAACGTGCGGATCAACGCCATCGCTCCGGGGCTGATCGACACCGAGATGGCGAAGGTGCTCACTCCTCAGCAGACGCAAACCGTGATCGATCAGACCCCGATGGGGCGACTGGGAACGCCCGAAGACATCGCCGAGGTCGCCTGTTTTCTGCTGAGCGAACGCTCAAAGTTCGTCGTCGGGCAGACGGTCTCAGTCTGCGGCGGTCGCATCATGATCCCGTAAGTTCGTAGTACCGCCTTCAGGCGGTGGATTCGCGAGTGGACATCGTGCGCTACGGCACTCGGCTGCGCCTCGCGGCTAAACGGATCGCGAGCGAGCGCTGCTGCAATACGCGCTATTCAACGATCACCTCAGACGGAACTTTGCGGAACGCGTTGACGGCCGAGTCGACGCCGTTTTCGATGTTGTTCAGCAGCATCTCGTCGAGGATTTCGATCCCCAGCCGGCTCACCCAGCGGTAGGCTTCCCAGAAGCCGCCCTGGACCGAGTCGATCACCTTGTTCGTGACCGGCGCCCCCAGCACCGTGCGGCGATGCGCGCGGTTGGCGATCTTGGAATCGAGCCGGGTGCCCCGTTCCTGCAGCCAATCGACCGCCTGATCGACGCGGCGGATATTGCCGATCGAAGTGGGGCTGTAGTCCGACAACGAGACTTCCGGCACATTGAGCGCCCGCACTCCGTCGCCGACCCAGGGTCGGCGCGCGTGCGCCGCCCGGCGGTCGATGGCGTCGATCGTGGGTTCGATTTTCGTCTGCCCCGGCGTAATCGGCGTGAGGATGTTGTCCATAAGCTGGAAAACGCTCCAGTCGCCGATCGAGATCGCGTTGTACGCGAAGTTGTTCAGGTCCCAGCCGCTGGAGGGCTGGTTGATCGACTTGGGCAGGTGCTCATAGGGCACCGAGGGGGTGTACGGCAGGGGCTGCCAGGCCCGCAGATCGACGTCCTGCCAGAATTCGGGCTGATCGCCGGCGCGCGCTTTGCCGGCGCCTTCCTGGTCCTCTGCCTGCTCTTCGGGCACGTCGAAAATGTTCCGCAACGCGTGCCCGTCCATTTTCTCGGGATCGTGCGCGGCGCCGGTCAGCGCGAGAATCGTGGGGGTGAGGTCAGCCAGCCGGCAGGGCGCTTCGACCTTGGCGCCACGGCGGATGTTTGGCCCAGAGACGTACCAGGTCGCCCGGACCGAATCGGCCAGCGGATAGCCGTGCGTCGTGCCCGGGGTGTTCTGCGTCGAAAACAGCCAGCCATGCCGCGCGGTGACGACGAGGTCGGGGGCGAACTCCTTTTCCTGGGCCTTGATTTCGTCCTGCCAGAGCATGTGGCGGGTGAGGGTCACAACGCCGTCGGGATAATCGCTGGAGGCAGTCGCCAGCAGCCAGGCCTGCTCGCTGTGAAACTCCTTGAGGAACGCGGGACGGACTCGCCGCACGAGACCCAGCGGATCGACCGAGGGCCGTTCGACTTCGCGACAGGCGACTCCGCCGTCGGCCGCCACCGAGACCCCCTCGACCGGCGTGTAGCGGTATTCCCAGCGGCCGTTTTCGGCGCGGCGGCGCTGGATGACCGCTTTGCCGCGGTCGGCGGTCGTGATCACGATCGATCCTTCGTCGAGCTTCATCAGGACGAGGTCGATGGGCCGGTCGCCGGCGCCTTCGTCGTGCGCGGCCCGGGCGTTGGCCAGGGTTTCTGGCAGGTTGATCGGCGCGAGGTGCGGCGCAATGCGATAGGCCAACAGCTCGGCGGCCGAGTTTCCGCCGATCCATTCGCCGGATTTGTAGTCGCCGCGCGGCAGGAAAATCCGCGCGGCCCCGTCGGAATCGGCGTCGATGAACACGAACTGCCCGGCCTTGTCGCCAGAATGCCAGTTGGCGAACCGGTGCTGGCGCACCGAGAGACCCAGGCCGCCCCCAACCCACCGCCCGTCGCGCGTCATCTGCCGTGGGTTGAAGAACAGTTCGTCGGCCAGGTCGAACCGCGACAGGTGCGTGTCGCGGCCTCCCAGGTGGCCGTGATCGCTGACCAGGATCAGGTACGTCGAATCGAGCCTGCGCTGCGCGGCCAGCTCAGACACCACACCGCCGACGAGCCGATCGGCGCGGGCGATCGTACGGCGCGTGCTGCCAAACTGGCCGCGGCACTCTTTGTGGCTGACCGAATCGGTCTCGGGCAGCCAGATGATCGTGACGGGCTGGGGCTGACGGATCAAGTGGCGGACTGCGAAATCGGCGTTGGCGTCGTCGATGTAGCGCCAGGCCTCCTGGGCGTCGAAGTACGGGAGCGCGCGGGCCATGCTGCGTGTCCAGAGCGGGGGAGGCATGTCGGTCATGATGGGCAGAATGCCGGTCGCCCAGTCGGCGCCCTCTGCGCGCAGATAGTCGTAGATCACGGGCGTGCTGCTGGTTTTCGACTCGCGCCAGACGGTCGCTTCGTTCGCGCCCGAAACCAAGCCGATCGACACGGCCTGCGTTTCGTGAAAAAACTTGTCGATCCCCTTGGGGCCCATGTGCCGCGAGCTGCGAGACGGACCAAGGGTTTCGAGGAACGATTCGGACTTGAGGCGCGTGCGACTGAATCGGACCTGGCCTTTCAGGCCGTGCCGGTCGGAAAAGCACCCGGTCCACATCGTGCCGTTGGAGGTAATCGTATCGGAAGGAAACGCGGTGAACGCGTTCATCAGATGCGTTCCGCCGTCGACGAAAATCGTGCGCAGATTAGGGATGTGGCCCATCGCCGCCATTTCTTCTACGACGTCCGGACGCAGACCGTCGATGTAGAACACGACAACGTTGCAGTCCGGAAGCGGCTCGCCTCCTTCCGACGAAAGAGGGACGGCCTGTCGGTACGCAACGGGCTGCACGTCGGAGGGCTTGCCGACTTCGGCGTAGAAGTCCCCCACGTTCTGAGACGGGTCGGCGTCGTTGATTCCCAGCCACAGGCGGCCGGTCTGCTCGGGAACCCAGCTTCGTCCCGGACCGACGTAGAATGCGGGACCGTGTCCGATTCGACCGATCAGGCAGAAGCAGGGAGCTGGGCCGTTGCCTGCGGCGGCGAGCGGAAACTGTACGTGCGACAGCCGGTCGTCGTAGAAAAACGTGCCGGCCGGCCCCACCTCGCGCTCGGAATCACCTCTGGGCCGCTTGAGCCGCGTGATCGCGACCCGGCCCTTCGCGGAAATCGTCAGCGGTTGACCGGCGACCACATCGACGCCCGTATCCATCCAGGGAGCGTTACCCGGCACGACAAGCGCGTTGGGCGGAATCTGCTCGTCGACTGAAACGATCGGCACCGGCGACGGATTTTTTGCGCAGCCGGCCAAATGGGCGCAGGCAGCCGCGATCAGCACCAGTGCCAGTGCCGCCGAGCGCATTCGCCCCAGCGTGAGGCGCGCACCGGGAGCAGAGAGAGAGTTCATCACGGCGGGTTGTTTCAAGAGCGCTGCGAACAAGGCTATTTGAGCCGCGTTACGGCCGAAATCACCGTTACAACGGAATTCAGAGTGAGAATCGTCACCCCCTGCAAAACCGCATCATCCAAAGGCGAAGCGCGGGGTAGTCCCCCGCAGGAGCCGTTCGACCTGTAGCGAATGATCGGGCTGTACCGCCTGATTCAAGAGGACTCAACCTGCGACCTTTCCGCCTGTGACGGTCTGGTAAACTTTTCCGGCGGGGAAAGATTTGCCGCAAATCAGGTCGCGGCGGGAAATCGGCAGGTGTATCCTGATCGGTTCGGGATCACTGGTCGTCGACCGGCGCCCCGCAAACCGCTGCCATCAATCGAGGGCTGAGCGATGACGCACATTCGGTCTGCTCCGTTCGTTCTGGCTTTGGTCGTGGTGATCTCGATCGACAGCGCACTGGTCCTGTCTGGTGAGAAAGTCGAATTCACGCCCGTAGCCGACTTTCTGAAAGTTCCCGCCGACGTGACGCTCGGCAAGTGCTCAGCCGTCGCCTTCGACAGCAAGGGACAGCTCTACCTGTTCCATCGCGGCAAGAAGCCGATCTTGTGTTTCGACGCCACCGGGAAATTCCTGCGAAGCTGGGGAGATGAGCTGTTGCACACGCCCCACGGACTGCGGATCGACCGGCATGACAACATCTGGACCACCGACATCGGCCATCATCTGGTCCTCAAGTTCAACGTGCAGGGAAAACTTCTGCTGGCCCTGGGAACGAGCGACAAGCCGGGCGACGGCCGCGACCAATTCAATAAGCCGACCGACATTGCCTTTGGAGCGCAGGACGAAGTCTACATCTCCGACGGATACGTCAATACCCGTGTCATGCAGTTCAATCAGCAGGGCAAATTCATCAAGGCCTGGGGCAAAAAGGGGGATGGGCCCGGGGAGTTCGACCTGCCGCACGCGATCTGCGTCGATTCGAAACAGCGCGTGCTCGTCGGCGACCGCGAAAATGAGAGGATCCAGGTTTTCGACGGCGAAGGGAAATTCCTTGCGGCCTGGAAGGGGTTTGCGCCGTACGGAATCGAGATCGACCGCGACGGGCACATCTTCGTCGCCGACGCCGTGGCCCATCAGGTGCTGCAACTCGACGACGACGGCAAGATTGTGCACAGGTTGGGCGAGCGCGGCGCCGGGCCGGGACAGTTCAATGTCCCCCACATGCTGGCCTGCGACGCCGCAGGCAATCTGTTCGTCGCCGAGATTGACGGTTTGCGGTTGCAGAAATTCAAACGCAAATAATAGAAGTCGGCGAACTCTCGAAACGTCGGAGCGGTTCCTGTTTACGACTGCGGCAGAATTTCGAGAGTCAGGCAATAATCCGAATAGCCGACGGCGCGCCAGAATGCGAGCGCGCTCTGATTCGCGACCAGGACGTCAACGGTCAGGCGCCTGGATTTCGGCCACACCGATGTTCGCAACAGCTCGATGGCCTGCCTGCCAATCCCCTCCCGGCGGTGCTCGCGCACCACGAAGAGCTGCCGCAGGTAAATTTCATCCGTCTGTTCGCGATACAGTGCGTATGCCACGACCCGATGGTTCCGCTCGAACAAAACGGCCCGATACTCCCCGGCGATCCAACCGCGCATACGTTGTTCCAGCTCGGCCTCGGACATCGAGTTGCGATGTCCCTCGTCGCGAATCAGTTGATGATTCATTGCGGCTAATGCACGGCAATCCTCGACAGTTGCGATGCGGAATGAAAGAGTCGGCGAGCCAGTCATCATGGAAGTTGCACGACGAGTGAGGGGTTGGTGATATTGTGATTTCCAGCCACCAATGCGTCAAATTTACTGAGGAGGCCCGGCGGGTGGCATTGAAATCGCCGCGCCGCGCGGTCAGGATGGCGGATGCCCTTTTTCATTCGATACCAATCTTCGATGAGCCGCAGGCAGGAGTCAGCCATGCGACACGATTTGACGAGGTCGTTGTTGGTCTGCATCGTGCTGGCGATCTCTGTCGCCGACGCCTTGGCCGCGGCCGAGAAGGTATCCCTCGACAAGTTGCCCAAAGCCGTCAGCGCGGCCCTCAAGTCCAAATTTCCCGACGCGAAATTGACGAGCGCAGAAAAGGAAACCGTGGACGGCAAGACGGTCTTCAACGTCGCATTGAACTTCAAAGACCACGATCATGACGTGCGCCTCACAGACGATGGAAAGATCACCAGAACCGGGAAGGCCATCTCGGGCCGGGACCTGCCCACCAAAGTCGCCAAAGCGCTGATCGACAAGTATCCGCGCGGCACGAACAAGAAAGTTGTCGAGGTCACCACTGACAAGGCGGTGACTTACGAGATTCTGCTGCTGACAGGAGACCAGCGGCTGCTCGACCTTCAAGTCGATTCCGACGGGAAAGTGCTGAAAGAGACCGAGCGCAAGGAAGAAAAGAAGCCGTAGAGCCGCGCAGCTCAGAATATGACCTATTCCAATAGTTCCTGATTCCGCAGATGACACAGACGCCTGCTCGAGAATCACAAATACGACAGTTCCGTTGACTGGAGAGTTCGGATGCCCCGTTCCTTGATTGTCGTTCTGCTGTCGCTGACCGGTTTTTCGGGTGCGGCGCGGGCGGACGGTTTGATTTACCGGTTGCCGGCCGACGGAGCGCAGGGGCGCTTCGAGATGGAAGTCGACGTCACGGTCGGCGGCCAGCAGGTCTCCACGAAGGGATCAGTGACAATCAGCTCAGTCGGGCAAACGACCGTCGACAACGAGAAGTGCCGCTGGATCGAATTCAAGATGATCTTCAAAGAGGACGACCAGGAGCGCCTGAACCTGGCCAAGGTGCTGATACCCGAAAAACACCTGGAAAAAGGCAAATCGCCCGGTGAAAACCTGATTCGCGCCTGGGTCAAAGAAGGAGACATGCCGGCGACCGAAGTCAAGGACCTCAAAGACCCGCGGATGATCGCCATCGCCGTCTTCCTGGCCGGCGCTGCAAAAAATCCCACCGACCTCGACAAAACCGAGATCGACAATACGGCCCTCGGCAAGATCAGCAGCGCCGGCGCCACCGGCGACCTGGAGGTCGAGGGCCCGGGGGGCACCCAGATCGTCATCAACATGGAAAACCGGCTGCACGAGAAAGCGCCGTTCGGCCTCGTCACGGCGAACTGGAAATTTGAGCTCAAAGCGAACGGCCAGACAGCGCTCAATGGAACATTCAAGCTCAAGCTCGCCGACATCAACACGACGGCCCTCAGCGAACTGCCGGATAAGAATTGAATTTCTGATAGTAGTCATTTCGCTCCGCCGAGATGAGTGAGAGCACCGACCGCATCTCGGCGGAGCGAGATGCCTACATTACGAACGACATAATTCAGGAAATTGAACATGCCCATCCGGGAGAACAGGGTCAAACAGATCCTGCGTGCAGGCGGCACCGTCTACTCGAGTTCGGTGCGCCTCCCTGAGCCGGGGATGTGCGAGCTGCTGGGTTACGCGGGATTCGACTTCGTGCTGATCGACGGCGAACACGGCGCGACCGACGCCGCAACCATTGACCGGCTCGTGCAGGGTTGTTTTGCGGGGGGCACCGTCCCCGTGGTCCGCGTGCTGCGCAACGACGAGCCGGAAGCCGTCATGAAGGCCCTTGATCTGGGAGCGCAGGGAGTTCTCATCCCGCACTGCCGAACGGCCGACGACGCGCGGCGATTGCAGCAGGCGGCATTCTATCCGCCGCGGGGGAAGCGGGGCTTCGGGCCCGGGCGTGGCTCCAAATGGGGGCTCGTGCCCACGGCCGAGTACTTCGACACGATCGACGATTTAATCCTCACCCTGGCATTGGTCGAAGAGGTCGAGGGGGTCGAGAATATCGAGGAAATCGCCAAGGTGGGGCTCGATGTCCTGTGGGTCGGGACGAGCGACCTGGCGGCCGATTTGGGAGTACCCGGCCAGACGCAGCACCCCAGAGTCATGGAAGCGGCGGCACGTGTGCTTGAGGTATGCCGCAGGCACAACGTGGCGTGCGGCTTTCCTGCCCGCGACATGGAATCGGCCCGCTGGGCGAAAGAGCAGGGCTACCGTGCGATCGGTTATGGCTGTGCCGAGCAGTACGTCATGCAGACCTCACGCAAGTTCCTCGAGGCTTGCGGCCGGTAGCCCGGGCTGCGGCGGTCAAGCAAGTCTCCGACACGTCGAGGTTCCAATTGAACTCCCCGCCTGCGGACCGGAACACCGAGGCGACCAGAATCCGCTGGCTTGTGTTTGTGCTGGCCTCGGGAACGTCATTTCTTCTGTACCTGCATCGCTATACGTGGGGCATTCTGAAAGTCAGCGTGGGGGACGAGTTTGGCTGGGACAACCAGGAACTCGGCTGGCTCGACAGCGCGTTCATGGTCAGCTACGCGGGAGGCCAGATTCCCGGCGGAATGCTCGGCGACTGGTTCGGCCCGCGGATCGTTCTCTCGGGGATGATTCTCGTCTGGTCGCTGTCCATGGGCGGCATGGCGCTGGCGCGGGGCTTCGCATCGATGACGACGGCACGGGTCTTGTTCGGGTTTGCGCAGGCGGGGTGTTACCCCAATCTCAGCAAAGTCACGAAGGTCTGGTTTCCCGTTCCCGACCGGACGGCCGTACAGGGCTGGGTGGCGTCGTTCTTCGGCCGCATGGGGGGAGCGGCCGCGTTCATCCTGCTCGGAACCATCATGCTTGGGGAATGGAAGCTTCCCTGGCGGACGGCGCTGGGCTGGCTGACGGTCGTCGGCTGCGTCTTTACCGCTGCATTTGCTCTGCTGTTTCGCAACACGCCGCGTACGCATCCCTGGGCCAACAAGGCCGAGGCCGATCTGATTACTCTGGGGGACGCGTCGGCCGCCGTCGCCACCCGCAGCCTCATGAACTGGAACGCCGTGCTCCGCAGTCGAGTGGTCTGGGCGCTGCTCTTCCAGCAGTTCACCTGCGCTTTCGTCGACAATTTCTTTTCGGCGTGGCTGCCGCTGTTTCTGCGGAAGGTCAAGGGAGTCGAGATGACGGGCACGGGCTGGATGGCGGCGCTGCCGCTGATCGGCGGAGCAATCGGCGGCATGGCCGCCGGCGGCATGCTGCAGGGCTGGCTGATTCACAAGACGGGCAACCGCCGCTGGTCGCGGAGCGGAATTGGCCTGGTCGGCAACCTGCTGGCGGGGGCCTGCCTGTTCGCGAGCCTGGCGTTCGATTCGGCGACGCAGATAGTCTGGATTTTCTTCGGCCTGAAGTTCTTCGCCGACTGGGCGCAGCCGACGTGCTGGGGCGCGATCACCGACATGGGGGGGCGCAGCGCGGCATCGCTGTTTGCGCTGGTCAACACGTCGGGCTCGCTGGCGGGGTTTGCCGCCGGGCCGGTGATGGGCTTTACGATCGACTACTTCGGCAAGCGCCTGGGAAGCGGCGCGCCCAACGACCCCGCCGGCTGGACGGCCCTGTTCGTGATGATCGGTGTCGTGTACATCGCCTCGGCGCTGTCGTGGTTGTTTATTGATTGCACACAGGTTGTCGACTGCGAGCCAGGAGCTGCGGCTACAGAATAAACTCGATTCGATCGTGCCATTCATGAGGTTCGCTCGCATACGCTGCTGCGACGAGGAATTCCAGCAATGTGGCAATGCGCGCCCCGCGCCGAATCATGAATATCCCGGGACTGTGACCGCCTCTGCGCAAGTGCTCATCGAGATGTAACTGCATCGTGTGCGTGTCGTTGGTCACGAGGATTCGACCTTCTCGCTCGGCCCAACGCAGAATTTCGGGATCCGCCGATTGCAACGGCAGATCATCCGGCTCGCCGACACGAACGACGTCCAACGATAATTCGTGATCGATGTTGTGCCGCCGGACAGCTTGCAGCAGCCGGACAGTGACGTTCTCGTCGAGAACGTACCGCAGAGTCATGTGTGGCCCCAATTATTTGGGGGACGTGGGACTCAATGCATCCAACCGCCGACGCAATTCTGCAAGATTTGGACCCTTCGACCCGGCCGCGCGGGCTGCATCGGTCTCTCGCCGCGCCGCGAAAACGTATTGGTCGACATCCGACCGATTTTCGAGATAGAAGGCCAGAACTTTGTGAATCAGCGCCAGCGACAAGGTAGGAAATTCGGCAGCCAGCATCTCGGCCGAACACCCGTCGTTGTAGGAATGCACGATGTCATCGATCCCGATTCGATGACCTCGGATTCGCACGACTCCGTCGCTGCTCGGCTCTAAGAAATCAGGCAGATTCATTTCTTCTTTCACCACACCGGATTACACGACGTCCGCCCATCTGCATTATACAGGCAGTTGGTCGCATGAAGAAATACGTCTTATTGCAATTTCCCGCGACCCAATATCGGCCAGATGACTTCCAGCCGGTCGCCGCGGAAGCCGTAGAACTCGTCGTGCAGTACGGTCGTGAAGTCACCGTAGCCGACGACCAGCTCGACCTGGTCGCCGATTTTCAGGTTCTGCGACTGGGGGCCCAGCTTCAGCTCGCAGTGCTCGGCTGAGAGCCGTTTGACCTCGGCGTCGTCATGGCCGACGACGACCGGCATGGCCACGTCCGGATTCATTGTCTTGCGGCCGGCGTCGAGCACGGCCCGCTCCAGCGTCGGGCGGCTGACGACCGTCGCCAGCACGGTGAGCGCGTAATCAAGCTCCTGCACCTGGCACTTCAGGCGGTAGAAGGGATCCATGAAGATCCCGCCGCCGGCCTGCACTTCGGTCACGCCGGGGCATTTCACGGTGTACTGGTACGAACCGGTGCCTCCGGCGCTGACGATGCCGCAGTCGATCCCCGATTTAGCGATCTGCTCTTTGCAGCCTACGAGCAGGGCCATGTTCTCGCGGATCTTCTGGGCTTTCTCCGCCGGGTCGGCGATCTGCAACAGGTGCCCTTCGTAGCCCATGATCCCCGCCAGCTTGACCCCCTTCAGGCGATCGATGGCCTGAGCCAGCTCGAGCGTATCGCGCCCGGGACTGACGCCCACCCGGTCGAGACCCACGTTGACTTCGATCAGCATGCGGACTTCGACGCCGTGACTGCGGCACACCTCGGCCAGCGGTTGCACCTGGGCGAAGTGATCGCAGGCGACGATCGGATCGGCCCAGCGGCGCAGGGCCGCCACACGTTCCAGCTTTCGTGGTCCGACGATCATGTTGGCGATCAGGATGTCGCGCACACCGCCGGCGGCCATCACCTCGGCCTCAGAAACCTTCGCGCACGTCACGCCGATCGCGCCGGCCTCGATCTCCTTGAGGGCAATGGCCGGCGTCTTGTGGCACTTTTCGTGCGGACGCCATTGCACGCCATGCTCGCGGCAAAAACCGGCCATCTTGCGGATGTTCGATTCCATGCGGTCGAGATCGATGCACAAGACGGGCGTATCGAGTTCGTGTTTGCGGACGCCGACGAGAGATTGAGGCACGGGAGGTCCTGAGGAGTGCGGAATTCGGAGTGCGGAATACGGTTCCTTACATTTCGATGGATACGGCGCGGATTGTCAATGCTGTGAGTTGGAGTTCGGGCTTCAGCCTGCGCAACTGGAGGCGATTCACAGAAGTGCACACAACCGACCACAATACCAGCCCGCCGAGAATGCAATCGTGCGCTCGATTCGACAAGAGCGCAGGCTGAAGCCTGAACTCCAGCAATCGTCCGGCCACAGATTGAGGCGGTTTGCTTTCGATTCAGCAGGGTTCGCCTTAGAATCGGGTTCCAATGACTGACCGGCAATGACATATTCCGACTGGGGAGACGCACCATGCTGCGGAACGGGCTTTTGGTCTCGGCGTTTGGGATTTTCGTCGTTTCCCTGTTGATCGGAGGGACCGTGAACCAGCCAGCGCTCGCCAAAGAGCCGCCACAGGAGACGATTGACCTGCTGAAGACGTTCAATGCCGAATTTGTCGCGATTACGCCCGGGGAGAAGGCCTTCCCGAAGTCGTTCGTGATGGGGACCGAAAAAGGGGCTCCGGCCGAAGCGCCGGCCCACTCGGTGACGTTCGGTTACAGCTTCGCGATGGCCAAGTACGAAGTTCCGCAGAATCTCTACGAAGCGGTTATGGGTGAAAACCCCAGCAAGTGGAAAGGCCCGCGCAACTCGGTCGAGATGTTCGATTTCGACGAGGCTCTGACATTCTGCAAGAAGGCCACGGCCCTGATGCGCGACGCCAAACTGCTCGCGGCCGATGAAGAGATCCGGCTGCCGACCGAAGCCGAGTGGGAATATTGCTGCCGCGCGGGGACAACCACGGCCTATAGTTTTGGCGACAGCGCCGTGAAACCAGACGACGCAGGGACGAAGGCCAGCATCCTGGACGAATTCGCCTGGCACACGGGCAATGCGGCGGGAAACGATCCCCCCGTGGGGGCGAAGAAGCCGAATGCCTGGGGTCTCTACGACATGCACGGTTACCTGTGGGAATTCGTGAGCGACGCCTGGTACGAGAATTATGAGGGCGCTCCCGCCGACGGCCGCAGCCGCACGGACGACAACAAGCCGGCCCGGCGCGTGATCCGCGGCGGCTCGTGGAAAGACCGGCACGAAGCCCTGCGCAGCGCTCATCGTAAACCGATCGCCGAGAAGGCGAAAGACGACGACGTCGGCCTGCGCTGCGTGAAGGCAAAGGTGAAGTGAGAGGCCGCGAATGAACAGGACATCGAAGGCCGAATATGAATCGCGGCGAGAAGCTCTTACTTATGAGCTCGATCGCCGCGCTGCGAACGTATGACGGGCAGGTTCCTTATGTGTTCATTCAGACATTTCCTGGCACTCGTTTGTCTGGCAATCCTGGCGTTTGTCGGGATGTTGCCCGTCGTGGTCACCGGCGCGGAACCCACGGAAGTAAAGATTCCTTTCGAGCCCACCGACCAGTATGCGATTCGCGAGGTCGAGGGGTGGAAGGTGTTTCTCAACCGGAAATTTGAGGCCGACGAGCCCGAGTTGTGTGCCGAGACGCTGGCGCTGCTCAAAGTGCAGCTCTACCAGATCACGCGGATGGTGCCGCGGGAGGCGGTCGCCAGGCTGCGGAAGATCCCGGCGTGGGTCGAGCTTGCGGAGCCGCATCATCCCTGCATGTGCTACCACCCGGACGCGGGCTGGCTCCGCGAGCACGACATGAATCCGGACAAAGCGCGGTGCATCGAAGTCGCCAACGCGAAGAACTTTCTCACGTGGACGAAGCAGCAGCCGTGGATGGTCTTTCACGAACTGGCCCACGGATATCATCACCAGGTCGTAGAGTCGGGCTTCGAAAACGGCGAGCTGGCCGCCGCACTCGCCGCGGCCAAAGAAGAACGGCTCTACGAGGACGTGCTGCATATCAACGGCCGCAGGCAACGCCACTACGCGCTCACGAACCAGCAGGAGTACTTCGCCGAGCAGAGCGAGGCGTTCTTCGGGACCAACGATTTCTACCCGTTCGTGCGGTCGGAACTCGAACGGCACGACCCGCGGATGTTCGCGCTGCTGAAAAAACTGTGGGAAGTCGACTCGCGCGACGGGAAGTAAAAATGTTTAGCGGCGCCGCGCAGCGAAGCATTTCTCAGGAAAGATGCTCCGCTGCGCGTCGCCGCTAAACGACGCACTCAAATTACCCGACGAGCTGCAAGTCGCTGAGCTTGTCGCGCAGCCTGTTCCGGGCCGTGTGCAGCCGGCGCTTGATCGTGCCGACCGGGCTGTCGAACTCGGCGCTCATCTCCTGCAGCGAACGGCCTTCGAAGTAGAACGCCAGCAGCGTCCGGCGGTCGAGGTCGCGCAGCCGGTTCATGCAGTCTCGGACGCAAGCCGCGTTTTCGGAAGCGATCACGCGTTCGAACGGGTTGACCGTTTCGGCGCGCATCCCTCCCAGCACGGCGTTGTCGCCCAGCACTTCCCGCGGACGCCGGACGGCCCGGTTGATGGCCAGGCGCACGGCGATCCTGCGCAGCCAGCCCCCGAACCGCTCGGGATCGCGAAGCTGCCCGATCTTCCGCAGCACCTGAATGAACACGTCCTGCGTCACTTCCAGCGCTTCAGACCGGTTGCGCAGCCGGCGCAGCACGACGGCGAACACCATCGACTCCGTCCGCTGCACCAGACTGTCGAAGGCATCCCGGTTCCCGGCCTGGGCGAGGCACACCAGCTCGTAGATCTCGGTCTCGTTCATGACTGATCCCTCCCGGCCGGGCGCTGCGTCTGTTCAGAAAGAACGACAGCGATTCGGCTCGGCGGCCAATGACGGCTCGGCCGTCATTGTGGTTTTTTGTGCTGGACCTGATGTCAGCAGCGAACGCTGCTTCCGACTGGCTTTCGCCCGCGGGACGGCGCCGTGCAAGCAGCGCTTGGGCCCGGGGGGGCAGACAAATCGGCCTGGCAAGTCGGGCATCCTGTGCCGGCGCTTGCCAGAATCCATCAGACGACGAACGTACGCGGTTGCGGCCGAATTAGCCGCGGCTCATCTTGCTCAACACAAGACGGGCCCACAGTCGTGGATGCATGGCATGGCGTGCATCACAACCGTCCGGCTTTTGCAGCCGGGCTTCGGTTATGCGGCGTTTCGAATCTGAAAACGCCGGGGTACCGAAGGGGAGCCGTGTTCGTCGCGTCATATACGGGCGCATCGACGAGAGACGCGGATGAACGACGGCAGCCGCCAGGACCTGTCCGCGAACATTCACGGAGCTGACCTGATTCACCGCAATACGGTTTTGGCTGGTCGTAATCATCGAAGCACCTCCTGCGATCGCCGCAGTCACAAAAAGCGGATCAGAAAGGGACGCCAACCCTGGCGTCCGGCCCCCACACGAAGGCCAATACAAGTATACACGCTTCGTTCGGAAAGACTGATAGTCTCTTCGCCTGAGACGGCAGATTCTTCGGAAAGGTTCGGTAAATACGGAAGAAAATCCGCGGAATTTCAGGAAGTGATTGCGCGGCTGCCGTAAATCATTGCTGCAGAATGCGTTGCGCGATCCCTTGAAAAAGCTGCGAGTCGGTCGCTCCTGATTGAGGTCACGACAAAACGAACGACTGAAACACTAATAAACGCTAATCGACACTAATAGTCAGTTGCCATCGTGAGCTTTCGACCGGTTGCGGTCCGGAACGATGAGGAACCACGAAAGACGCGAAAAACACGAAAAAAGCAAGTACAACTTTGGACTCCCCGGACCGAGTCACTTCAGGGACCGCGGCCCAGGAATTTGAAGCGAGGAAGGCAGGAAGGCAGGAAACGACTGAAGACAGCGTGAACGCGACGAGAAAAACTCCTGCTCACCTGCCTTCCTGCATCGTGGCGCCGTTCGTATCCGTGTTTCATCCGTGGCCAAAATACCGCTGATTCTGGACGACGACCGGTGGTTTCAACCGGCAGATGTATTGAAAGACCGCGCTCACTCTCGAACACAAGTTTCCTATTTCTTCCCCAGCGCCTCTGGCAGCGTTGATTTCAGGTCGGCGACGGTGGCGCTGCGGTTGACGACTTTGCCCTCGCGATCGACGACGAACATCGTCGGCAATACATAGATGCCGAATTCGACGGCCAGCGGGCTGTCCTGTCCGCCTGGGGCGTAAATCTGCGGCCACTTGCCGCCGTTCTTCTGCAGGAATGGCCCCACCGTCCCCTTCTCGATGTCGAGATTGATGCCGATGATCTCGAATCCCTGGGCATGGTGCTGGTCGTAAAGCGCCTTGAGCGCAGGGAGCTCATCGATGTACTGCCGATTGAAAGTGTCCCAGAACGCAACGCAGACAACTTTGCCGCGGTATTGCTTGACATCAATTGTTCCGCCGGTGAACCCGGGGCCGGACAGCGCCAGCGTCTTGCCAACCAGCTCGAGGCGCTTCAGCGCCCCCGCGGCGCGCGCGGCCTGAGGCGTGCCTGGAAAGTCCTTTACGACGCGCTGGTACCACTTCGTTGCTTTTTCGATCTTGCCGGCGAATTCATATTCCTGAGCGAGTTGCACGGTGGCGTCGAGCGCTTCGTCGAACTTGGGATTGGCCTCAAGGAATTCCGACAGGTCACTGAGCCAGCGATCGTGGGTCTCCTGCTTTTTGTCGTTGTCTTTCTCGGCTTCCTGCATCGCCGCCAGGTATTCGGCATACATCACGCGATACTTTGCAGTCACGACGATCGATGCTTTGGGAAACGATCGGCCGATCTCGGTTTCCAGTTTTTTCAAACGGCCCAGGGCGGCGGAGTCTTTCCCCGACTGCACGGCCATCGACATGTTGTCGAGGAGTTGCCGAGTCCATTGCAGCTTGTCGTCTTCCGACTTGACGGCATTGATCAGGTCGATGAGCACGGTTTCGACCGATTTCTCCCATTTCTGGAAGACGCCGGGCGCCGCATCGGGCGCGGGGCGTTTTTCCATGAGATCCTGGAGCTTCTTGACGAGTTCTTCGACCTCTTTGGGCAACGTCGTCGACGGTGCGCCGGCGTCTTTGCCCGAGTTAAAGAGCGGCTCGTTCATGACCAGCCCGGGCTCGATCTGGATGCTGTTCCCTTCGATGGGGACCGGCAGTGACGTCATCTTCCAGGCGTCCCCCAGCTTGACCAGTTCACCCACCATCACCAGCCCGGGCTGCATCGGGTTACCCGAATCGACGATCCCCATCACGTTTTCATAAACCACGACGTCGTGGGCCGCCTTGATCGATTCGGCGGGCACGACGCCAGGCGGCGTGGCGTCGAAGCGCAGCCAGGTCGTTTTCGCGTTGATTGTTTTGGAACTGGCGGCGGCCTTTCGCAGCTTGGCCGCCGGATCGGCGACTGAGGTCAGCACCTTTTCTTCGAGCGACCCGCGGATGCCCAATTGCTTGAGATCGTCTTTCGTGATCAGCAGGGGCGCGAGGAGCGACGCGTCCTGAGTGGCCAAGGCCTTGACGGCGATCCGGCTGACCTCTTCGGCCGAAATCTGCTTCCAGATGTCGATCTTGCCGTCTTCCTTAGTGGCGATCCCCCAGCGCGTGCCGGCGAAGTTGAACCAGCGGTACTGGTCTTTCTTGCCGTTGCCGTTCGAATCAATCTCGCGGTAAACCTCGAGTCCGTTCTTGTAGTAGCTGAATTCATCGACCGTGGTCTCCCCTTTGTCGTCTTTGACGCCGTCGATGTCCATGAACTTCCGCAAGGCCTGCCCGCCCGGGCCGGTGACGATCCAGCCGGTCGCCTTGCCCTCTTTGACGAGCGCGACCTTGCACTGGTCGAGGGTTTTGGCGTCGGGCGTGTCGTAATCGACGTCGGGCTGCTGCGGACGCAGCGAGAGAGCGGCTTTGACTGTCACCTGGGCCTGGGCGGCGCCGGGCCAGGCGACGACGAACCCAAGAATCGCCAATGCCCAGAACACAACGCGCCGTGCGATCGACATGCCGGTCACTCCGTTGATTTTGAATCCCGATTCATCCGAAACGAAACCGGATATTACTACAAAGTCGGGAATCGAGTCACGAGCAATCCAGCTCAGCGCGGGACGGGGACTTTCTGCAGGATTTGCTCCAGGATGCCGCGAGTGCGGGCCCGCTGGGCGAACCGCATGGGGCCGCGACAGACGGTGCGGTGCGCAAGCACCGGGACGACGAGGCGTTTCACGTCGTCCGGAACGGCGTAGTCGCGGCCTTCGATGAAGGCCATCCCCTGCACGGCCCGGAACAGCGTAATGGCC
This sequence comes from Planctomycetia bacterium, assembly GCA_016200145.1. GTDB lineage: Bacteria > Planctomycetota > Planctomycetia > Planctomycetales > Planctomycetaceae > JACQFH01. Next base: position 5,751 of record JACQFH010000550.1, on the reverse strand, counting down.
CCGCGCGTGCTGACCCCCAGGGCCAGGTCGGCGTGGCGGCGGGTCTGCGCGACGATTTCGAGCAGATATTCGTTGATCGCTTCGTCGACACGGACCTGGCGCACGGCCGCGCGCAGCTCCTTGAGCTGGTCGACGTTGAGCACCGGCTGCAGTTTGTCGACCGGTTAGCCGTTGCGGTGGGTCATCAGGACCTGCCGTTCGGCGTCGCGATCGGGGTAGCCCACTTCAATACAGAGCATGAAGCGGTCGAGCTGGTTCTCGGGCAGGGGATAAGTCCCTTCGAACTCGAACGGGTTCTGCGTGGCGATCACGAAGAACGGCGCTTCGAGGTGATACGTCTGCCCGTCGACCGAGACCTGCCCTTCGTTCATCGCTTCCAGAAGCGCGCTTTGCGTACGGGGAGTGGTGCGATTGATCTCGTCGGCCAGCAGCACGTTCGTGAAGATCGGTCCGGGCCGGAACTCAAACTCGCCACGGTTCGGAAGGAAGACGCTCGACCCCAGGATGTCGCTGGGGAGCAGGTCGGGGGTAAACTGCAGCCTGCGGAATTTGCAGTCGAGACATTTGGCGAGGGCTTTGGCCAGCACCGTCTTGCCGACGCCGGGCGCGTCTTCGATCAGCACGTGCCCTTCCGCCAGCAGGGCCACGATCGCCAGGCGGATCGGCGCGGGCTTTCCCAGAAGCACGGTGGCGATGTTCTGATCGAGAGACTCGATCAGCGCATGAATCTGACTTCCCACGCGGTGCTCCAGCGACGCCAACGGGTCCGATCGGGGTGATGCCTGAGAGGCTGAATGAACCAGCATAGGCGAGGCCGCAGCGGCAATCAATCACGCGGCGCTGGCACGCACAGCGGCGCGAAGAGGCAAGCTCGACTCAGGTCGCTCGGAACGGCAGGATCGGTCAATAAAAACCCGGGAAGCGGCCGGTGAACAATGACGCGTATGATCGGGCCGGCCGCCCCCGGAGAAAAAATCTGACTTTGCTGGGCGCACCCCCCTCAGGATCATTCCCTGGGGAGTTGCCCTGTTGAAATTCCTCTGTGTCTCGCATCCTTTCATTCGCCCGCAGAATCGGCCGGCCGGTCCGCCGCCATTTCAACCGGCGGACTGCCGGGCGGCCCGCCGATCGAACACGCGCTCCCCCCGCCGGAATGGCTGGCCTGCCCGCCAGCCCACCCGGGAATCATCGACGACAGATCAATCGAAATGCCCTGCGACCGGCAGATCGACACGGCCGACGCCATGATGACGATCGTCAGGACCAGCACTTTGCCCGCGCTCGCAAACGGTAAGCCGGCCGATTCGCGGGCCAGCTCGAGCACTGAATGCGAGACGCTCGCCGTGGTTGCGGATTTCACCGAGCCAGTGACGGCCGTTTTGACTGTCGTCGCAACCAGAGTCGTCGAGACGGCTGCCGAGGCGGCCTTTTGCGTCAGCAGGATCGCCAAGAGGGCGGTCGTCAGCCGCATTCCCCGTCGATTGAGCCGGGTGCGCAGCATCTCGCGGGCCTGGGCCAGACGCTCGGACATCGAACCCAAGGGCCACCCCAGCTGCGCCGCCGCCTGAGCGTTCGTCTGCCCCTGAAAATAGCAGAGGACCAGGGGTGCGCGGTATTTTTCCGGGAGCCGGCTGACTTCTTCGTCGAGGGCCTGCTTCAGCTCGGCCCATTCCAGCTCCAGCCGTTCTTCGGTCATCGGCATGCTCACGGCGCACCTTTCCCGATTCACGTTCCGAATCGTCCTGGTCCGCGCCTTCCGCGCGATCCGGCAGGCGACTCCGTACAGCCAGTTGGCCAGCAGTTCGGGTTTTTTGATCGAACCGGCTTTTCTGGCAAGCACCAGGAACACGGCCTGAAACACGTCGTCCGCCGCGTGGACATCTCCCAGGATCCGCCGGCAGACCCCCAGCACCAGCGGACCGTGCCGGCGGACCAGCTCCGAAAATGCACCTTCGTCCCGTGCGGCCGAAAACTGCGTCAGCAGCTCAGCATCGGAACGGACCGACTCCTGCACCGCATTCGGTTCGGAATTCGGGACCACGCTCGGGGATAGACTCTGCTGCATCTCGCAACCTGCTGTTCAAACCTACGTCTGCCAAGTACTGCCTCGCCGGGCGCCCTTAAATGTAAAAATCGGGCAACGACCGCCCGATTGTCACGAGGAGCTGGCTGCCGGCAGCTCTCCTAGTCTCGTCGTCTCGCCACTCACTGTCTGTGCCGCGTCCGGTGCCAATCCTCGTTTTCAAACCAGGTCCCACACGGGTTCGCCAGTCGACAACGGATATTCGCGTCCGAGTGGATCACGGATCACCTGCAGCGGGTCGATTCCGAGCAGGTGGTAGATTGTCGCCGAGAGGTCCTGCGGAGTGACGGGGTTCGACGCGGGATACGCTGCCAGCCGGTCTGACGAGCCGTACACGGCGCCGCCGGGAATGCCCGCGCCGGCCAGCACGACGCTGTTGCAGGGGGCCCAATGGTCGCGGCCAGCCGCGTTATTGATATGCGGCGTCCGGCCGAATTCCCCGAGACAGACGACCAGCGTTTCCTCCAGCAGCCCCCGCCGCGTCAGATCGTCGAGCAGTGCCGAGAGCCCCTTGTCCAAGTTGGGGCACAATTTGTTCTTCAAGTCGGCAAAGTTGTTCTTGTGCGTGTCCCAGTAGGCGTCGTCGCGTTCCCAGTTGACGGTTACCAGCGACACGCCGCTTTCGACCAGCCGCCGCGCCAAGAGGCACCCCTGGCCGAACGGGGTCGCCCCGTACGCCGCACGCAGCGCCGGTGGTTCTTCTTCGAGGGAAAACGCCCTGCGCACGCCCGGCGAGGTGAGCACTTCGAAGGCCCGCGCGTACTCGCCGTCGAGGTTGCGGACCGCGGCGGCCTGCGAAACGAGCCGATCGTCCCCGGCGATCGCCGCCAGCAACTGCCGCCTTGCAACCAGGCGGCCGCGGTCTTCGACGCTGGGCAGCGGACGATAATCGGGCACGTCGGCATTCTGCGGGACGAACAGCGGATCGAATCCCGCCCCCAGAAATCCGGCGAAGAAACCGGGAAAAATATGGTTGTTCGCTGAGACCTGGTTCGCCGGGGCATTCAGGCTGACCGCGGCCGGCAGGCTCGACGGCGGCCGCGCCTGCGCGCGGTCTGCCGCGCGCAGGCGGCTGGCGGCGACGTAGTTCGCGATGGCGCCGAAGCAGGGGAAATCGTCGGGCGCGTTGCGCGGGTTCGTCGCCGGTCGCGCGTGGCGCACCCCGGAGAGCATATAGTGCATCGCCACCGTGTGGGTATTGTCGGGGTGCGTGACCGACCGGATCAGCGCGTATCGGTGGGCGCGCTGCGCCAGCTCGGGAAGATGCTCTCCCACGAACAGGTCAGGGACGCTGCTGGGAATCGGGCGAAATTCGCCGCGCACCTCGCGCGGCGCCTTGGGCTTGAGGTCCCACAGGTCCTGGTGCGCCGGTGCCCCGAACAGGAACAGCACGATGCACGATTTGGCACGCCCGAAGCTCGCGGGCCGGGGCGCCCTGTCGCCGTGTTCCCCGGCAAGCGACCGCCCCGCCGCCAGCACCGGCAGGCTGAGGCCCACGGTTCCCAATCCCCCCACGCGCAGCCACTCGCGGCGGCTGACGCCTTCACAGGAGCGAACGGGATTCCCTGGGATCGTGAACATTGTCGTCCTCGGATCTGAACTTCGTGTTAGTATAACGTGAGCCGTTTCGGCTGCGATACCGATCGCGTCGGTTTCCGCAAGCACCGGACGGGATTCGATTGGATCACGATGGCCGCCAGATGATCGACCTGCAACCGGGAAAAGGGGGTACGATTCTGCCCGTCCACGCGCAGCCCGGCGCGCGACGGAACGGCATCACGGGGATTCACGCGGGACGGCTGAAAGTCGCCGTCACCCAGGCGCCGGAAAAGGGGAAAGCCAATCAGGCCCTCGTCAGGCTGCTGGCCGAGCTGCTCGATCTGAAGCCGTCGCAGTTCACGCTGCTCTCGGGCGAAACGGCGCAGCACAAGCGGTTTCTGGTGGCTGGAATCGAGCCGGCGGAACTGCGCGCGAAAGTCGCAAAGCACTTGCGGCCGTGAAGGAATTGATTCCGGCGTTCATGTGCGGGAGCACCGGCGGCGGACCAACCTAAAGAGGTTGGTGCCCCGGCCGCCGCTCGCCTTGGTCGTGTCGTCGGTTACTTGTTCCGCGCGACGGCATTTGCGCGAGAGAGCCCCGGCACGAGACTGCTGGTTCCGCGCGGAGTCAGCACGTCATGCGAGAGAATTCCCGTCTTGCCAACGAAGTACGTGTGATAATCGGCGACGACAAGATTGTAAGTCTGCGCGGTCTCGCCCTTCCTGACAGTCCAGACAGGCGCGTTGCCCGTCACCGTGTGAATCAGCGTCTGGGTTTCGAGATCGCGGGCCTTGATCCAGCCGGCGCCCGACGACCAGAGATGGTGACCGCCGGTGAGGACGACCGTTTCCTGATCGAAGCGCACGGAACAGAGCTCTTTCGGCGGGCGGATCGTCGTCCGCAAGATGGGCTTGTACGCGATCTCCCCGGTGTCGACGTCCTGGGAGAGAACCAGGTCGCCCACCGAGATCTTTTCGATCGGCAGGAGCCCGCTGTCGGTGCGGACGAGTGTTCCCGCGGCGAGGCACTCGTAGGGCGCATAACCCGATTGCGGGTTCCCCACCAGGAATTCCTCGGTGACGATTGCCGTCGGCTTGGGGCCTGCCGATTCAATTTCGGAATGCGTTTTCCACCAGTCCCACCAGAATTTTGGTTCAGACCGGGATTCATTTCCTGAAACGGCAGCCAGGACTGCGCCGATGCGGTCGTTGAGGTCGGCGGTCTGAGCGTTGATTGTCTCGATCGTCCGCCGCTGCGCGTCGGTTTGATCGGCCGTCGTCCGCAAGGCGTCTTCGCGTCCCAGGAGGAAACCGGGGATCTGGGCCGGGTCACCGCCCACCGCCTGGGTCCCTGGCCCGGGATTCAGCGCTTCGTTGATCAGCAGGTTGGTTGTTTGAAACGCAGCGACCTGAAACTGATTGCCGGTTTCACGAGACAGCACGAGGCTGACGACGAACGCGAATTGCGCTCGATTGCCGGTGCGTCGCAGCGCCGGGGCGGTCACCTGCAGTTCTGTCCTGACGGGCGTCGCCAATAGCCCGATCAAGGGAGGCACGAAGTCTTCGAGCGTTCGCGACTTGAGCGCTGCCGCGGCCGAATTGCGAACTTCGGGCCATTGCGAGAAGACCGCCTGCCTGGCCAGCGCCAGGGACGATTCGGGGCCGGCAATGCGGCCGAGCGTGCGCACGACAGCGCGCGCGGATTCCTCAGAGCGGCCGGCCAGCGTCAATTCCAGCGCCGGAACCGCAGACGCCTCGTCAATTTCTTTGAGCGCCGCCAGGGCCGCGTCTCGCTGCCGCGCCGAGCCATCGACGTTTCTGGCGACCTGATCGCATTTCGCCTGCCAGCGCTTGAGCGAAGCGTCAGTCGCCTGGTTGAGCTTCTGCCATTCGAGCAGATCTTCGCGCGAGAACCAGAATCCGCCGATCCGCCGCCATCCGAGGCGCACGCGGACTCGTTCAATTTCATCCGGCGGGGCCACGGCGAGGGCGGCATTCAGGTGGGCCCGTTCCTGGTCGGCCAGCTTCTGCATCCGGCACCAGTCGGCAAGTAACAACTGATCGGCAAATGTCTCCGACGTGGTGCGGCGGCGCGACTGGTATTCCGTCAGGGCGGACGCCGCCGACCCG
>JACQFH010000549.1 GCA_016200145.1 Planctomycetia bacterium | reverse complement strand
TGCTGCTCGATGCAGACGCCGAGGCATTCGGCATCATCCAGCCCATCCTGCATCGACGAAGAGGCGGCGCACTCGAGATCTTTCGGAACGAGCTCCGCACCGCCGCGCCGCTGGACTCGGAATCCGGTACGGCAAAACTGCTGGCCCGTCAGGCAAACGCCGTGGAAGCGTTGTTCCAGCTCGGCGAGACGGAACCCTTCTGGAGCCACCTCGGAGACGATTCGGATCCGCGATTGCGGACGATCCTGATTGGTCGACTGTCACGTGTCGTGGCTGATTGGAGGCGGGCATTCGAACGATTGCCGTCCGAGCGCAACCCGCGCATCCGCCAGGCCATCATCTTGGGAACTTTTGCGAACCCGCGCGATCATTCGCCGTCGGATCGCAGCGACCAGATCGAGAGCCTGCTGGACCTGTTCCGGCACGATCCGGACGCGGGTGTCCATTCCGCTGCCGAGTGGCTGCTGCGGTCGTTGGAGGCGGACGAGCAGGTCGCGTCGGAAGCACAACGGCTGGCCATGCAGGGGCCCGCGGATGCCAACTGGTCGGTCACCCGCAACGGACTGACCTTCGTGCACATTTCAAAACCGGGCGTCGTGATCATCGGTTCCCCCGCCACCGAGGCCCGCCGCGACGTTCACGAGGAACAGCGCGAGGTGCCGATCGACTCTTCGTTTGCAATCAGCGCGTGCGAAGTGACAATCCGGCAATTCCTGGAGTTTCGTCGCGATTTTCAATACGCCCCTGAGGTGGCCTCCCGGTCGGATTGTCCAATCAACCGGGTCGACCTGTACGAGGCCATGAAGTATTGCCGGTGGCTCAGTGAGCAGGAACCGGATTTCAATCCGCTCGAGTGCTGTTATCCGCCGCAGGCAGAAATCGGACCGGGCGTGCAACTCGCCGATGATTTCCTGGTTCGCCGCGGCTACCGGCTGCCGACCGTGGCGGAATGGGAATACGCGGTGCGCGCCCATTCCGCGACGAGCCGCTTCTTCGGAAATGACGACGCGGACCTCGACCGATTCTGCTGGTCGGCACGGAATTCAGGCGAAGTCACGCAACCCGTGGGGATGCTGATGCCGAATCCGTTCGGATTGTTTGACGTCTACGGCAACATTTCGGAGTGGTGCCACGAGCTCGGCCGGGGCGTCGAACCGGAGAATAATCAGATCCGCGGAGGAGATTACCGCTCGACGCCGCGATTCTTGCGGTCTGCCATGCCGACCACATTGTCGGCCGACCGCAAGTTGAGCATCGTGGGATTTCGAGTCGTCAAAATCTCTGAATCCCATTGACCCGCGGACACTCTTCGGGTCGCGGCGCCTGGCACGGTGCGAAGCGCTCCAGGTCTGCAACGGGAGTTCATGGAATCGCTCCCGATCTTTGATACACTGAAATCGTCTGGAATCGGGCCCCGGGTGAACTTTTCGGCTCCTGCGCCTCGGCGGCCGCTTCCGGCTGACGCAGTACGCCGTTGTCCCCCCCCTTCCCCGAGGCCCAGATGAACCCGCTTGTGCAGACGTTTCTCCTGTTCGGCATCACACTCTCGGCCGGGTCTCTGGCCATGGCCGCCGTTGAACTGCGACGGATCCGCACGTTTATTTCCAGTTGGACGTTCAATGTTCAAGCGGGGCCGTCGTGGAGGAGTCCGAGCGCCAAATTGACGATCTTGAGTTCACCGGCAGGGTATGCAATTTTCGTGTACCGGAACAAGAACTGGGTTCTCGAGGCGGACCTGAGCAATCCCGGATACGAAGCCGTGCCGCCCACGATCCCCGGCTCCTATGAGGGCCAGGTCGTGAAAAAGGAATCTGTCCTCATGACGACGTTGTGATCATGCAGCGGTCTCCTGCAGACTGTGGCTTTCGTACGCCACTCGGCTCCGACCGCCACAGCGACGCGCATTGCGGATTGGTCGAGAGGGCCCTGGGAGTCACGGACCGAACTCTGTCGGTTGCGCCGATCGAAGCCTGTGAAGCCTGTTGTCGATCCCTGCTGCACGGGGAGTTGATTAATCCGGTCATCGCCTCACTGGTTTACAACGCCGTTTCCCACATCGTCAGCAAGGGAGGTCATCCGCAGTGCTCCAGCGATCGGGCGCAATTGCTGAAACAGAAAATGACCGATCGGCTGAGCTTTATCTGCGATGACCTTCCCGACTGCATGTTCCCGCCGGCAGCCGCCACGGCCGGCCCGACGACGGCTCCGCAAATCGACCGGTCGTCGCGCCGGTCCCAGCCTTTGACCTGGGTGGTTGGCCTGCTGACGGCGCCGCGTCGCAAACCGGTCATCCGGCAGACTCTGGAAAGCCTGCGCCTCTCAGGCTTCGATCAAATTCACATCTTCGCAGAACCGCAATCGGAACTTCCCGCGGCCGATCCGAACCTGACCATCACGGTCCACGAACGGCGTCTGGGCAATTTTCTGAACTTCTACTCGTCGCTGACCCGGCTCTTGACAGAGAATCCGTCAACCGACGCCTTTGCCGTATTTCAGGACGACATTCAACTGGCCCGCGGCCTGAGACAATGGTGCGATGAGCAATTCTGGCCCCTGCAGGCGGCGGTCGTCTCGCTGTTTACGCCGCGACTGCACAGCGACCGGACAGTCGGCTGGCGTCTGCTCTCTCCCGGCAGCCAGAGAGTCTGCGGCGCCCAGTCGCTTGTTTTTCGGCGGGACGCGTTGCAGCGCTTTCTCACTGACCCTCAGGTGATCGTCAGCCTGCAGCACCGTGACCAGAACGACGACGCGGTGGTTGCCGCATGGGCGGCTCGCGAAGGAACGGGCATTGCCTATCACACTCCCTCACTCGTTCAGCACGTGGGCGAAGTGTCGTCCCTCTATGCCGGCGGACCCGATCGGCGCAATTTCGCTCACGCCGTCCCGTCCGTCGATCAGATTGCCGGCTGGCGGCGCACGGCGAACGAGGCGTCGCGCATTGGGTTGGTCGGATGGAACACTCCGACCGGATTGGGCTATCAGAATCGCGATCTGGCGGTGCACGGGCGCATCGATCGCTGGCTCGTCCCTCGGCATCCATCGCTCGCGGGGCTCGATCGCGTCCCGGGATTGCTGGCCGTCGAATCGACCTCGTTGCCGCCCAGTGACGACCGCCTGCGAGCCTGGATGGAAGGGCTTGATTGGATAGTGTTCATCGAGCGTCCGTATCTCGACAATCTGCCCCGTGTCGCAGCTCATTCCGGAGTCGGCGTGGCGTGCGTGGCAAACTGGGAATGGGTCCAGCCAGAGTTGCACTGGCTGGGATTTGTCGATGTGATGCTCTGCCCGACGAAGCAGACGTTCCTGCAGATGACCGACTGGAAGCGCCGTCATGGATTCGGATGGGAGACGGTCTACGTTCCCTGGCCGATCGACACAGATCGTTTTCCATTCCAACTCCGCCGGCGATGTCAGCGGTTCCTGTTCGTGAATGGTTGGGGAGGCGGCCCCGCGCGGCGCCTCGATGGCTCGCCCACGGGATATGGCCGCAAAGGCCTCGAATTGATCGTGGAAACGGCCCGTCTGGCGCCCCAACTGCGGTTTGTCGTTCGCTCCCAGATCAGGCAGCAACAAATGTTCCCGGCAAACATCGATGATCGTCCCGCCACCGCCGACAACGTCGATCTGTATCGGGAGGGCGACGTCTGCGTTCAACCGAGCCATTTTGAGGGCCTGGGACTGCAACTGCTGGAATGCCAGGCCGCCGGGATGCCGCTGGTGACGACCGACGCCGCCCCGATGCACGAATACGAACCATTCCGCACGATCCCTGTGCGCGGAACCGAAGTCATTGAAGTGGGCGGCGGACCGATTCTGTCTCAACTGATGGATCCGCGCGACCTGGTTGCCACGCTGGAAAACCTGCAGTTGGCAGACATCACCGACGTCAGCCGTCGCGCCCGGGAATACGTCGAACGCAATCACTCATGGTCAGCGGCCAATGAGATTCTCCGCCGGGCGCTTGTGAAACGCTGATATGGCCGATCCACGACCAGCTCGCATCGAATGTCCGTATCGCCGGCCGGCGGTTGACCGTGCCGACGACGTCGCCGTCTGTGGGATACTGCAGGACCTGACCAGGGTCGAAGAGACCGGCCTGTGCCACGTTCAGCAGGACGCCTGCCAATCGTGCTGCCGGTGGTTTCGGCCCAATCTGCAACACATCAATCCGGTCGTTGCGTCCCTCTTATATAACGTGACGGCAGAGATCCTTGCCCGCGGAGGTGTTCCCGGCTGCCCAAGGACCGAAGCGGTTCGGTTGCACGAACTGGCAACACAGAACATCCCGGCAGATGATGATTGCATTTCGGTCGTGGATGCAGTCAGCGATCAGGCGAATCTCGACGCTCCCGATCTGGAACAGATCATTCCCCGTCCCCGAGTCCGTTCGGGGCGTCGCGTCACAGAGTGGTCGGTCGGCGTGACAACCGCGCCGCGCGAGCAAGCCACGCTGGAAGCGTGCCTTGCCAGCCTGAACGCGGCCGGCTGGCCCGAGCCGAGATTGTTCATTGATGGCGCGACCTCGATTCCGGATCGGTTTTCGCACCTTCCCCAGACACGCCGCACCCCACAGATTGGCGCCTGGCCGAGCTACTATCTGGCGTTGCTCGAAATGTACCTCAGGTCCCCGCGCGCTGAGGCTTACATGCTGGTGCAGGATGACGTGGTTTTCTTTCGGCACCCGGCGCTGAGAAGCTACCTGGAATCGATCCTCTGGCCAGGAGACGTGCCGGGCCTGGTGTCGATGTTCTGCTCCAGCGCCTATACCCAAGCGAACGCAGGCTGGCACAAACTCGACGAGGCCCTGATCTGGGGGGGACAGGCCATCATTTTTTCGCGGGACGCCGTCGTGGCGTTCCTGTCGGACCCGCAGGTCGTCGATCATCGAGCGTCCCCGGGGAACCAAGGGCTGGCCAACATCGACTGGTTGATCGGAGTCTGGGCCAGCCGGCGAGGGCTGCCCGTCTATCTTCCGACCCCGAGTCTGGCCCAGCATATCGGGCACGTCAGCGCCCTGTGGCCGAATGTGCGCGCCTTTGGGAATCGCCGCGCCAACCGCTTTGCCGGCGGCTGAATTCACGAAATCAGCGCGTAGCGCCTGCGCTCCGTCGCCGGCGGTTTCTGGCCGGCTGACGATCAGAATGGTCATTAATCGGCCATGTCGATCGACGCCGGACCACCGGAAGTGCGCGACTTTCGCTGTCGGTCCGTATCTTCGACCGAGTACTTTTGCGTTTCCGCCAGACCACTCAGGATCTGCAGCACCCCCATTTCGACGACACGAATTTCGAACTTGTTCCAACCGGCGGTCTTAAGTGCGGCCACAAATGCCGCGACCTGGGCAATCGCGTCGCTGGCGCCTCGGCACCGCTCCAGGCATTCCTGAATCGCCCGATTCATCCGCTCCAAATCGGTGTCTTTCATCGCCGGCCTTGCATGCCTGTCGAGTGCAGTCCCTTGCTGTTCGTTTCCGATTTGTGATAAGCAAACGAGATGCCGGACCTGTTGCAAACCCCAGTCGCCGGCACAACGAGACATTCCGCGCGAATAACGGTCACTCGGGCCGCGCACCATGATCTCGATCGAATTGCAGCGGAAATGCAGGAATGCTCATCGAATGGCTGCTGGCGGGCTGGAAAATCAAACTCGGGCTGGCTGTCTGGCTCGGATTGGCAGCGGGGGGAGTCTGGAAACGGAATGCCATTGCGCGCCGGGGAAGGCTACACGGCGCATCGTCAGTCGGCGTGTTCTGCCTGTTCACGGCCGTGCTGGCGGTTGTTCTCACAAGACGCGTGATGGAATATCGGCGCGTCGTGAAAGAATCCGGAATCGAATACACCATCACCGCGGGCGCCTCGGAGCGCATTCGCGCAGCCCCGGGCATCGAACTGGAATCTCGCGACTGGCCGTGCTGGCGCGGCCTGGCATTCGACAATCACTCTCGATCCGATTCGGCGCCGATCCACTGGGGACCGGAGCAGAACGTGATCTGGAGGGCGGCCGTTCCGGGGCGCGGTCATTCGTCGCCGATTCTCTGCGGACAATACGTCTTTCTGACGACGGCAGACGACAAAACGCAAACTCAAACGCTGTTGGCGTACGACCGCGACGACGGCAGCCTGCTCTGGGAGCGCGTCATCCACCAGGGACGGTTTGCCCCCCAGCACGCCAAGAACACCTACGCCTCGGCCACTCCCGCCTGCGACGGCAAGCACATTTTCACGATGTTTGAGATCGACGGCACCGTCGTGGCCAGCGCGGTCGACTTTGCCGGCCACGTCGTCTGGCAGCAGCCAGTCGGAAAATATTCATCCGCGCATGGGTATTGTACTTCACCCCTTCTGTATCGATCGGTTGTGATCACGGCGATGGAAGGCGAGATTTCACGACGTCTCGTCGCGTATGATCGCTCTAGCGGAACCGTGCAATGGCAGACCGAGTTCAATTATGTCGCCACGAATCACGGTGCTCCCGTAATCCTCGATGCGGTCGAACCGGCGCTGCTCGTCCTGCCGGGCGTCGGCGCGGTTCGTGCCTTTGAGCCCGACAGCGGAAAATTGAAGTGGTCCATCGGTTGGAGCGTGAATGCCGCGTCCAACTCGGCCGCCGTCCGACAACACAGAGTATTTGCGAGCGGCACGATCCCTCAAAATACTCTCGTTTGCATTGAAATCGATTCCAGAGGGGCGCATTAGGTCTGGCGGCATTCAACGGGAGTATCCAAGGTGCCGACTCAGCTGGCCCTCGATGAGTTTCTCTTTGTCGTGACTGACAACGGCGTGGCCGAATGTCTGGATGCTGCCACGGGGAAATCGCTCGGGAAGCGGCGACTGGGCGGCGATTTCAGCAGTTCACCGGTCCTCGCCGCAGGACGTATTTACGCCTCCAGCGAAGACGGGCATGTGTTTGTATTCTCGGCCGATCCAAAGCTCGAAATTCTGGCTGCAAACGACATGGAGGAACCGATCTTCGCGACGCCTGTTATTTCGGATCAGCGTGTGTATTTGAGAACCCTCACCGGTCTGTATTGCATCGGTTCGTCTGTGGCGCTTTGAATTCTGCAGCGCTGCCGCGATCGTCGGCCCAATCGCAAGACGACGGCAGTTATGCCGGGAGTTGCGAACGAGCCTGTTCGAGGACTTCCTTCAACGCCACCGGACGACCGTCTCGACGCTTGCTCTCTTCGGCCGCTTCCAGAAACGTCATCACTTCGATCATTTCATCAACCGGGACCGGGGATTTCTTCGTCCGGAAAAACTCAGTGATCGCGACGACCTGGGCGTGATGATCGTATTCGTTATTGACGTGGATGATTCCCTTCGTACCAAAGACAGTCGCACCGAGGCCTGCCTTGCCGGTTTCGTCACGAATCGCCCGAAAAGTTCCAACCCGGCCCCCGTCCCAGGTTCCAACAACAAACAACAACAAATTCGGAATACGGGGTCTGAACGGCACTGACCCGTTCGCATCCCGGACCCATCAGCAGATACAGCAGGTCGACGCCATGCACGCCGTACCAGTACAAATCGGGATGCCCGATTGCCGCTCGCGTTTGACTGTGTATGTCGCAGCCGAGGATCTTGCCAACCCGCTCATTCGTTCGCAGCTCCGGATATCCCGGCGTGAAACGGCTGGAGGACGATGTCATCCACGGGACCCGGTTCTCGTCAGCGAAGGCGGCGATCGCCAAAGCATCGGAAAGAGAGGCCGCCAGCGGCTTATCGATAAACAGCGGTATTCCCGCGCTGATGACGGGCCGCGCCTGATCGAGGTGCTGCCGGCCGTCGACACTCTCCAGCAGGACAGCGTCGACCAGTGGCAGCAACTCACTGATCGAATCGACAATCTGCACGTTCAGAGCGCGCACGTCTCTCGTAAATCTCTGCACTCGATCGGCACTGGGTGGAAAGTCTGCATTGCCGGCAGGAAATGCGGCAATTACACGCACATCGTTGAGCGCGATGTCGCGGCTATTGTCACGGTTCAGGTGCTTCGTGAAAACTACGGCATGAGATGTATCGAGCCCGATGATTCCAACCCGGATCGGCCGGCGAGCGGGGGTCTGCGGTTTCCCGCATCCCGGAACGCAAGCCCCTGCGGTCAGTGCGGCCGCCTGTGTCACGTATTTGAGGAATTCTCGCCGTGCTAAATTTTGCGTCATGCGACAGTCCCTGTTCAGCGTGAAAGCCTTTTTCATAACTCAGCGGAATTGGCGCGTTCCTCGAAAACCTCAATTCTTCCCAGTTTAACAGTTGACAACGCCAAACCACCCACTTATCCTAATCGTTAAGTCGGAAAACTTGGGGAGGGGTCGCGCCTGTCGCAATACCTTCGCCGTTGCTCGGCAATTGCCGAGTTCTGACGGTCGCGCAATGGTCGTGACGTATACACGCATTGAGCTTTTTACGCACAGTAAATCCGTGACGGGCCCGTCGTGGCGTAAGGCGCCGAAACCGATTTCAGAAGATTAACTTGGTCACGCCGGAATCCGTGACCGCTGGAGAACCAGGTATGCATTCGAAATTGACGCGGTTGCTGCTCAGCGGACTGGTGGTCCTTCCTGTCTGTTTGACGGGAGTCGTTACGGCATATCAGTTCAATGACAATGGGGCAGTCCAGGGCAATCCTGCAATTGCGAATCCGTCGATCGGGTCAGACGAATTGGCGCTGAACGCAGATGACCAGGGTGGCGCGATCAATGCTGCCGACGCATCCCCGGCAATCGCGAAAAATGATCCGGCCGCGCCCGCGAAAGACGACGCAGCAGTGCCTGTCGAGCCCAAACAGGCGGTTCCGGCTGTAGATCCGGCAACTTCGTCCGATACCAAACGCGATGCTGAATACAACCGGGAAGCGAGCGGTCGCGTTGCCGACCGTGAATATTTCGCACGGTTGACGGTGGATGGCCTGCTGCCTGGACGAATTCAGGTCGTCGACGCTCGAAGCCGTGCCTTGGTTCCGGCGCGGAAGGTGACAGTCAAGTTCGTTCAACGGGGGAAGGTCGTCTCTGAAGTTCGTCCGGGTCTCGACGGATTCTTTCAGGCTGCCGGCCTGCAGCCCGGAAACTACACGGTTGTCGCCTCGGGCGACGATGGAATGCTGACGTTTGGAACCGAAGTATTGCCTGCGATCGCTGTGCCGACAGGTAAGAAGAATCGCAGCGAAGATGTGCACATGCAGATTGAGACCGACCGATTCAAGCTGAAGCAGCCGCTGCCGGATCAGGCTCGAGATTCCGAGAGCTTCCTGCAGATCGACGCGGTACTCGTTCCACCGCGCGACGTTCCCGTCGTTCGACAAATCATGGCAGCCTATCTGCCACACCGCGCCAGGACAATTCGCCGCAATCGTATGCCGCGCCAGATGACCTACAACCGTCCGATGGCGGATAACGCACCGATTGTTCGCAGCCTGCCTGCAATCACCACGCCGGCGCCGGCCACAGTGAAACTGGCAAATGTGCAGAAAGCAGAAGCAGCAACTCCGGAAGATCGTTCAAGTTCCTGGGGGACGGTCCTGCGCCTGCCGATTTTCCACCTTCAATCCGATGGATCGATTGGAGGTCGCCTGACAAAAATCGCTCCCGGTACGACCAGTGGAGACACGCATTTCCGCATGCCGCTTCTGAATGGTGTCGTGTACTTCGTGAGGAACGGGCGCGTCGTGAGTCAATCCAGTATCGATCAGCACGGCCGATTTCGCATGACTTCGATGCCTGAAGGCGATTACTCGTTTGTCGCCGCAGGGCCCGACGGTGTTGCTGCCATGGGCGTCACGATCATGGCGCGCTCGCCGCAGGCGAACCGGCGAACTGGTAACAGCCTTGTGAAGCAGGTGAGTTCGATTCGGCTTGTTCAGGCCCCCGGTGATGGTCCCGGTGGCGACACCGATATGGACGTCGACACCGGTGACCCCAATGACGTGAACAGCCAGAATCCGTTCGGCGAAGGCCCCGGTGAGGGCGAAGGGGCCGGAGGCGGCGGAGTGACTGGCGGCGGCGGTGGTGGTGGTGGTGGCGGCGGAGGCGGTGGGCTTGGATTGCTCGGTCTGGCTGCCGGAATCGGCGGCGCCGTCGCGGGAGGCATAGCGCTCGCCAACCAGGACAATGGCGGGACAACCACGGGCGGAGGCGGCGGTGGTGGCCCTAAGCCCAGTTCAAGCGGGCCGTGAAACGACACGTGGCTGTTTCGTTCTCGCGAGAGTTTATCCCCAATCTTCCTTGATTGCTCGTCCGAAGCGGTCGCGTAATGGTCTTGCGCGCCTGCACCGGCTGCACCTGACGATCGTCTGATGGGGATGAATCAAAAACGACCGCACGCCGCGGAACGGTGGCATCCACCCTACGCGTCCGAGGAGACCCCGACCTTCACTTCGCCTCTCGAAGGGCTCTCGGAGGGGCTTTCGTGGCTGGCCCGCGCCTGCCTGCTGGCTGTCCTGATCGCCGCCCCTTGGGTCTTTGGAGGCGTGCGATTCGAGCAGCAGGTCTGGCTGTATGCCGGCGTCTTGTGCGCTCTGGCGATGTGGATCGTCTCGCTGCTGCTTCTGCCGGGCGAATTGCGCATGGGTCGTGTTGTGATTCCGACGCTGATTCTCCCGCTGGCGGGCGCGCTGTTGCTTGGCGCAGTGCAACTGATCCCCGGACTCCCGCACAAGCTTCCGCGCCTGGAAAACTACGCAGTGGACGCCAAACCAGCCGGCGACGAGGGCGATTCGCTGGGCCGCCTGGCGCCGCCGCTCGGCAGGGCCCTGGCAAGCCGCTCGCAGTTCAGTATCTTTCCCGCAGCGACTCGTGTTGAGCTCACACGCTTGACGGTGGGCATTGCGGCCTTTCTGGCCGGGCTCGCACTGTTCACGAACGCGAACACGCAGCGTCTGCTGCTGGGTGCCCTGACGGCGAATGGCGTTTGCCTGACAGTCTTCGGAATCGTCCAGAAGTTGAGCTGGAATGGGAAGCTGTTCTGGTCGGTTCCGCTGACGCAGGGTGGGCAGCCTTTCGCTTCATTCGTGAATCGCAATAACGCCGCGGGCTTCTTGAATCTGTGCCTGGCGGCTGCGATTGGATACCTTGTGCTGACGGTCTGGCAGGAACATTCAAGCGACGACGCAGCCGAACGACCGCAGCGCCGCCCGCTGGTGCCGGCGTATTATCTGGCGGCGCTCGCGTGCGTCGCCATCATGACGGGAGTCTGCGCATCCGTATCGCGGGGAGGAATTCTGTCGGGCGCGCTGGCGGGATTGGCCGTCGTGCTGCTGCTCTCAGTGCGCCGCGTCGTTCGCGTCGCCGCCTGGTCGGCAGGGGCGGGCCTCCTGCTGTGCGCGGGCCTGATGACCTGGCTGGGGCTCACCAACGGGCTGATGGAACGCTTCGACGAAACGATCTCGAGCAGCGCCCGGTGGGATAACTGGCAGGACGCCTGGAGGGCCGTTTGCGATTTTCCGATCCTGGGAACCGGATTCGGAACATACCGCTATGCTTACCAGCCCTACCAGACCAAGCCGGTCAAACTCTGGTTCTACAACGCCGACAATCACTACGTGGAAGGATTGACGGAAGGGGGCGCGATTGGCATTGCGCTCGTCGGGCTGTGTCTGCTGCTGATGATTCGCGTCGTGTGGGTCCTCGTGCGGCGCGGCACGCGGCACGGCAGCGATTCGCTCGCCTATGTCGCGCTGTTTGCCGTCATCAGCCAGTTGGTGCACGCTGGACTCGACTTCGGGATCAGCATGCCTTCCAATCTGCTGACATTTGCCGTTTTGTGCGGCCTGCTGGTCGGCGAGGCAGCGCGAAAGGGCGTGTCGATCCGTCCCCCCCTGTCGGTGTCGCTGCCCGTCTGGCAGCCCGCGCTGGTGGTGGGTCTGATCTCAGTCGTACTCATTGCCAATGGGTGGCTGGGAATCGAAGAAGTGGCCAGGGCCGGTGTCTGCCGGGCGGCCCGCTATAGTGTGCCCCGCCTGACGACAACCGATGCGATGAACGAGGCCCAACTGGAACGGCAGATCCAGCGGCTGACCGAAGCCGTCCGCCAGCGACCGGGTGATGCCGAAGCGCAGCACATTCTGGGAGAGCTCTGGGTCTACCGGTATCGGCTGCAATCGTATCTGGACTGGAAACAGCGCTCTGAAGAGGCGCCGGAAGCCGTCCGAATTGCAAACTGGACCGCGACGGGGCTGCCTGTTCTACATCGCTACGCTAATGATGCATTTCGCGACGCGCAATTCCAGACAATTCAGGAACTTCGAACGCAGTCCCTGATACTTGAAAACCTCGGCCACGCCCGTTCGCACCTGCTGGCTGCCCAGGCCGGATGCCCGCTGATTACGCACACCGACCTGCATCTGGCGGCACTGGCATTCCTGGGCGAAGACAATCCGTCTGGAATTTACTTTGTGCGGCGGACGGCAGCGTTGGCACCCGTGGATGAAGACCAGTTGTTCGCGGCAGGCTTGCTGGCAGATCAGGCGTCCCGCGGCGATTTGAGCGAGCTATACTGGCGAAGAAGCTTGGCGAATGGGAATCGGCACCAATCGGAGATTTACGACTATTTACTGCACAACCTCCCCTTGAGCGATATTGTCGACCGGATTTTGCCGCGTACCCCTGGCGCCATCCTGGATCTCGCCCGTACGAAATTTTCCGAGGAAACGCACACAGTGGAACGCGACTTGCTAATTGCACGGGCTCAATCATTGCTGGAAAGCGAACCGCAACGGTTTTCCGAAGCGGAGCGATTGTTCTGGTCGGGCGTGTCAGCCCGATTGAGTGGTCAAAATGATTCGGCCGTTGCACTGCTGACACAGGCTGTGGATCTGAACCCCAATATGGCTGAATGGCGACTGGAACTCGCACAATGCTACCGCGCCGCGGGTCGATTCGATGACGCACTGGATCAGGTTGAAATCGGCCAGTCGATCGCAATCGACCCGGCTCCCTTCAAAGCGCTGCGAGCCGAGCTCGTTCACGAGAAATATGCACGCCCAACGCCAAGGTCAGCTTCGAAGGACGGCAAGACAGATCGCCCGGATCGAGTTCAGTCCGAGGACACGCCGATTCGTTCGAATTCCCCGGAACCACAGCCATGAAATCTGCATGAAGTGGAGACGTTTTCGCTGAATCAGGCTTGCCCGCGGTTAGTGGGCCGCCATAGCTTCGATTGCACGACATGTTTCTGGCGCCGCCGGGCGCTTGGGCAGGCCGGGGCAGGCGCCAACATCAGGATGACATGATCTCATTCGGCTTGTTAATTGGATTTGCCTTCGCGGCGACGGCAGCGCTGATCCCGCTGGTGCGCCGCGCGGCATTTCGGTTGAAGCTGGTCGACTCGCCTGATGGCCATCGCAAGCTGCATTCCCGCACTATCCCGCTGGGCGGCGGCGTCGCCATCCTGCTGGGATGCCTGATCGCCACGTTCGGCCTGTCGCAATTCGGCAAAAGGCTGAATCCGCCCATTTTTTTCCAGCCGGGCGAATATCTGGGGCTCTTGCTCTCTGTCTTGATTCTGTGTGCCGTTGGCCTGGCCGACGACCGGTTCGGCTTGCGTGGACGACAAAAACTGTTTGGGCAGGCTCTGGCCTGCGGAGTGATCACGGCGTCTGGCCTGGTGATCGAAAGCGTTCAGGTTTTCGGATGGCACTTGGAACTGGGGCTCTTGGCGGTTCCTATCACATTTTTCTGGCTCCTCGGTGCAATCAATTCACTCAACCTGATTGATGGCATCGACGGACTGGCAACGACGGTCGGCTGTATCCTGTGCCTGGCCCTGGGCTCGATGGCGTATCTCATGGGGCACCTCGATGACTCGCTGATGGCGATGATCCTGGCCGGGAGCTTGCTGGCCTTCTTGTGCTTCAATTTCCCGCCGGCGAGCATGTTTCTCGGAGACACCGGAAGCATGCTGATCGGGTTTGTCCTGGGCGTGCTGGCGATTCGCAGCTCGCTCAAAGGAGCGGCTACCATCGCGCTCACAGCCCCTACGGCCGTATGGGCCATTCCGATCTTCGACACCGGAATGGCCATCTTGCGGCGGCGCCTTACCGGGAGGAGCATCTACGACACCGATCGCGGGCACATGCACCATTGCTTTCTGCAACACGGCTACAGCGGCAAGGGCACCCTACTGTGGATCGGCAGCCTTTGCGCAGCGACCGCCATCGGCGCGCTCATCAGCGTTTATCACCATAACGAATGGCTGGCCGTAGGCAGTACGTTCGTCGTCCTGGGGCTGCTCGTCGTCTCACGTCTCTTCGGGCACGTAGAAATCCTGATGCTGGGCCAGCGGTTGAAGCACCTGCTGCTGACCCTGATCCCCCGGCCCAGTCTCACGACGCATCGCTCAGTACCCTCTGCCACGCTCCTGCAGGGGCACGGCCAGTGGGACGATCTGTGGGGCACTCTCGTAGAGTTCGCCGATCGTTTTGACTTGTGCGCGGTGCAGCTCAACATCAACCTGCCGATCGTCCACGAGCACTACCACGCCAATTGGTCGCGAAAGCAGTTGCCCGACCGGCCGCAGCTCTGGCATACCGACATCCCACTGATCCGGCAGAGCCAGACCGTTGGACGATTGCGGATCACGGGCCAATGCGCCGAAGGATCGGCCTGCGTTCTGATGGGGGACCTGATCTCGGGCCTGAAGCCCTTCGAGACTTTGATGCTCTCGCTGGTCGAGGAGCATTATGTGGCGGCTGGGGTTGCCGATTTGATGGCACCCGAACCGCAACCGAATCGCTTGAACTCTGTTGAATCTCTGGCGAATCCGGCGCTTCCCCCGGCCAGTGCGTCGTGATTCCCGTTGCCCCGTTTGTAGGGCACTCCAAGCGTAGCCGGAATACGCAGACTGAGTTGCGCTTTCGGCACATCCCCGACAACGGGTTGTCTCAAACGAGAACCCCAAAGCCTCTACGGCAGAGCAGTTTGCGTCGATCTCATCGCAATGCTGCCAACGGCCCGCCCGATGTTGCCCACAGGCAACGTGCAGAACACGAATATGTGGTCTATAGTATACAGAATTGATCGCGGTTCGGATTTTAGGTCTGCTGCGGAACTGATGGCCACAATTCAAGTTGCGCGGCTTGCAGGAGCACAAGTCCAAAGTGGTATGTGATTTGCCGCTCGTGCGGCACCAAGGCACGGAATCGCCGAATGGATGGGAACGGGAACTCCTCGATTTCAAGAATTCGAATTCAGTTTTTGGGTGCCTGCCACCCACGGGAACGGAGTGCGCGCAGTTTTGGCGTCACAAATGATCGCCGACTCCCGGTCCAGCAACAGCGAGGCGTCGTCTGACCGGTGCTGCCAGGCGCCGCAGGCCAACCGGCCGAAGGTCTTGTTTCTGAATCGCTGTTATTGGCCCGATGCCGAAGCCTCAGGACAACTGCTGACTGAGCTTTGCGAAGACCTGTCGGCGGAATTCGACGTGACCGTCGTCGCCGGTCAACCGAATCAGACGGTCAACGGCGACGCGGCCAAAGCGTGGGGTCGCGAGCGGCACCAGGGTGTGACGATTCTGCGGGTGCCCCACTTCCGTGCAGGCAAGCGATCATTGTGGGGTCGAGGTCTGGGAATGCTGTCGTACCTGGCGGGGGCCGCCGTTGCTGCGACGTTTGCATCAAGGCCAGCGGCCATTGTCGTCGAAACCGATCCGTTCCCGTTGCCCCTTCTCGCACGATTTTTGAGCTGGCGGCATCGCTGCCGACTGATTGTCTATTTGCAGGACATCTACCCCGACGTGGCCGTCGCATTGGGAAAAGTTCGCGAAGGCCGGTTCACGCGATTCTTGCGCAGTCGATTGTACTCGACCTATCGTTGTGCCGATCAGGTGGTTGTCCTTGGCGACGACATGCGGGCCGCGCTCTCGGCCAGCCGCATTGCCCCGGAGCGAGTGACACGCATTGCGAACTGGGCCGATACATCCCGCATTCGGCCGGTTCGGCCCGACAACCCGTTCCGAAACCGCGAACAGCTCGCAGACCGGTTCGTCGTCATGTACTCGGGAAATCTGGGGTTGTGCCAGAACCTCGACGAAGTCCTGAAAGCCGCCGAGTTGCTGCAAGGCCGGACGGACGTCGCCTTCGTACTCATCGGTGACGGCGCATCGCGCGTCCGTCTGCAGCAGACCGCTCTGCAGCGTGGGCTCTTCAACGTACGTTTCCTGCCCTACCAGCCTGTGGCCGAGCTGGCCAGCAGCCTGAGCGCGGCCGACCTGCACCTGGTGCCGCTCGACCCCCGCGTGACCGGATTGATTGTTCCGTGCAAGCTGTACGGAATCCTGGCGGCCGGCGTGCCTGCACTCGTCGTCGCTGACGAACGCTCCGAGACCAGCCGTGTGGTCGCGGAAGCCGGCGTGGGAAAAGTTGTGCCGCCTGGCAACGCGTCGCGGCTGGCCGAGGACATCGGCTGGTGCGCCGACCACCGGCACGAGCTCGAAGAAATGGGCCGCCGTGCGCGACGGCTCGCGGAATCGGAATACGACCGCAAGATCGCCACCGCGCGGTTTGGCGAAATGCTCAAGGTCGTGCTGTCTGGGCAAAGTGCAGAGCAAAAGCAGACTGACAGCAGTTCCGGAAATCCGGCTGCCGTTCGCGCCGAAAGTCCCGCCGCATGACGCGAACGAGACATTCTCTTAAAACCAATCGACTTCGCGAGGAGCAACTCAGGCTATGAGTTTTCTTGCCGGTAAGCGTGTCATCGTCACCGGAGGCGCCGGGTTTCTCGGACGTCCCGTGTGCCGCGCACTGCAGCAGTTCAATCCTGCCCAGGTCATCGTTCCGCGCAGCGCCGAGTACGATCTGCGCGATCGCGACGCCATTCGCGCCCTGTTCCTCGCGCACGATCCGCAGGTGATCGTGCACCTGGCGGCGGTCGTCGGTGGGATCGGGGCCAATCGCGTCAATCCCGGGCGTTATTTCTACGACAACGCCATCATGGGTTTGCAGCTCATCGAAGAGGCGCGGCTCAACCAGGTCGAAAAAATCGTTTCGGTCGGGACGATCTGCTCGTATCCGAAATTCACCGAAGTGCCGTTCCGCGAGGAACGGCTGTGGGACGGATATCCGGAAGAGACAAACGCGGCATACGGACTGGCGAAGAAGATGCTGCTCGTGCAGGCCCAGGCGTATCGCCAGCAGTACGGCCTGAACGCCGTCACGCTGCTGCCCGTCAACCTTTACGGCCCGCGCGACAATTTCGATCCGGCTTCGAGCCATGTGATTCCGGCCCTGATTCGCAAGGCTGTCGAAGCCCGCGATGCGCGCCAGCCGTCGATCGACGTCTGGGGAACGGGGTCGGCCTCACGTGAGTTTCTGTTCGTGCGTGACGCGGCCGAGGCCATCGCGCTGGCTGTTGAGCGTTACAGCCAGGCGGAACCGGTCAACCTCGGTTCGGGCCAGGAAATTACCATTGCCGAACTGGCGAAGCTGATCTGCGAGCTGAGCGGGTTTGAAGGAGAAATCCGCTGGGATTCCACAAAGCCCGACGGCCAGCCGCGCCGCTGCCTCGACACCACGCGTGCCGAACGTGAATTCGGATTCAACGCTACTACGCCGTTCCGCGACGGGCTGATTGAAACGCTGGCCTGGTTCGAGCGGAATCGTGACGACGCCGGCGCAGAGCAGCCGGCCGAATCGGCGGCGAACACGAAGTCGTAGACGGCCCGTCCAATCGCTCGCATCCGGCCGACGGCAATTTGACGATTGTTCAAACTTCCTGATGTCCACCTCGTGTTCGACGACAGAAATCGCACAAGGGACAGCTCCCGATTCCCCGGTCGAAGGAGTCGGCGTGCCCATCCTGCGTGCTCTCGCGCGGATCACATCGAGCGGCACACTGATCCCTGTCTTGGACGGCTTGCGGTTCGTCGCGATTTTTTCGGTTGTGTTTTATCACTTGGCCGAAAGTCTGAGAGCCAAAAGTCCGTTCGTATCGCGACAGACGGCGAGAGAGAGCTGGTTGTTCGCCGTGCTCGACAAGGGAAATTGCGGTGTCGAGCTGTTCTTCATCATCAGCGGATTCATCCTGGCGCTGCCGTTTGTGCAGCACTATCTCGCCGGCCGGCAGCCGGTGGTTTTGTCGAAATACTACCGGCGGCGCGTGACGCGGCTCGTTCCACCGTATCTGTGCAATCTGGCGGTGGCGTTTGTGATCCAGATCGCCACGGGACACGGCACGGCCTCTTCGCTCTGGCCGCATCTGCTGGCCAGCGCCGGTTACGTGCACAACGTGGCCTACGGTGGCATGAGCCTGATCAACGGCGTGGCCTGGTCGCTGGAGGTCGAAGTGCAGTTCTACGTTCTGGCGCCGCTGATGGCGCGGGTCTTTGCGATCCGGAAAGCGGCGCTCCGCCGCGGATTGCTCGCGAGCGCAGTCGTCATTCTGGCGGCTGTGAAGTCGGCGGCCCTGGCGGCCGGTTTTCAATCAGATTTCTGGCACGGCACAATCGCCTGGCATCTGGACTTGTTCCTGGCGGGATTCCTGCTGGCCGATTTATACGTCTCGGACTGGCGGCGCGCTTCTGCGGGCGCCTGGCACTGGGATGTTGTGGGGGTTCTGGGGTGGGCTGGAGTGCTGGCCGTGCAGTTTCACCCGTCGGCTGCCGCCTGGAGTGCCCTGCCGGCAATGGTTGCGTACGCCGGTACGTTTCGGGGCAAGTTGCTGAACCGGCTGTTTTCGAATCCGTGGTGCGTCACGATTGGCGGGATGTGCTACACGATCTACCTGTACCACTTTTTCATCATCGCCGGCATGGCGCACGCGACGTTCGGGATTCCCGCCGGAGCGGGATTCGCGGGCAACTTCCTGCTGCAGGCCGCGCTCATTTGCCCGCCGGTGATTGCCATCTCGGCCGTGCTGTTCCTGCTGTTCGAGAAGCCGTTCATGAAACCCGGAGCGCTGCGTGCCCCGCAGCCCGCGACCGGCACTGCGTAACGACTGCATTTACTGTCCTCGCTGAAAGGGAGTTTTGATCATGTCAGACGTCAAGAGCCGCCGCGCACTGATCACCGGTATCACCGGACAGGATGGTTCGTACCTGGCCGAACTGCTGCTCGAAAAAGGGTACGAGGTGCATGGGATCGTGCGTCGCGCCAGCAGTTTCAATACGGGACGCCTCGAGCACCTGTACGAAGACCCGCACGAGCGCGACGCGCGGCTGTTCCTGCACTACGGCGATATGACCGACGGGCAAAGCCTGACGAACATGGTGCTCGACCTCGAACCTGATGAAATCTATAACCTCGCGGCGCAAAGCCACGTTCGCGTGTCGTTTGACAAGCCGCTCTATACCGTGGACGTGACGGCCAACGGCGCCCTGCGAGTGCTGGAAGCGGCCCGGCAACTCAACAAGCGCAAGACCGTGCGGGTTTACCAGGCATCGTCGAGCGAAATGTACGGCGACGTGCGGGAAGTTCCACAGACCGAGGCGACGCCGTTCTATCCCCGCAGCCCGTACGCCTGCGCCAAGGTCTTCGCGTTCCACCAGACGGTGAACTACCGCGAGGCCTACGACCTGTTCGCCTGCAACGGCATCCTGTTCAACCACGAATC
>JACQFH010000548.1 GCA_016200145.1 Planctomycetia bacterium | reverse complement strand
TCCAAACCAACGCCCGAATCCCAACCTGCCAAAGCAGGCATCACCGGGCATTCCGCCTTCCGTCAACGTGACCGAAGGTCTGATCTGGAGATCAATTTGTGCAAAGCAAACCCGTCTTTTGCAACATTGTCTGCGGCGTGCATGGGCGACGTCGGGGCGTATCTTCGCGACAATCGAGGGACCTTCGTGTGCCTCAACCTCGGAGTGGCGCTGGTGACGCTCAACGGCTATGCCACGAGCTTCTGGGTTCCGTCGATGTTCATCCGGCGGTATGGCTGGTTGCCAGGGGAAATCGGAATGGTGTTCGGACTGATTGTGGGCGTGGCCGGCGTCGCGCCGGCGGCGATCCAAAGGATGATGCCGAACACGATGCGCGCCCAGGCGACCGCCGTCTACCTGTTCGTGATCAATCTGATCGGCATGGGGCTGGGCCCGACCGTGGTGGCAGCGCTGACCGAAGACGCCTTCCGCGACAAACAGGCGGTGCACTACTCGCTGGCGATCGTCGGCGGAGTCTCGCAGGCGGCCGCAGGTGTTTTGCTGCTGGCCGGATTGAAACGCTACCGCCAGAGCCTCGAGTATCTGAAAGACTGGAACGACGACATCAAAACAGCCGATCCAGCACGCGGCCGCGGCTGAGGGGGAACGGGCGGTTGAGCGGGTCGCGGATTTCCAGCTCGGGAGAAATGCCCAGCGCATGAAACATTGTCGCCAGCAGATCGGGTGGTTCGACCGGGAAATCGTGGGGGAAGGCCCCGTCTTTGTCGCTGGAGCCATGCACGACACCGCCGCGGATGCCGGCGCCCGCCAGGGCAATCGAAAACACGTTGCCCCAGTGATTGCAGCCCACCGTCGGATGCGGCTGCACATATTCCAGCTTGGGAGTGCGTCCGAATTCGCCCATCCAGATCACCAGCGTCTCGGCCAGCAGGCCGCGCTGCTGCAAATCGTCGAGCAGCGTGGGATACGCCTGATCCATCGGCGGCATCAGCTTGTTTTTCAGGTTCTCTTCCAGCTTCCAGTGCGCGTCCCACATCGGCGTGTCGTCGTTCGCGGCACGATGCCAATTGACCTGCACAAAAGGCACCCCGGCTTCCACCAATCGTCGCGACAGAAGACAGCATTGCCCAAACTTGTGGCGTCCATACGCGTCGCGAACTTCTGCCGGCTCGCGAGAGAGGTCGAAGGCCTGCCGGATGCTGCCGCCACCCAGCAGTTCCAGCGCTTCGCCTTGCCGCGCGGCGTACTGCCCGATCGACCCGCCGCGCGACAACGCTTGATCGGCCTGATCCAGCAGTCGACGCCGGCCGACCAGTCGATCGCGCGAGACATCCTGACCGAGTTTCAACTCCGGGACCTGGAAATCCTCGGCAGTGGGATCGCACGTCAGCAGCCACGGGTCCCACTGGCTCCCCAGGAACCCGGCATTCTGGCCCGGATAGAAAGGAACGTTGAAGATCGGTTCGGGCATGACGACCGAGGTGGGGGTTCCCGCCGGCGCGGGCCGGAACCGGTTGACGAGGGCCGCGTAGTTGGGAAAGTCGCTGCGGCTGTCGACCACGTCGTCGCGCCCTTTCCCGCGCGGATGTACCGTGCCCGTGAACATTTCGTAGCTGCTTCCCGGATGGGAAGGGTTGTCGGTATGGACTCCGCGGAGCACCGCCAGCCGATCGAGAATCTGCGCCGTCCGGGGCATCAGCTCGCCGACGCGCACGCCCGGCAAACTGGTGCTGATGGAGCCGAACGGCCCGCGGATCTCGCCGGGCGCGTCTGGTTTCGGGTCCCAGGTTTCGTGCTGAGGGGGGCCGCCGGTCATCCACAGGATAATGCACGACCTGGCCCGGCCGAACCCCTGCCGCTGCACGGTCTCCCCCTGTGCACGGCGGCCGTCGGCCAGCGACATGCTCAGCGCGCCCAGGCCGCCGATCTGCAGGAACGCCCGCCGAGTCACCCGATCGCACAGCGACAGGGACGGACACCGGTTGATCCGCATGCTCGGCTCCTCTCATCTCTGTTCGCGCTTGAGCAAATCCACGATTTCCCGTCATTCTACCGGACCGATCATTGCCAGGCGACAGCATTCGTCTTGTCGCCCGCACTCCACCGCGGCTAACATCCCGGCATGGCCATTCTGCTCCCCACCCTGGCCGTCGCCTTTTGCCGCCCTCTGCATCTGGCTGACGGTCCGCATCGTCAACCGCCGCGAGCGGTGGGCGAAGTGGACGCAGGCGGTCGTCGTCGGGATCCCTGTCCTGTACGTGCTCAGCTTCGGGCCGGCGTGCTGGTTTACTTCGCCGAGCGGTAACATGAGCGACGGGGCGTTCGACGTGCGGTTCGCCACGTCGACCGGCGTGATCATTTCGGGATACTCCCGCCAGACTCGATCAGCCATCTATCGGCCGCTGTTTTCGGTTGCGAGCCACGAAGGGCGTTTCGGCGACTTGCTCCGGTGGTACATCTGTCTTCACAAAGACGACGGCGTCGTCCCGCTGTATTACCCGGACTCGATTGATTGGATCGTGCAGAAGTCGAAGAATTGATGGCGTCTTACGGCGCCATTCGCGGCACGTCAGACCTACTGCGCCGCCGCCAGGTATTTGCGGACGAATTCCATTCTTGCGAATTGCAAAGTCGGCTGGCCGGTCAGCTCATCCGCCAGCACCGTGCCGTCCGGGCCAATGAGCAGGTAGCTCGGCCAGTGCACGATTCCATGCTCCTCGTACCGGGCCATGATCCGGCGGTCGCGGCGATCGACGACGATGGGAAAATTCAGTCCCGATTTGGCGACATCTCTGCGAACCAGGTTGAAGTCGCTGGTGTTCTCATGGACGCCGATCACCACCAGCCCTTTGTCTTTGTACATTTCGTACAGCGTCTTGATCGCCGGAAATTCGCTGTGGCAGGGTGCACAGCCGACGTCCCAGAAATCGAGGAGCACGTACTTGCCGCGAAAATCGGCCAGGAGCATCGTCGGCCGTTCGGTGTTCAGCCACAACGCACCATCCAGCTCGGGCGCCGGTTTGCCCAAAAGCGATTGTGCCTTCCGGCGCTGCGTTTCTTCCGGCGGGATGGGCCGGCCCTGCCAGTCTCCCAGCATGCTGGCCAGCTCTTGCAGCGGCCAGTCTGCTTCGTGCGGCTCGAGTTGCAGCACGACGTCGCGCGGCTTGTCGAGCGGCACGTTGATCCGCGCCGCGAGAGGCCCATACGGGTCGAATGCAATCAGGGGGAGAGCCGCCAGCGGTATCCTGGGATCATCTTCTTCCGACAGTGATTCATTGGGGAGCTCGAAGCGCCCCTCGTCGTCGGCGACGACAGGCTGTCGAAAGACAAGCTGGCGGATGCCGAACCTGACGATCGCTTTGGAGACAGGGCGGCCGTCCGGGCATTGCACGATGCCGGTGATCTGTGGGATGGGCTGTGTCCGCAGCATCGGCTTCAACGGAACGGCCACTTCGTCTGGATCGCTGCCGGCCTCGGCGGCGAAGCTGGCAAACAGAGTACCGTATTCCGCACGGAAACCTTGCCGACCGCTCGAAAGATCGGGAATGACGCAGCGCCCGGCGGCATCGGTCACGGCGACCTGCGACCAGTTGGCGTACCCCCCGCTGGTCGGTTTGACCCAGGCGCCAGCCAGCGGCTGTCCGTCCGGACCGACGAGGCTGAGACGGACGGAAAATCCCCGGGCCAGTCGGATGCGACCGACGTCGCGCGGCGCACCGCCATCCGCAGGCAGCTCGTAATCTTCAGAATCCCATGCCGCGTAGCCATTCCTGGTGACGGCCAGATAAAGGCACGAGATGCCGGATTCGGCTCCCTCGATCGGGATTCTGTCAATCACGAACCGGCCGCCGGCACCGCTCGTGGCGCCCAGCGTCGTGATCCCGCTGCCGACTGCCGGATCACCCAGGGCCACGGCGATGGTCGCCCCGGCGACGGGCCGACCGTGTTCGTCGACGACCACGCCCGTCACGCGGCCCAGCGACTCGGGCGCGCGCGGCTTGACGTCGATTTCCAATGTCACCGAAGTCCCGTCGAGCGTTGCCCGCGCGCCCTTGAAAATCGCGGAGAGCCCGTTTCTGTCTTTGATTCGAAATCCGCCGATCTCCGCATCGGCAATGATCTCTGCCACCTGATCCGGCAAAAACCCGCGTTCCAGCGTCAGCGTCGCGACATTCGGAAGCTGAAAATGGCGCGCCCGATCATAAACGGTGATCTGAAAATCGCCGCTCGCCCCCGGAATAGTCAGTTGTGCGGCGCCGTTGTTATCCGGTCTGGCCCTCGACTCGATGAACCGGCCCTCCTGCTTTCGCGAGACTGAGAGACGCAGCGACATCACAAATTGCGCATCCCCGTCTGGGACAACACGCGCCCGCCAGACCGGCCCGCGCTGGACGACATAGTTCTTCGTAAATTCCGGCGCCTCGGCGGTCGTGATGAAGGTTTCGAACGCCGACTCGCCCCAGTAGCCAGGAGGAAATTCGGGCACAATCGATCGTGCGTGTCCCGCGGGAAGGTCGACTGCATACCGTCCCTCGTTGTCGGTCCGGCCGGCGAGAATTTCCGATTCGCCAATCCGAATCTTCCGGCCCGTGAGCACGTGGATCGTCGCCCCGGCGACCGGTTCTTCGGTGCCCGCGACAGTGACCGAACCCACCAGCTTCGATGGCAGTTGCCGGCTGTCGTCGACGGCATTCGCTTCCGTCGCGGCACTGCCCGGTTTAACCGCCGGAGCTGTTGAGCCCGTTCCCGGCGCCCTGGCATTATTCGCCGGCGGCGGCGCCTTCCCGCAGGCCGGCATCAACAACGCCGCGATCACAAACAAGCAGGTTCGATTGAGAACCGATCGCATGGAGGTCTGCTTTGCCTCAGGAATCGCGCTCGTTGCGGGGCGTCAACGAATCATCAAGATACCGCGTATGGGCGGAATGATGAATCTCAGTCACGAGTTGCCCGCTGCGTTCCGCGCACAACGTGGCCGTGCCAGTGCAATCAGCGTTACGAGATAGGCTGCCGTGAGGATAGCTGCGCAGATCATGAGTTGCACGCCGATCGCCGTTCCCGGTTCCAGCGGCGCTCGGCCGCTGAACGTCTGGCAGAATGCGATAACCACCAGCCAGGTGCAGGCCAGTGCTGCCGCAACGACAATCCTCGTGCGCCGCGCTTCGCTCCAATCCGTGTGAAGCAAAAGCCAGCCCAGTGGCATCAACAATTGCAGGCCGTGCAGGGTGAGCGCGTGCGGCAATCTCAGCGCGGCCGCCCGGCCAATGAGATCCGGGGCACCACCGCGATTGATCGTCAATTGAACAAGGCCATTCGTAATCATGATCGCTCCCAGCACCTGGCTGGAAGCCAGCAGGAGCGCACCGAGCCGAATCGCCCATGTGAAACTCTTAGGGGCCCGCAGGGAGACGAAAATCCACATTGTCGTGAAGAAAATGCAGAACATGACCACCACGCCGAGCACACCCATCAGGAAAAAAACCATCCAGTCGAAGGGGGTGCTGACGTTGTAAAATGCGGTAACGCCGCGCCACTGCTGGATGGAGACCAGAAACGTCTCCCCGACGGCCGCGGCGCCAAAAGTACCCAGCAGGCGCCAGCCCCTGACACGGGAGACGGGAAGGTACGATGATATCCAGGCCAGCGACAGGCACGTCAACCCGAACGACTCGCCGAAGACGACCGGCTGGCGCAGCGAGACGTCGCCATGCCATGTTCCGCCCGTGGTGACGAGCACTGCGACGTGCACGCCCGCAAAAAGGAGCAGGGCGGACCCGACGAGAACCAGGAACTTCTGATAGCCCGGCGCACAGGCCCAGATTTCCCGGTAGGTCAGCGACACCGGAATCCAGCGCCGGCGACGCGGCAGCCTGTCGATCGCCGTGACCGGATCAGCGGTGGTCGTCGTGGCCATGCCCGAAGTCTACCGGCGGCAGGCGTGAGCGCGAATCCCAGTTGTGGACAGTCGAAGTAGCGGTTCGGGATTTCGTTCCCAGATTCGTCCAGAGCATCCGCAGCGACATAGCCGCCAACAAGACTGTGGAACGACACCCCGTCCCTTTGCGCCGTTGCGTGAGACTTTTTCAGCGATCTTTCTCGCCGGGTGCCGCCGGGCGACGGCTTGCGTCTTGTCGCCCTGACTCGGTCGCCGCTAACATCCCGGAATGACCACCCTTGTCACAGCCCTGGCCATCGCTTTCGCCTCTCTCGGCGACCTGCCCGAAAAATCGTTCATCCTGGTTCGAAATCCTCGGGCGTTGCCGCCGCGGATTTCGGCCGAGCGGATTCCGCTCGGGATCGCGGGCGACTACAAGCCTTCCCTGGCTTTGCTGCTTGGCGGCGAGGTGCTCCTCGTGATGTTCCGCAATGACAGCGTGGGTGGCGGCAAGATCCGCGAAGACATGATCCACTATCGTTCGGCCGATGGCGGCCGAACGTGGGGCGAGCGACAGGTCCTGCCACTGCTGGGGCGCGAGCCGTATTTCAGCGTACTGCTGGACGGCACGCTGTTCCTGACGACGCACCTGCTGGAGCCCGACGTCCGCAATCGCGATGGGTACATCCACAGTTATGTGCACCGCTCGCCGGATGGCGGCAAGACCTGGAGCACGCTGCGGATCGGTGCAGAAGATGTTCCGGGCGTCGCCGCGAAGACCTGGACTCACACCAGTCGCAACGTGCTCGAACTGCGCGACGGCACTTTGATTCTGGGGGTCTCGGCCGGCAGCAGCACCGACTCGCTCTGGCGTTCGCACGACAAGGGACAGACGTGGGACAAGTCGCTGGCCTGCACGGTGGGTGGCTTCGACGTCAGGAAGCAGGGATTCCCCTGGTTTGCGGAGACGGTCTTCTGGCAGGCAGGCAACGGCGACATCCTGGCGATCGCCCGCTGCTTCTCCGGCGCTCTTCCGGCGCTGGCGGGGACGGACATTCCCAAAGGGGACGACTCGGTCGAACGGATGGCCGTGTTTCGTTCCCGGAACGGCGGCAGCCAATGGACGCTCGAACCCGAGCTGGGGAGCGCCTACGGCGAACATTATCAGGCCGTGCTGCATCTGCCCGACAATCGCCTGTTGCTGACCTTCACGGTGCGCGGACTTCGCCCGCCGCTGGGGCTGCAGGCTGTGCTGGGAACGGAAAAGCCCGACGGATTCGCATTTGACTTCCTGGCGGACCGACTCGTACTCGACGAGAAAACTCCCGCGAATCAGCCCAGCGGAGGCGGTTTTGGAAATACCGTGCAACTTCCCGACGGCCAACTCCTGTCGGCGTATACCTACCGGGGTGCAGACGCCAACGTGCACGCCGAAGTGATCCGTTGGACTCTGCCCGGTCCCGCGAAACCCGATCCGGCGAAGAAGGAATAGTTGCGGTCAAGCGCTACGAGCCGCGTCCCTTCGCGACGCTGCATGCTCTCGGCGTGCCGACGATCATGTTGCGATCACCAATGTTGATTGTCAGATCGCGACAGCGCCGTAGTGACTTTCATCCGTGTTTTATCCGTGTTCGATCCGTGGCTCATTTCCGCGTGGAAAATTCCGGACGTGTTGGCGCGAAACAGCACTCCACGGTTGAATTCTTGTGAACATCTTCCCGTTGCGCAGGCTGAAGCCTGAACTCCAGCGGGGGGCGTCCGTCACTCTTCCACGGCGACCTGCTGGGAGCGCAGGATTTCGGGGACGTCGTCATCGAGGGATTTGAGGCCGGTCACGAATTGCAGCTCGCCCATCGTGCGTTCGGTCTGCACCATGCTGGCGGCGGCCTGGTCGATCTGGCCGGAGATGAACTCGGGCTCCTGCCGGTTCACGGCCGATTCGCTCAGCGAATGGATCGTGTTTTCCAGCCGCTCCAGCTCCAGGCCCATCAGCTCGCAGTTCTCTTCGGCCTTCTTGTAATTGGCGAGCCGCGCTTGCGAGGTTTGCAGATTTTCTTCAACGACTTTGCGCAAGCGCTGCTGCCGTGCGTCGGTCGCCGACGCGGGGAACTGCTCCAGACGCGCCTGAAAACTGCGGATGTCGTCTTCGATCTGTTCGGAACTGGTTTTTCTCAGGAACTGCGTCAGCGAAAACTGGGTGAACAAGATGCGCAGGTACATCCACAGCAGCCGGTCGAGCCCGGCCAGTTGCAGGTCTTCCAGGGGCTGCGGCTCGCCCGAGCGGTCGGGATCGCGAATCTGCCGGGCAAGCTGGCGCAGCTCGGCACACCGCGAGCGCACCGCCTCGAACCGCGTCACGAGATTCTTGGGAAGCGCCTTGAGGATCGACTTGGCGGTCGCGGTGGCGGCGGCGGTTCCATCCTGGCGATTCGCCTTGGCCTCGCGCGCGTCGACCGATTTCTGGAACCGTGGATGCGTTCCCAGAAAGCCGAGGTAGGCCGTTTCGCCGGCGAGGACCAGCGGCAGGGCGATGTCGGCGTGCCCGCTGATCGCTGCGAAGCCACAGCTACCCAGAAAGATCAGCAGGTTCCAGCGTCCGATAAACGCCGCTTTCAGATACTTGAACAAGCCCACGCGCTTTTCCTACGGATTCATTTTCGCCAGACGGGGAGTCGATTGTTCCCGAGCAGGATGGAGGATCGAGGATGGAAGATGGCGGGTGCCAAGTCGTCCCTCGCCATCCTCCATCTTCCATCCTCCATCCTCGCGACGGCCAATTCGTTTTCCCATTTCGCCGAAGCCTGCAACGACCCCTATGTGCCCGCACGCCGGCTTTCTTCCAGATGGCTGATCACGTCGCGGATGTAAAACACCGTCTCCTGAAAGCCCGCTTCCTTCTGCATTTCCTTCGCCGGTTTGTCGGACGGGCGGATCTGCATCTCTTTCAGGATCGTGCCCGGCGAATTGCTCATAATATACACGCGATCGCCCAGAAAGACCGCTTCTTCGATGGAATGCGTGATGAAGAACACTGTCGCCTCGACCTCGCGCCACAGGGTCAGCAGCAGGTCCTGCATGTTCATGCGCGTCATCGGGTCGAGGGCTCCGAACGGCTCGTCCATCAGGATGATCCGCGGCCGCAGAATCAGCGTGCGGGCGATCGCCACGCGCTGCCGCATGCCGCCCGACAATTCGTGCGGATACTTGTACTGATCCTTGTCGACCGAAAGGCCCACCCGCTCGATCCAGTGCCGGCCCAGGTCGTATCGCTGCCGACGGGGCATTCCCTGGCATTCCAGGCCGAACGTCACGTTGTCGAGGACCGTGCGGTGGTCGAAGCTGGTGTAGTCCTGAAAGACCATGCCGCGGTCTGGTCCGGGACCGTCGATTGGCCGACCCAGCACGATCACGTCGCCGGCGGTGGCCGGGTGCTGCGGCGCCAGCCCCGCGATCAACCGCAGAATTGTGCTCTTGCCGCAGCCGCTGGGCCCCAGCGTACACACGAACTCTCCCTTGGCGACGAGGTCTTCGACGACGAAGCTGACGTTGCGGATCGCCGTGTATTCGTTCGGCAGCCCGGCGTTGTATGTCTTCGAGACGTTGCGGAATTCGACCGCGGCGGGGCGTACCAGGTCTTCCGGCTTGCGGACCTGGCTCAACACTTCGCCCATACCAACCGGTTGATAAGGGCGCGGGACGGCGGCCGATGCCGGTGCAGGAGACGCGGCGGCGTTCTCAGTCATTTGCCGTCCCCTTTCGGTGGCGGACTTGCCGTCGCGGCCGCTCCGCCGGGCACGGCATTTTCAATCGCCGGAACCGATCGGCGGAAGACCAGCCCTTTCAAGTCTTCCCAGACGTGGAACACGGCCCGCACCGCCTGGTTGAGAATCCCCATTCCACCGAATCGGTGCGGGAACAGCTCGCGCTGAATCCAGAACAGAATGCGGTCGAGAGCCAGCGCCACCAGCGGAATGATCAGCAGCACCAGAAACACATGCTCGCGCGGCCCGCGGCGCATCGACGTGTTGATAATGTCCCCCAACCCTCCCGATTCGGCCCCCAGCTTGATCGTCTCAGCCAGCATGATGTAGCCGAATGCCAGGCCAAACAACAGGCGCAGCGAATTGAAGACGCCCGGCAGCGCCAGCGGAATGAGCACCTTCAGGATCACCTGCAGTCGGCTGGCCCCCAGCGTGTAGGCCGTGTCAACGTACTGGTTGCCGACCTCGCGGATCGAACCGGCCGTATCCGACATGATGAACGCCACGCAGGCGATGAAGATGAACATGATTTTCTGCTCTTCGCCGATGCCGAACAACGAGAACGTGATCCCCACGAGCGCCGCGAGGGGGATATTGCGGCCGAAGAGCGAGAGGGGAATGAAAAACGAATTGATCCACGAGAAGCAGCCGCACAAAACGCCGATCGGAATTCCGACGGCCGCCGCCAGGCCGAAGCCCAGCGTCACGCGTTTGAGGGTCACGAGCATGTTGCGCGTCAGTGCCCGGTCGAACCACAGGCTGGGGAAGCTGGAAAAGACCTCGTCCGGGCTGGGGAGCACCGAGTACGAGAGAATCCGCTCTTCGCCCGAACCGCGTGTCAGGAACCACCAGACACAGTAGCACACGGCCAGGCACGCCGCGCCGCAGACGACGACCTGCCAGACGGGGGCCTCGTGGCGAATCTCGAACAGGCCGCCGAGGCGCCGTGCGCCGGCGCGCGTGATCTCGGCGGGGGCGCTGGCCGCCAAGCCGGCCTGTTCAGGAGGGGATTGGCCCGGCGGTGTGGACATAGCGTTGCGGCAACGTTGGAGATTTTGGCCTTTGGTGCTTTCGAATTGTTTGGAGGCACATGGCTGTCAGGCTGGAAAGCCTGACCTACTGCTGTTCCGCCGAGTAGACTTTGATTTCGACGCGGCGGTTCTTGAAATGGTTATCGGGATCGGCGGGATCGGCGGGTTTATCCCAACCCACGCCGTCGACGGCGAACCGGTTCGGATCGAGCTCTTTGTACTTTCGCACAAGGGCTTCTTTGATCGCGTTGGCCCGGTTGCGAGACAGCTCTTTGACGAGGTTCTCGGGCGCCTGGCCCCGCATCGACGAATCGGTGTGCCCCTCGATGACGATCTGCGCCGCACCGAACTGTCCCGAGAGCTTGGCGACTTCCTCCAGAGTCAGGTCGACCGTCGGATCGTACAGTTCTTCGACGTCTTTGCCGTCGACTTTATGCACGACCTTCTTGTGCAGGTCCCAGCTGTTGGGGAAGAATTTGACGACGATCGTGTTGGTCAGGATTTCCTTCTCGGCGCTGCGGATCTCGCTGACGGTCTTCGGCGTGAGCTGCACCTTGTATTCGTCTTTCTGCGACGAGTACTTTTCTTCTTTGCCCAGCTTCTCGAGGACCGACGGGTCCATGACCCGGTCGAAGGCCACCGGCTGGTGCCCGATCGAGCCGATCCGGCGATAAAGATAATACGACTGGTTCCAGACCCGCTCGAAATTCGTGGGGTTGTTCTGATTCAGGAAGAACTGGCTGTTCTCGGCCCAGTTCGTGCTGTGCGCGTCTCCCTGCATACCCAAGGCGTCGGTGGCCGGGATGTTGTAGCCCTTGGCCATCAGCTCGGCGAGCTCCTTCTTTTTCGTTTCCTGTTTGAGGTCACTCATGGCATTGAAGATGCCGCGGACGAGGGCTTCGATGATGCCCGGCTCGTCGCGGGCGAAGTCGGCCCGGCTGAACCAGATGTCGGTGATCAGCTTGTTGGCCTGGGCCGTGTTGACCAGCATGCGGTTGCCTTTGACCTTTTCCAGGTTGTAGATGTCGGGCGCCCACGACACGCAGCCGGCGATGTCTTTCTGCGTGTTGAACGCCAGCGCCGCCTGAAATGCGTCTTCGGTGAACACGAATTCCACTTCGGCGGGCTGCACGCCCCCCGAGACGAGCATGTTGAGGGCGAAGTAGTGCGATGGCGAATTCTGCGCCAGCACCAGCTTCTTCCCGCGCAGGTCGGCCACGGTCTTGATGCTTTCGCGGACGACAATGCCGTCGCCGCCGTTCGACCAGTCGATCTGCTGGAAGACGCGGGGCATGATCCGCGCATCCCGGGGCTTGCCCTGCGCGTCGACGAACCCGCCCATGAACAGGGGAAGCATGTCGAGCGTTCCCCAGCCGATGTGCACCTGGCCGGCGGCGTAGGCGTCGCGCATTTTCACCGGGTCGTCGATCACTACCAGTTCGACCTTGAACTCTTTGCCTTCAGGCGTCTTCCAGACGTGTTCGGGCTTGAAGCCGTTGTTTGCGAGAATGATCGGGCCCCAGCCGGCCCACACGTTGAGCGCGAACCGCACGGTGTTATCGTTCTTGTCGAGGGGCGCGTAGGCACCAACTCCAGCCGGGTCGGGCAGCCGTTCCTGCCGCGGACGGAATTTGTATTCCTTGGCCATCAGCACCGGGCCCGGGTCCGGATGCTCGAGATTGGCCGGCAGCTCCTTGGGGTCGATCTTGCCGCCGACATCCGGTTTCTTGGCGGCGGGGGCGAAGATGTCGGCTCGCCACACGGCGAAGCCCACCAGGGCGGCGATCACGAGCACCACGGCGGCGTAAAAGGCGGGTTTGGGTTGTCCTTGCATCGGTCGTTCTCCCGGAGAGTGCATTTCAAATCATCCGCTGTGCGTCTGGTTCCGCGGCGATTACCCGCGGAACACCGTCTTCGGCCGCGCCTGCTGCATCTGGTACAGAGTCAGCATCAGGTCGTAGGCGGTCAGCTCACACAGCAGCTCTGTGACTTTCGAGTGCAGCTTGTCGTCGAGCTGCGGCTCGATGTCTTTCATTAACTGGTAAACGCGGGATTCCTGGGTCTGGATCTCGTGATCGTCGATTTTTCCGTCGGCGACGGCGTCCAGAAAGGGGGTCAGCTTGCGGGCGTACTGCTCGATCAGCGGGGTCTGCGATTTTTCGTCGAACCAGTTGATGCGCTTGCCCGACGCGGCGGAGTCTTTGCTCATGATGGTGGTTCCTGTGAGGTTAAGATCTTGTATCGACCCCTGCCGCCTGGTGCGGCAGGTGAAGAAGTTTGGTGGCTAGAACGCAAATCTCAGGTGTCTTCAAGACCCCTGCCCCCCCTTACGAAGGGGTGGAGGGCGTCAATCTTTCAACACGCTTTTCAATGCCATCATTCGTTCCTGCAACTGGGTGCGGCCCGATTGTTCGCGCACTTTGTCGCGCCACCGCGGGGGGAGAAATCCCAGTTGCGTGCATTCCAGAACCGCCGCCAGCTCCTGCAATTCTTTTTCAAGACCCTGGGCCGAGGGGATAAACTCGCCAAACGCCTGGTCGATGTCCTGCCGTTCGACTTGAGTGCGGCCCGCGGCCAGCGCCTGCCGCCGCGCGGCGAGCACGACGCTTTCGATGTCTGAGCCGCTTAGGAACCGGTCGGGCTTGATCGAGGGCAGCGCGTCAGCCGCCAGCGGGATTTTGTTCTTCTTCGCCAGCGTCGCCATCATCTCGCGGACTTCCGTTTCGTCCTGCGGGTAGAACATCGGGATGTGAACTTCGGCGCGCCCCTGCCGCTTGAGGTCGACGGGCAACAGCTCGGGCCGGCTCGTCATCAGCATCCAGATGATCTGCCCGCGGTAGCGCGTGTCTCCCATCTGGGCGGCGATCATCGCGAACACGCGGCTCGACGTGCCCGAATCGCCGTCGGCCTCGCGCGTCCCCAGAGTCGCGTCAGCCTCGTCGATCAGCACGACGACGGGGCCGAGCGACCGCAGCACCGTCAGCACCTGTTCCAGATTCGCCTCGGTTTCTCCCACGTACTTCGAGCGAAAATTCCGCAGCTTGACGCATGGAATGCCGATCGAGCCGGCGTAACATTCAGCTAAGAACGACTTCCCCGTTCCCACGGGACCGCACAACAGGTACCCCATGGGGGCCGCGTCGAGCTGCCCTTTCATGATCAGCTCGGCGTCCTGTCTCAGGCGGTCTTTGGCGGCCTGCTGGCCCACGACCAGGTCGAGCGTGTGCCGCGGCTCGACGAACTCGACGAGCCCCTGGCATTGCCTCTCGATCATCGTTTTCTTCAATTGCTTGAACCGCGCCTGATCGACGCGCACCGTGCCGCCGCGCCCCTGCGCGAGCAGTACCTGCAGGTTCGTCAGGCTCAGGCCGTTCGAGAGATCGGCGAGCTGTGCGGGGGTGAAGTCGGTCAGCTTCGAAAAATCCTGAGCGCGGGCCGCCCACTTGCAGAATCGCTCGCGCTCGTCGCGGTCGGGCAGCGGGATTTCGATCGACGCCACGTGCGGGCTTTGCACCAGACGGTCGTTGACTTCGGCCAGGCGCCCGGCGACGAGGCAGAACGCCATGTTCACCCGTTTGAAGTACGGGTTCTGCGCCCAACTGAGAAAGCGGACGAGATTCGTCCCCTGCCCGCGCGCCAGCGCGCCGAGGTCGCCGGCGGGAACGACATACTGTGCGTATTCGAGAATCAGCCCCAGGCTCTTCCGCCGTGCGGGGTCGTCTTCGAGCAGCGCCCGTTCGAGCAGCTTGTCGAGCGTCAGCAGGACGCTGTCGGGGTCGCGCGGCCACGACGATGGTTCACCCAGCCTGCTCGAGAGGTACTGCACCATTCCCTGCAGCCGCTGGGCGTCTCCGCCGGCGGCGGCGCGCAGGCCGCGGGCCAGATCGTACTGCAAGACGACGTCCCATGAGCCGAACACCTGCGAGGCCAGAAACTCCGATACGTTGCAATAGGCGTCGCCGCCGTCGGGTCCGGGGCAGCGGATCAGGTCGTGGACGTTTCCATGCACGATGAACAGGCACGTCGTCCCCGAGAAATACAGCTCGCCGAGCGTGCGCGCCCAGGCGGGATACCAATCGGGCAGCGCTTTGGCCGGCGCCCCGGCCGGTGAAGGGACTTCTCCCCCGGCGGGCGCCAGGCTCCGCTTCTCATGCCGCACGCTGTCTGTCACGAACCGGCCCTTTGCGTCACGAGCCCTTCACGGTTTCTTTGACCGGCTGCGCCGGGCCCAGTTCCTTTTCGGCTTCCGTGACTTTGGCAGTGTCCGGTGTGACCAGGCCCGCCTCGATCTCGAACTCGCGCAGGGCCTGGTCGGCCATGACCTGCTGCATCGCCTGTTCGCGCTGGATGTCGACGACCCCCTCGCCCGACAGGTCGGCCGCCACGCGGACCTTGGCCCGGTTCAGCGAGATCTTCTCCTGGATCACCTGTTCGATCTGCCCGAAATCGGTGGTGACGTCGAAGTTGAAATCCTGCGAGAGCTTGGCGAGCTCGGCCTCGGCCCGGCTCATCTTCAGTTCGGCATCGTACTTCGAAATCTTGTCTTTGATTTTCTGCAGCTTGCCGCTGGCGTGCTTCACTTTCATCACGTTGTTGTTGTACGACTC
This sequence comes from Planctomycetia bacterium, assembly GCA_016200145.1. Lineage (GTDB taxonomy): Bacteria > Planctomycetota > Planctomycetia > Planctomycetales > Planctomycetaceae > JACQFH01. Next base: position 10,063 of record JACQFH010000548.1, on the reverse strand, counting down.
TTCGTGCAGCTTGAGCTGGGAGGTGTTCTCAGCGAGGTCTTTCTTGGCGTTTTGAAGCTCCAGGGCGTAGCGGGAAGCCGACTCACGGTCGCCGGCCTGCAGGTAGGCCTGGATCTTGGCGCCGAGGCTGGTGACCTGCGCCTGGTTGTTGGCCACCTGCCGCCCCACGCGCTCGACGAGGGCCCGGTACTGCTCGAGCCCCTCGCGCCCGGATTTGAGCTGATCGACCGCGAGGTCGTACTCATACTGCATCTGCGCGATGGGGTCGGCCGTCCAGAACAGGTTGGCGACCTTATTGAACTGCGCACTGAGAGCGCGCCACAGCTTGCCGAAAATCATCGCGTCACCAGACCTTTCCCAGGGGCGTTTTGCCGATTGGCCAATCTGAACGTTTTCGCCTTCACCATCTTGCCCTCTTGTTACCGCAAACACAACCGACGGTTCATGTTGCCGCTTCAGGATAACGCACGCGGCCCGGATTTGGATCAAGGCCCGTCGAGGCCGCTACGCAAGTCTCTGGTAGGAATGCGCTTGCACTCGCGGCTCTGCGGCAAAGTCCGGCCTTGATACCGCTGGCATTTGGCATCGCGAAAGCGGCCGGGGCACTGCGCATCGCATTGCTGTCAACCATTCGGCGGCGCGCGTACAATTTCGTTTTGAACTGAGAAATCAAGCCCGCGCCACGAACCCATGAGCGACACCGACGCCGACCGAATCCGCGCGCAGGTCGATTCGATCTATCGCACCGAGTCGCGCCGCGTCTTCGCCACGCTCGTTCGCCTCTTGGGTGAATTCGACCTGGCCGAAGAGGCCCTGCACGACGCGTTCGCCTCGGCGATCGATCAGTGGCCGCGCGAGGGGGTGCCGGCTAATCCCCGCGCGTGGCTGGTCTCGGCCGGCCGCTTCAAGGCGATCGACGCCATCCGCCGCCGCGCCCGGTTCGACGCGTCCCTCGGTGAACTCGCCGAGCGGCTCGACTCCCAGGGCCGCCCGGCACCGTCTCCCGACGACGAACGCATCGAAGACGACCGGCTGCGGCTGATCTTCACCTGCTGCCATCCCGCGCTCCCCCCCGACGCGCGGGTCCCGCTGACGTTGCGCGAAGTGTGCGGTCTGACGACTGAAGAAATTGCCCGCGCCTTCCTAAGCGTGCCGGCCACGATCGCCCAGCGGATCGTGCGTGCCAAGTCGAAGATTCGCGAAGCCCGCATTCCTTACGAGGTGCCGTCGCGAGCCGATCTGCCCGAGCGGCTCGATACGGTGCTGCACGTCGTTTACCTCGTATTCAATGAGGGATACTCCGCCTCGTCGGGCGAAGCGCTGACGCGCGCTGATCTCTCGGGCGAGGCGATTCGGCTGGGGCGACTGCTGCTGGAATTGCTGCCGGAGCCGGAAGCGGCGGGGCTGCTGGCGCTGATGCTGCTGCAGGAATCGCGGCGCGTCGCGCGCACGTCACCGGCGGGAGAGCTCGTGCTGCTCGAAGATCAGGACCGCACCCTCTGGAACCGCGAACAGATCGCCGAGGGAAGGGCGCTGACTGCGCAGGCCCTGTCGGCGCCGCAGGTCGGCCCCTACGCGCTGCAGGCGGCGATCGCGGCGGTGCACGCCGCGGCCCCCAGCACGGCCGAGACCGACTGGGGGCAGATCGTGGGCTGGTACGACGCGCTGCTTGCGGCGGTTCTGTCCCCCGTCGTCGAACTGAACCGTGCCGTGGCCGTGGCGATGCGCGACGGTCCTGCGGCCGGTCTCGCGCTGGTCGATGCGATCCTGGCGCGAGGCGACCTGCCCGACTATCACCTGGCGCACGCGGCGCGCGCCGACTTCTGCCGACGGATGGGCAAAACCGACGAAGCCCGGGCCGCCTACCGGCGGGCCCTCGAATTCACCCGCCAGGCCCCCGAACGTCGCTTCCTCGAGCGCCGGCTGGAGGAGCTGTAGGTCAGGCTTTCCAGCCCGACAGCAATGTGCCAGCGGTTCGGACGGCATTATTCTTGGAATTTGTTGTTGACAAGGTTTGTGTACGCATGTATACGAATGTTGGCCGGCAATTTGCAGCAAACACGGCCGGCAGAAAATCCCGCGCGGCAGCGAATCGGCTGTCGAATCGGGGGATCTCGGCACGACTACTGAGTGAGATTTGCGGTCAACCACATGACCGCGTTGCGGAACGCAATACGACGATCAGCAACCCCGACACACCAGGACGAGACGATCATGAAATACATGCTGCTGATTTACATGGGCGAGAACGCGATGAACGACAGCGAACGCGAACAGTGCTACGTGGATTCCACGCAGCTCGCGCACGACCTCAAAACGAGCGGGAAGTATATTTCGGCGAATCCGCTGCTGCCGGTGTCGAGCGCGACCAGCGTCCGCGTGCGCGAAGGCAAACGCCTGGTGACCGACGGGCCGTTCGCAGAGACGCGCGAGCACCTGGGCGGGTATTTTCTGATCGAGGCCGCCAACCTCGACGAGGCCATCGGTATCGCCGGGCGAATTCCCGGTGCCCGCAAAGGGACCGTCGAAATCCGACCCGTGCTCGAGATTCCGAACCTGCCGTAGACATGAAGATTCACCACCCGAGGAGCGAAACGCCATGGCGACGCAACACAAGGCACTCACCTGGTCGGGCCGGATTCTGACAAGCCTCCTGGCGCTGGGTTTGACGTTCAGCGCGATCGCGAAATTCAGCAATTCTAAGGAGGTCGCCGAGCAATTCGTCGACACGCTCGGCTACCCGGCCGACTTGACCGTCGCCATCGGGATTGTCGAGATCAGTTGCCTGGTCATTTATCTGATCCCGCAGACCGCGGTCCTGGGGGCCGTGCTGCTGACGGGCTACCTGGGAGGCGCCGTCGCGACGCACGTTCGGGTCCACGACAACTTTGCCGGCCCGGTGATCGGCGGTGTCCTGGTCTGGCTGGCCGTCTTTCTGCGCGATCCGCGCGTCCGCGCTCTGTTGCCTTTGCGCCGGTCACCGCCGCCTGTCGAATCGAATTCATCGTAAACATCGAGAATCGCGGAGAACCGCCGTATCGCGTGCGCCGCGAACTTTGGTAAGCTCAAGCTTGGTTGGCCAATGATCCCAATTGTCCATTGGGATTTGGGTCAGGTGATCAAGACACCGATGGTCTCGCCATGCGAATGGAGGCTGAAACGTGAGCATAGTCGTCGAAATGCCGGCTCAAGAAATGGCCGCCATTAAGCAACTTACGCGACTCAATGACGATGCTGAAGCGATCGTACAAGCCGCACGAGAGTTCGTGCGCCTCGTCCGACTGCGCGAATTGAAATCCGCCTCTGGACGAGTCGACTTCGACGCCAATTGGCAGGAACTGGAAGACCTTGAACTCAAAGAAACGTCTCTTCCACCGTGACAGGTTGAGACTCCATGGATGAATGGGTTTTTGTGGATACGTGCATCTGGGCGTCATTTTTCAGCAAGCCCAGTTCGCCAGAAAAAGCTGCGTCGATGGATTGCTCGACTCCGATCGGGTAGCCACCACAGGAGCTGTCGTTTCCGAAGTGCTCATCGGATTTCGACGCAAAGATCAGGCAGATTGGGTCGCCTCGCGTTTGCGGATGACGCATTACGTTGAGGCAAATTGGGACGATTGGCAAGCGGCGGCTAACCTCGGTCGAGAGTTGGCCGCGAACGGAGTTAAGTTGCCGCTTACCGACCTTTTGGTCGCGACTTTGGCGCTTCGTTGTCAGGCTTGGGTCTACACGACCGATCCTCATTTCGACGTCATCACTGAATTGAAGCGATTCCATCCGGACCAACCCGGCGGCTGAGTGCAGATTGCACGGCGTCTGAGAGCGCTTCGATTCCGAGAGTCCAGTGGTTCCCAGAATAGACTCTCGTCGACACGCATTTTTTTGCAAATTAGGAAGGACTAATAACCATGAGCAGCGTTCGTATCCTCGTCGGAACGCGCAAAGGCGCGTTCATTCTGACCTCTGACGGCAAACGCGCGAAATGGGAGATCAGCGGACCGCATTTCGCGGGCTGGGAGGTTTATCACGTGAAAGGCTCCCCCGTCGATCCGAACCGCCTGTATGCCTCGCAGTCGAGCGGCTGGTTCGGGCAGGTCATGCAGCGCTCCGACGACGGCGGCAAGACCTGGAACGCGGTTGGCAACGCGTTCAACTACAACGGCGCGACCGGGACGCATCAGTGGTACGACGGCACGCCCCACCCCTGGGAGTTCAAGCGCGTCTGGCATCTCGAACCCTCGCTGACCGATCCGGACACGGTCTACGCCGGCGTGGAAGACGCGGCCCTGTTCCGTTCGACTGACGGCGGGCAGACGTGGAACGAGCTCGCAGGCCTGCGCACGCACGGTTCGAGATCGCAGTGGGCCCCCGGCGCGGGGGGGATGGGCCTGCATACGATTCTGATCGATCCCAGCCAACCTGAGCGGATCTACATCGCCATCTCATCGGCCGGCGTCTTTCGTACCGACGACGCTGGAAAGACGTGGCGGCCGATGAATCGCGGGCTGAAGTCGCAGTACATTCCGGACCCGAACGCCGAGGTTGGTTTTTGCGTCCACCGCATCGCCATGCACCCCTCGCGCCCGAACGTGCTGTTCATGCAGTTGCACTGGGACGTCATGCGCAGCGACAACGCGGGAGAGTCGTGGCACGAGGTCAGCGGCAACCTGCCCACCGACTTCGGTTTCCCGATTGAAGTCCACGCGCACGAGCCAGAGACCATCTATGTTGTTCCGATCAAGAGTGATTCGGAGCACTATCCCCCCGAGGGCAAGCTGCGCGTGTACCGCAGCCGCACCGGCGGCAACGACTGGGAGCCGCTCACGAACGGCCTGCCGCAGAGCGACTGCTACGTCAACGTGCTGCGCGACGCGACCAGTGTCGATACGCTCGACGAGTGTGGAATCTATTTCGGCACGACCGGCGGCCAGGTGTATGCGTCTCCCGACGGCGGCGACCACTGGTCGGCCATTGTCCGCGATTTTCCACCGGTGGTGTCCGTCGAAGTGCAGACATTTTCGTAGGTCCCGCCTGCCGGGACCTACCTGGTGCAATCCATGAACCCGGCTGAAACAACGCGAATCCGCGTCGTCCTCCCGTTGCACCTGCAGCGGCTGGCGCGCGTGGGCAGCGAAGTGCAGGTCGACGTCTCAGGTTCTGTGACGCAGCGAGCGATCCTCGATGCACTCGAAGCCCGTTACCCGGCGCTGCGCGGCACGGTCCGCGATCAGGCCACCGGAATTCGCCGCCCTCTGCTCCGCTTCTTTGCCTGCTCAGAAGATTACTCGCACGAACCCCCCGACGCCCCGCTGCCCAAAGCTGTCGCCGCCGGAACGGAACCGTTTTTGATCGTCGGTGCGATTGCGGGGGGGTAGACGACAGCAATTGCTGTTGGCCCGCCACCGGTGTGCTCAGGCCAAAACGCAGCGCTGTCAGGCTGGAAAGCCTGACCTACAGTTACAAATCCGTAACAAACGGCAAACTGCTGTCGCACAATGGGTTACAGAAATTGACTCATCTCTGCGATACTGGCATACTTGTTCCATCGGGGCCGCAGTGCTTGCGTTGTCGCGCACAGTGGTCTGGCCGCTCGAGAACCAGCCATGCAATCTGCCAAACCGGGATTCAAGAGTCTGCTCACGGCGATCGCGTTCGTTGTCGCGCTGATCGTCCCGCTGGTGGTGGTCCCCAAAGTTCACCAGTGGCTCGAAGATCGCGAAGCCGCGGGAAAGAAACACGCCCTCGAGGTGCATGAAGAGCGCATGCACGAACTGGCCGCCGATCAGCCCGACACGCTGATCGTCACCGACGACGTCTTCAAATCAATGGGAATGACGCTGGCCAAGGTCGCGCCGGCCTCGCCGCCTCAACCCCTGAAGCTCGACGGCCAGTTGTACCTGCTCTCGAACAGCATGGTGCACGTGCACTCGCGGTTTGCGGGCGACGTCGTGGAGGTCGGCGATTTCGACGATCCGCAGGCGCTCGCCGCACCCGGATCTTCGGCGGGGGGAACTGATTCGGCGGTCCGCCGACCGCTCGAGTTCGGAGACTACGTCCGCGAAGGCCAGTTGCTGGCCGTCGTCTGGAGCAAGGAACTTGGAGAAAAGAAGAGCGAGCTCGTCGAAGCCGTGGCACGGCTGCGGATCGACGAAGAGCGGCTTAAGTCGCTCGAAGAAGCCGAGCGCAAAGCGTCCGTGTCGCACGACAAAGTCCGCGAGCAGCAGCGGCTGGTGGAAGGGGACATCATCAACGTCACGACGGCCGAGCGCACGTTGCGCTCGTGGCGCGTGCCCGAGAGCGAGATCGAAGTGGTCCGCGAAGAGGCGACCCGCATCCGCAACCGCAACGGCGTCCCGACTGCGAAGATCAACGAGAACTGGGCGCGCGTCGAAGTTCGGTCGTTCGTGTCGGGGACAATCGTCGAGAAAAATGTGGCCGTCGGAGATTACGTGAATAACGAGCTCGACCTGTTCAAGATCGCCGACCTGTCGCGCATGAACGTGCTGGCGCACGCCTACGAAGAAGACCTGCCTGCGCTCGAAAGCCTGCCGCAGGACGCCCGGAGCTGGAAGGTGTTTCTCAAGGCCGACCCGAAAGAGGAACTGGGGGGTCGCTTCGACCGGATCGGACCGATCATCGACCCGACGCAGCACACGGCGCTGGTCATGGGCTGGGTCGTCAATCCGGGAGGCCGCCTCCGCGCCGGGCAGTTCATCACCGCCTGGATCGAGCTGCCCACTCCCGCCGATGAAGTCTCGATTCCCGTCTCGGCGCTGGTCGATCTGGACGGCGAAACGTACGTGTTCGTGCAATCGGCCAAAGATCCGCTCCGTTACACGCGGCGCCGGGTCGTTCCGGTGCGCCGCAACGACCGGGTCGTGTCGCTCGCCCGGGACCTCCGCGCGGAACACGGCGACTCGGCGGCCTTACCCCTGGCCGTGGGAGACGTCGTGGTGACGACCGGCGGTCTGCAACTGGCCGCCGAGCTGCAGTACCTGCAATCGCAGGCGCCGGAAGCGGTCCGATCTCCGTAGGTCAGGTGCAGCATGGTCGGACGACTCATTGAATGGGCGATGCACAGCCGTGCGGTCGTCATTCTGCTGACGTTGAGCCTCGTGTACGTCGGGGGCTACTCGTTTCTGCATGTCAACGTCGAGGCGTATCCCGACCCGGCGCCGGCCATCATCGAAGTCGTCGCGCAGTATCCAGGGGCCTCGGCCGAAGAGGTCGAGCGGCAGGTGACGATTCCGCTCGAAGTGGCCCTCGCGGGCATGCGCGGCCTGCAATACACGCGGACCAAATCGACGTTTGGGCTGTCGCACCTGCGGAACCAGTTCGATTACAACACCGACTACGTCGCCGCGCGGCAGGAAGTGCTGAACCGCCTGACAACGGTCGAACTTCCCAAGACAGTCAAGCCCCGGCTCTCGCCGGCTTCGCCGATCGGCGAAATCTACCGCTACACGATCAACAGTCCTAAAGACTCGCTGGGCAAAGAAATCTACACCTCCAGCGACCTGAAATCGCTGCAGGACTGGACGCTCGAGCGGCGGTTCCTGCGAATCCCCGGCGTGGCCGGCGTCGTCAGTTGCGGCGGGACCATCAAGCGGTACGAGATTCAGCCCGATCCGCAGCGACTGAAAGAATACGGCATCACCCTGCAGCAGCTTGAAGACTCCGTCAAGGCCAGCAACGCCAACGCCGGCGGAAACTTCATCGTGCAGGGGGGCAGCGTGCAAGTCGTGCGCGGGATCGGCCTGATCGGCGGGGGCGAAGACCCGATGGTCGAGGCGTTGAACATGCCCGACGCCGAATCAGCCGCCGAATACATGCGTTCGGAAGAGCGCCGCCGCGTGCGCCAGATCCGCCAGATCGTGATCACCGCCACCAACAACGTCCCGATCCGGGTCGAGCATGTCGTCAAGGGAGGGCCGGTCCGCCCCGAAGAAGACGACGTGACCCAGGGGGTGATTATCGGCCATCAGACGCGCCAGGGCCGCATCGGCATCAACCGCCCGAAGGTCGACAGCGACGGCAAAGAGTTTATCGACGCCGACGGCAAGCCGACCATGATCGACGAAGACGACAAAGTGCAGGGGATTATCCTGCTCCGCAAGGGCGAAAAATCGCTCCCTGTCCTGCAGGCGGTGAAGGAAAAGATTGACGAATTCAACCACCAGCCGGGGCGCCTGCTGCCGGGCGTCTTTCTCGAACCCTATTACAACCGCTCGACGCTGATCGACGTGACGACAAGCACCGTTCGCGAGAACCTGCTGGTGGGGATGATGCTGGTGACGGTCATTCTGTGGATGTTCCTGGGCGATTTCCGCACGTCGATGATCGTGGCCGTCAACATTCCGCTGGCGCTGTTGTTCGCGTTCGGAATGCTCTACCTGCGGGGGAAATCGGCCAACCTGCTGTCGATCGGGGCCGTCGATTTCGGGATCATCGTCGGCTCGTCGGTGATCATGGTCGAGAATATCTTCCGCAGGCTGACCAGCGGCGAAGCGGTGGAGTTGCACCTGAAAGACCGTGTGCTCCGCGCAGCGCGAGAGGTCGAACGCAGCCTGTTCTACTCGACGCTGATCACCGTCTGTGCCCTGTTGCCCTTGTTCACCATGCAAGGGCCGGAAGGGCAGATATTCGGGCCCATGGCCGACACGTACGCGTTTGCCCTGGCGGGGGCGCTGCTGTTCGCCCTCACGCTGTCTCCGGTTTTGTGCGCGATGTTGTTCGGCAACCTGCGCGAAACGCGCGAGAACGCGCTCGTGCGGGGGATCAACGCGGTCTACATGTACCAGTTGCGGTTTTTCCTGGCCCATCGCTGGGCGACGGTCGCCGTGTTCGCGGGACTGGTGGTCACCACGATGGGGGTCGTGCCCTTCATGGGGCGCGAATTCATGCCCGAGCTGGAAGAGGGGAACCTCATCGTCCGCGGTACGTTTCCCGTGAACGTGTCGCTCGACGAAGTGGCCCGTAACGGAAAGTGGGTGCGACGGCGCTTGCAGGATTATCCCGAGGTCAAGCTGGCCGCGTCGCAGATCGGTCGCCCCGACGACGGCACCGACCCGACCGGTTTTTACGAACTGCAGGTTTTCGTGCCCCTGAATCCGCGCTCGAAGTGGCCGCACGTCGCCGGCACGAACCACGCTCGCACGAAGGCCGAATTCGTTGAAGAGCTGGAAGACGACCTGTCGCGCCACGTGCCGGGGGTCAACTGGGACTTTTCGCAGATCATCCGCGACAACGTGCTGGAATCGCTGTCGGGGGTCAAAGGCGAAAACTCGGTGAAGATCTTCGGCCCCGATCTCGACAAGCTCGAAGAGCTGGCCGTCAAGTTCCGCAACACCCTGTCGACGGTCCCCGGTGTCTCCGATCCGGGCATTTTCCGCATCAAAGGGCAGACGAACCTGGCGTTTCCTATCGACCGCACCAAGTGTGCACTGTGGGGCGTCAACGTGGCCGACGTCGAAGACGTCATCGAAACGGCGGTGGGGGGGATGCCATTCACCGAGATGCTCGAAGGGGAACGCCGCTTCGATATCGCGCTGCGCTGGCCCGAAGAACTTCGCCAGAGTGCGGACGATATCCTCGACATTCCCGTCGACGTCATCAAGAACACCGTCACCGAAGGTTCAGTCGCGGGCCGCGCCGCGACGCCGCTCACCGGCGCCACGATCGGGCTCTCGCCGCTGGGGACCAGTCTGCCGATGCCGGCCCTCACCGGCAGCACCTTTAACGGGGCCGTCAGCAATCTAAGCCGCGTCCCCCGACGCCGGCTGGGCGACTTGGTGACTCCAGTCGACGCGCGCGGGAACCCCGACCCGGAAGGCAGCTTCGTCAGGCCCGGGGCCGCCACAATCAGCCGCGAAGAGGGGCGCCGCCTGATCGCCGTCAAATTCGGCGTGCGCGGGCGGGACCTGGCCAGCACCGTCGCCGAGGCGCAGGAGCGAATGGCCCCGCTGCTGAAGACCCCGTTCAGCGCAACATGGAGCGGCGAGTTTCAGCAGATGCAGGAAGCCGAAAAGCGGATGCTGGTCGTCGTCTCGCTGGCGATGGTTCT
>JACQFH010000547.1 GCA_016200145.1 Planctomycetia bacterium | reverse complement strand
GGCGGCGCTCGAGCCGATCGACCGTGACCCGGCCGGGCAGCTTGAGATTGCGGACGTTGAAGCCGTCATTGTTCGGATCGCTCTCGGGGGCAAACGGGTTGTACGACGCGCCCAGGTACGCCGCCTTGCCGAGCGACAGCTTGTTGGGCAGGTTCACGTACGCGGGCAGGCCGGGAGTGTTGGGCCCGCGCATCTTCGACGCGACGGAACCGACCGACGGGTAGATATTGTCGTTGACTTCGATGGTCGGCTGGTAGCCGGTGAGCATCCATTGCGAGCCCATGCCGTGTCCGGCGTTGGTGTGCGTGGCCGAGCGGACAACCGAGATCTTGTCCATGAGCGCGCTCTGCAGCGGCAGGTGCTCGCTGATGCGCGTCCCGGCGACGTTCGTGGCGATCTCCTGGAATTCGCCGCGGAACTCGGCCGGAGCCTGCGGCTTGAGGTCGTACATGTCGATGTGACTGGGCCCCCCCGCCAGCCACAGCAGAATGACGGCCGTGTCGTTCAGCGCCTGTCCTGTTTCGGCCGCTACAGACCTCGCCCGCAGCACGTCGGCCAGTGTCAGGCCACCGACGGCCAGCGATCCGACGCGCAGAAAACCGCGTCGCGATACGCCGTCGCAGGTGCGAATGGCACTTCCGGGGATATTGAGCATTGGCGATTCCTCTCCCAGAGCCGCATTCCGTAGAGCCGCGCCCGTAAGGAAGCGGTTATTATTACTGCTCTGCATCAAATCCGCTCCCTCACGGTCGCGGCTCTAAATCAATGGGTCCAATCCACTCCTGCTCTATTGGCCGAAGGCCAATGTCCTAATGATTAAACATGAACTCCCGTGTGTTCAGCAAGCTCCACAGCACGTCTTCCAGCGCCTGCTGCCGGTTCGGCGAGCCGGCGATGTAAGCGAGCGTCCTGCTCTGCTCAAGGGTCGTAGCGGGCCGGCTCAGGGCCGCCAGGTACAGCTCGTCGATCGCCTGGTCGTCGCTTTTCTTGTCTTTGATGAGCCGGGCGATGCGCCCCTCGCCGTTGGCCAGCTTGTTTTCGATTTCGTCGGAATTCGACAACAGCAGCACCTGCGCCAGCGTCGCTCCGGCCGAGCGTTCGCATTCGCAGCCGGTCACCCGCTTCGGGCGGTCGAATGTTTCGAGGAAGTACGAGCCAAAGCCCTCGTGCGGCAGGTCGATGGCCCGTGCGTCCGAGGCCATGCCGTTGAAATTCGATTTTGTTCCGGCCGCCGCGTCGACGGCGTCATGCAGCACTTCGGCAATCAGCCGTCGCGAATAGAAGCGGGCGAAATTCTGCGTATCCGACTGGTTGCCCTCGGTCGGGTACGAGGCGAGCGCGTAGACGTTGCTGAGCGCCAACTGCCGGACGATGTGTTTCATGTCGAAGTGGTGGTCGCGGAAGTCGTTCGCCAGCGCTTCGAGCAGTTCCGGGTTCGTGGGAGGGTTCGTCTCGCGCATGTCGTCGATCTGATCGACCAGACCGCGGCCGAAGAAATGTCCCCACATCCGGTTGACGAAAATCTTGCTGAAGAACGGGTTCTCCGGGCGGATCATCCAGTCCACCAGCGCATGACGCGGGTCCTGTTCCGAGGAGAATTTCGGATACTCGCCGTCGAGGTACTTCGGCTCCGGCGACTTCTTCGTCAGGGGGTTCATGTCCCCCAGCGTCACCCGCGGCGCCGAATAGTACGGCGGCGGTTCGCCGAAGCTCTTGCGCCCCAGGCGTGTGAAGAACCCCGCCAGGCCGTAGTAGTCTTCCTGGCCCCAGCGTTCGTAGGGATGATGATGGCAGCGGGCGCATTGCAGACGGATGCCGAGAAACACCTGGGCCGTGTCGGCCGTCACCTGGTGCAACTGGTCGTCGCGCATCTGCCAGTACCAGTTGATGGCGGGGGCATCCTGCCATTCGCCGGCGGCCGCCACGATGCCGCGCACGAACTCGTCGTACGGCCGGTTGCGGGCGACCATGTCTTTGATCCAGTTGTGGAAGGCGTAGGCGGCCCGGTCGGACCCGGCCAACTGCGAGTTCCGCAGGATCGTCCCCCACCGCATGGCGAAAAACGCCGGATAGTCGGGCGAGGCCAGCAGGCGATCGACCAGCTTCTCGCGTTTGTCGGGGGCCTGGTCGGCGACGTAGGCGCGGGCTTCGTCGGCGGTCGGCAGGCGGCCGCACAGATCGACCGTTGTGCGGCGGATCAGCGTCGCATCGTCCGCCGGAGGTGAGGGCAACAGCCCCAGCTTCTTCCATTTCTCGGCACAGAGCCGGTCGATGGTATGCCCGGTGTTGAAATCGGGAATGGCGCTCAGCGACTTGCCATGGGGGACGAGGGCCCGGAAGACGGCGACCTGTCCCATGTAGCGGGCCATAATGGCCGCCTCGCCCGATTGCCCCGAGCATTCGACCAGCCCCTCCGGCGAAACCCCGGCGACCGGTCCCATGTTGCTGTCGAACTGGGCTTCGGACGTCACATCGCGCGACAGGCCCGTGCTGTATTCGGCGAGCACCGTGAGCTTCTGCTTCGCGCCCGGCTGCATGATCTTTTCGCGCGGCTCGATCGCAATTTTGACGACGCGCGGCGCATCGGCCGCCGAGGCGGGCGCCCCCTGCTCAATCCATCGCGACAGGATGCGATACGGTTCGGTCTCCGGTTCGATCCGCTTTCCACCGCCGTGCGGCACCTTTCCGGCCGCCTTGCGCATGAGCAGACTGTTCTCTGCCGCCGAGCCGAAAATGCGCCGGCCGCGGCCTTCGTCGACAAGGGCTTCGTAGTCGAATTCGGTGTCAAAGCCGAAGAGCGACAGTTTGAAGCCGTTCTGTCCGCTGGCTTTGCCGTGGCATCCCCCGGAGTTGCACCCAAACCGGCTGAGGAGCGGTTCGATCTGGTTGGCGAAATCGACCTTTTCCTTTTCGCCGCTTTGCCCCGCGTCGTTTTGCCGAGCCGCCGCACCTGGGACCGCTCTCACCTCCTCCGCGCGCGCTCCCCCCGCGGAACCGGCCACGAGAGCCAGCAGCACGAAGCCGGGAAGAATCATCCGAGGGACCATCAAGGCCAACCGTTCAGCGAGGCAGGAAACCGCCGAGGAAGGAATGCCGGGCGAGCGTGGATCACCACTTAATTATAAACGGTCTTGGATGTGATCTGCAATTGGCTGAGTACTCATTACTGCCCCCCTACGGCGCCAGGAGCTGTTCGAGTCGGTCAACGAAGGGGGACTGGTCGGGATGCAGGAGATGGCGGGCTTTTTCGAGGGGGACGAATTCGGCGCGGTCGACTTCCCAGGAGGCGCAGGTGGGATTCGCGTCGGCGGGGGCGGGGCCGGCGAAGCAGTGGATGAGCTTGCCGCTTTTCACGTAACTGATCGTGCCGAGCGGGACGAGATCTTCGCCGGCGACGACGCCGGTTTCTTCCAGCGTTTCGCGGCGGGCGGCGGCGGCGAGGTCTTCGCCGGGGTCGGGGATTCCCTTGGGGATGCTCCACGGCTTGCCGCGGTTGTAGTTTCCCGACGGATGCACGAGCAGGACCTCGAGCTGTCCGTCACGGAGGCGGTGGAGGAGGGTACCGGAGGATTGGGGGGGCATGGGGGAGAATGCGGAGATTTCGAAGATAGAAGACAGATAGAAGATAGAAGATAGAAGATAGAGGATAGAGGATAGAGGATAGAGGATAGAGGATAGAGGATGGAGGATGGAGGATGGAGGATGGAGGATGGAACGGGCTGAAAGGCCGTTGTTTCGTCATGCTATCTTCTATCCTCTATCTTCTAATTCCCTTCGCGCTCCAGGCGGTCGATGAACTCCGGCGAGAGGCCGGCGGCGAGGCGGGGGGCGCGGTGGAAGGTTTTGCCGCGCGATTTCTCGGGACGCAGCGGCCATCTCAGCGCCGCGGCGTAGGCCTCCCAGTCGGACTGGCCGGCGGGTTTCAGGATCCGCAGCCAATGAATGCCGAACGCGACGTGCTGGATTTCATCGCGGTGGATGGCCCGCATCACTCCCGCGCTCTTCTCGTCGCCGGCCGCCTGGAACCACTCCTCGAACTCCAGCGTGTGATCGAGGTTTCGCCCCTCGAACGTGAGGGGCAGCCCGGCGACATAATCGAGCAGCGTCTCGAACTCCTGGGCCTTGTTCCAGAAGTAGCCGTTCACCGGCAGGTCGCCGAACGCCATCCCCAGCTCCGCCAGGCGCGTCAGGTGCAGCCGCGTGTGGCGCTGCTCGTCGGCCATGATCCGCGCGAGGCCGGCGCGGAACTCGGCGGGCGCCTGCGGAAAAGCGCGCAGGACGAACGCCATCACCTCCAGGGCCTGCAGCTCGTGGTTGGCCATGATGTGGTGCGCGGCGGCGCGCTTTTTCGGATCGCCGAGCGTATCGGGATGCGGCATCGGCGGCGACTGCTTGCGTCCGCAAAAGACAAGGTTCGGCGGCCGCGCCGGCAGCGCGATCCGCTCGGCCGGGCCGGGGTCGGCATCGGTCAGCGGCTCGTCGGGCGGGACGAGCTTGTCGTCGATGGACGGCGACAGGAGGATAAGATCGGCGAAGGTGCGGAGGGGGGTGGGCATGTTGCCGGGGACTGTCGATGGTCGGGTGCCCTCACCCCGGCCCTCTCCCAGGGGGAGAGGGAGTGAAGGGGATTTCGGAATTGAAAGTACGGCTCAGCACGAATGTAGCATAATCTTGCCGTGCGGGGTTGAGTCGCCTTGTGCTTGCCTCTTCGCGAGCCCGCGTCCGTTGTGCGAGAGAAGATACGTCGAATGAGATTTGGGAAACGTATCGGCGCGGGTCGGCGCAGATATGATAGAATGGATGTACCGTATGATCAGGTTGCGTCAACCGATTCAGAGGCGCAGGCGATGAGCACATTGCAGGATCTTGAAAAACAGGTGGCCCTGTTGTCGCCTGCTGAAAAAGCGCAGCTTCTGCAACGGGTTGCGCGCGATGTCGGGGGAGCGTTTCCAGGGATCGAGAGCACTCCCGATGTCTGCGGTGGCGAACCCTGCATCGTCCGTACACGGATTCCGGTCTGGGTACTCGAGCGGGGACGTCAGCTTGGAAGCAGCGAGGCCGAGTTGCTCCGTGCGTATCCCACATTGAGGGCCGAAGACTTGGTTAATGCCTGGGCCTACGTCGACGCGCATCGCGCCGAAATCGAGCGACAGATCTCCGAGAACGAGGCGTAGTTTGGCCCGGCTGTATGCCAACGAGAACTTCCCGTTTCCGGTTGTCGAAGAACTGAGACGACTCGGACACGATGCGCTAACCGTCGCCGAGACCGGCAAAGCCAATCAGAAAACAAGCGACCGCGAAGTACTCGACTTTGCAAT
The DNA here is from genome assembly GCA_016200145.1 of Planctomycetia bacterium. Lineage (GTDB taxonomy): Bacteria > Planctomycetota > Planctomycetia > Planctomycetales > Planctomycetaceae > JACQFH01. The sequence goes on along the minus strand of JACQFH010000547.1, from coordinate 7,213 downwards.
TTCAGAGAACAGGGCTCTCCTGACCCTCAATCGAAAGCACTTTTTTCGCTTGCACCGCGAGCAACCCGCTCATACCGGTATCATCGCCTGTACCTTCGACCCGGACTTCGGCGCGCTCGCGAACCGGATTCACGTTGCCATTTCTGCAGCCTCGCATCTTGCCGGGCAGGTCGTTCGTGTGAATCGCGAAGGGTGAGGCGCAACGCGGATTTGAGTGCAAGCGAAGAATCGGTTGCGGGTTCATCCGACCCCCCCTGACCCCCCTTGCTAAGGGGGGGAGTGGCGCGCCGGGACTGAAGTCGCTCTTCTATCTTCTTCTCCTCCCTCTTCGACGTTTCGACCCCATCGACTCCGTTCGCCACTGGCGTCGCACCCATCAGCGCAGGTACATTTGACAATGGAATGGTCTGCCGTCTGCTATCGCTGCTGCTGGTCGGAATGTGGGGTGGCATTCCGCATGCCGGCCAGGCTGCGCCGGTTGATCCGACGGAGGGGCGCTTGCCCGGGAGCGCGGTGGGGCAGCCGGGGCAGGTGGATTTTACGCGGGACGTGGTGCCGGTGCTGACGCGGGCGGGGTGCAATGCGGGGGCTTGTCACGGGTCGTTTCAGGGACGGGGCGGATTTCAACTGTCGCTGCTGGGGTTCGACCCGGCGTTCGATTATGAGGTGCTGGCCGAAGGCTCGCGCGGGCGACGGCTGAACACCGGCGTTCCCGAACGCAGCCTGCTGCTGCTGAAGCCGACGGGGGCGGTTCCTCACGGCGGCGGTCGGCGGATCGCGCCCGATTCCGAAGTCGCAGCGATCCTCAGGAATTGGATCGCCGCCGGCCTCCCCGCGCCGCGCTCCGATGATCTCAAAGGACTGCGCATCCGGGTGGAGCCCGCCGAGCTGGTCATCGCCCCGCGGCAGGAAGGTGCGGCCGACTCGCCGGGCACCGCGCTGCGGGTGATCGCCACGTATGGCGACGGCTCGTCGCGCGACGTGACGGCGTGGGCCTCATACGACGTGCGCGAGAAGATGATCGCCGAGGTGACGCGGACGGGTGTCGTCACAGCGCACAAGCCGGGGAAGACGGCGGTGCAGGTGCGGTTCCTGGGGCAGGTGGCGGCGGTGGGGGTTTCGATTCCGTACTCGCCGGCGGCCACATTCGACTTTCCCGAGCAGAATTACATCGACGGCCTGGCGGCGGCCGAGTGGCGCCGGCTGGGCCTGGCCCCCGCGCCGCTGGCCGACGACGCCACGTTCCTGCGTCGGGTGTTTCTCGATCTGATCGGCACGCTGCCGACGCCCGACGACGCCAGAAAATTCCTGGCCGATCCCGCGCCGCAGAAGCGGTCGCGCGTCGTCGACGAGCTGCTGTCGCGCCCCGAGTACGTCGACTACTGGTCGCTGCGCTGGGGCGATCTGCTGCGGGCCCATCGCCGCTACCTGGGAGACAAGGGGCTGGCGAGCTTCTCGGGGTGGATCAGGCAGTCGGTGCGCGAAAACAAGCCGCTCGACGTGCTGACGCGCGAGCTGCTCACCGCGCAGGGGAACCTGTTTACGCACGGCCCGGTCGCCTACTTCTTCATCGACGAAAAAGTCGAAGAGCTGGCCGAGACGACGGCGCAGGTCTTTCTGGGCGTGCGCCTGCAATGCACGAAGTGCCATCACCACCCCAACGAAGTCTGGAGCCAGGACGACTACTACGGCCTGGCGGCGTTCTTCTCGCGGCTCGAAACGAAAGACAGCGGGCAGCTCGGATCGCGGTTCGGCGGACCCAAGAGCCTGCGGGCCTCGGCCAAAGAAAACCCCAACCGCAAGACGCTGGTCGCCGCGACGCCGCGCCTGTTCGGCGAAGAGACGAAACCGAGCGCCGAGAATTCCGACCCGCGGCAGCAGCTCGCCGAGTGGATCACGCGGGCCGACAACCCCTACTTCGCGCGGAACTGGGCGAACCGCTACTGGAGCGCGCTATTCGGGCGGGGGCTCGTCGAACCGGTGGACGATCTGCGGGCGACGAACCCGCCGGTGATGCCCCTCCTGCTCGACGCGCTGGCCCGCGACTTCGCCTCAAATGGCTGCGACGCGAAGCACCTGCTGCGGACAATCTGCAACTCACGAGTGTACCAGCTCGCTCCCGAGCTGAATCCAGCCCGCGACGCAGACGGGCAGCTCTTCACGCACCGTGCGCCGCGGCGGATGCCGGCCGAGGTGCTGCTCGACGCGATCAACCAGGTGGCGGGCACGGCGGAGACGTTCGCCGGGCAGCCGACGGGAACGCGGGCGATCGCGCTCCCCGATCCGACGATCGTGTCGCTGTTTTTATCCACGTTCGGGAGGCCGCTGCGAAACAACCCGTGCGACTGCGCGCGGGGCGCGACGCCCGATCTGTCGCAGGCGCTGCACCTGGCCAACAGCACGGCATTGCACGAGAAGATCGTGTCGCCGGCGGGGAGGCTGGCGCTCAGCCTGAAGGCGGGTCGAACCGATGATGAGATGCTGGAGGAGCTGTATTACAGCGCGCTCGGGCGGGGCCCGACCGAAACCGAGCGGGTCGCCGTGCGCGAGACGCTGGCGGAAGGACCTTCCCGCGACGAGGCCTGGCAGGATATCCTGTGGGCGCTGATTAATTGCGCGGAGTTTGGCTTCTATTAGGCCTGAGGCTAGCCCCAACGGGGCGGGATTCTAAAGCCCAGGGCGCCAGCCCTGGGAATGATTGCCGAAATGTTCGAAGCCCCAACGGGGCGAAATTCCAGATTGGAGATCGGTTCATAATCCCAGAGTTTCGCCCTTACAGGGCTTGCTGAGAGGTTCGGATTCGATACCCAGGGCTGGCGCCCTGGGCTATTGAATTTCGCCCCTGTCGGGGCTGGTCGAGAATTTGCGGTAGTGTTATCCAGCTGGCCAATCTCCTTCACCTGCCGGGCGAGCCAGCAGGGGTCGAAACGGTTTCGTGTGGACTGAAGTCCACCCTACGGAATTTGGAGCTTCGTCATGTTCAACCTGAAATCCTGGTCGCGCAACTGCGAAGGGCTCAGCCGGCGGGCGTGGCTGCAGGTGGGGAGTTTGTCGCTGTTCGGGCTGACGCTGCCGAAGCTGCTGCGGGCCGAGGCCGCGAAGGAGCCGGCGGCGCGCAAAGATACGAACTTCATCCTGCTGTGGACGAACGGCGGCATCAGCAACATCGACACGCTCGACATGAAGCCCGACGCGCCGGTCGAGTATCGCGGCGAGTTCCGGCCGATCGACACGAACGTGCCGGGTGTCACCGTCTGCGAACACCTGCCCCTGATGAGCCGGCAGATGGACAAAGTCTGCCAGGTGCGGACGATCGTCCACCAGGGAAGCCAGCACGCCGAGGCGACCCACTGGATGCTCACCGGCTATCCGCAGGTCCCCGACGTAAACGCGGCCCCGGTCGGCTCGACGGTCTACCCCTGCTTCGGCTCGGTCGTGTCGAAAGAGCTGGGGTGGAAGAACGGCATGCCGCCGTACGTGCAGTGCGCGGCGGGCGAGATGGCGTACTCGGGCGGCGGGTACCTGGGGTCGGCGTACAACGCGCTGATGGTCCGCCGGAACCCGAACGACAAAGACTTCTCGGTGGACGACGTGTCGATCCCGTCGCAGGTGGGGGCCGAGCGCACAAAGCGCCGCCGGCGGATTCTCGACCGGCTCGATGCCTGGCAGCGGCAGGCCGGCCGGGCGGCCGAGGCGGGGCACACCCGCGGCGAAATCTACCGGCAGGCGTACGCCCTGATCACCACCCCCCCCGCCAAGCAGGCCTTCAACCTGGGCGACGAGCCCGAAAAGCTGCGCGACGCCTACGGCCGCACGCGCGAAGGGCAGGCGACGCTTCTGGCGCGCCGGCTCGTCGAGGCCGGGGTGCGGTTCGTGGCCGTCGATTTCACCGGATACGACACGCACGACAAGAACTTCATCCGCCTCAAAGACCCGCTGCTGCCGACGCTCGACCGGGCCTGGTCGGCCCTGCTCACGGACCTGACGGACCGCGGGCTGATGGACCGCACCGTTGTGCTGTGCGCGGGGGAATTCGGCCGCACGCCGCGCGTCAACGGCGCCGCGGGGCGCGACCACTACCCGCTGTGCAACGTGATCGGGTTCAGCGGCTCTCAGGTGCGGGCCGGCACCGTCGTGGGGAAGACCGACTCGAAGTGCGAGCGCGTCGCGGGGAAAGAGCACACGACGCTCGACTACGCCGCGACGATCTTCCGGCTGATGGGGATCGACGACACGCAGGAATACCATACGAACGACGGCCGGCCGGTGCTCATCAACGGCGGCGGGCGGGCCATCGACGAGGTGCTTGCGTGAGTGCGCTGCGGCGGATCGCGTTTGCAATCGCGGCGGCGCTGCTGTTGCCCCCGGCCGCCGCCTTCGCGCAGCCGCAGGCCCCGCTCTACGAAGAATGCCGGCTCGACACGATCTTTCCCGCCGGCGGGCGGCGCGGGACGAGCGTCAAGGTCGAGATGCACGGGTTTAAGGGGGGCCTGGCGTCGCCGCGCGAGCTGATCATCGACGGTCCGCCTGGTCTGGCCGTGCGCGACCTCAAATCGGTCAACGGCTCGACGGTGGAAGCCACGCTCGACATCGCGCCCGACGCGCCCCCCGGCCGGCGCTGGGTGCGCCTGCTGAACGAGCGCAGCGGCCTCACGAATTTCGCGTACTTCGTCGTGGGCCGCCTGCCCGAGCAGCTCGAGACCGAGCCGAATAACGAAATCGCCAAAGCCGAGGCGGTGACGGCGCCGGTCGTCATCAACGGCCGGATCAACCCGGCTGCCGATCTCGACGTGTTCCGCTTCGCCGGGAAGAAGGGGCAGCGGGTGGTGGCTGCGATCGCGGCCCACGCGCTCGACATTCACGGCCAGGGGCGGAATTACGGCATCGCCGATTTCAGCCTCGAGTTGCTCGACGCCGAAGGTCGCACGCTGGCCAGCGCCGAAGACACGGTCGGGTTCGATCCGCTGATCGAGCACGAGCTGCCGCGCGACGGAGAATATTTCGTGCGCGTCCAGTTGCTGAACTACCAGGGGTTTCCCGAAGCGGTGTACCGGCTGACCTTGGGCGAGGCGGCGTATCCCACGGCGGCATTTCCGCCGGGCCTCGCGCGCGAAAACCCGGGCACGGTCGAGCTGTTCGGGCTGCACGTTGCGCCGGGGACGAAGGGATCGGCGGGCGTGGCCGGCGCGGCGTGGGACCCGGCGTACACGTTGCGGCACGTCGCGCTCGATCGCGACGACAGCTCCGGGCTCGACGTGCCGGTGCTCGTCGGAGAATTCACCGAATCGACGGAAACCGAGCCCAACGACGACCGCGCGCAGGCGGGCGTGCTGGCCATCGAGAGCACGGTGAACGGCCGGTTTCAGACGGCCGAGGATGTTGACTGGTACCGCGTGCGGCTCGACGCGCAGCAGAAGGTGCAGTTCGAGATCGTGGCGCAGCGCTGGCTGCGGTCGCCGGTCGATACGCTTTTGCAGGTGTACGACGCGCAAGGAAAGATGCTGGCGGAGAATGACGACGAGGCGTTCGATCCGGGTTACGAGTCGTATCACGACTTCAAATCGACCGACAGCCGGCTCGAGTTCACGGCGCCCGCGGCGGGCGAGTATTTCGTGAAGGTGAAAGACCAGTCAGGGGTCCATGGGCCGCGGGCCGTCTACCGGCTGACGCTGAAACCCGGCAGCCCCGATTTCCGGCTCACGCATTTTCCGGACGCCGTGCCGGTCTGGGGACCGGGGAGCACGGCGTGCGTGCTGGTGCGGATCGACCGGTTCGGCGGTTGCAACGACGACATCGAGGTCGCCGTCGAAGGATTGCCGGAGGGCTGGTCGAGCAGCGCGGCGACGTCGCTGGCGACGACACCGGAACGGCCGTTCGTCACGTATCAGTTCAAGGTGTTCGTCACGATCACGGCGCCGGCAGGTGCCGCGGTGGGGACGGCCGTTCCGTTTCGGGTCGTGGGCCGGTCGAAGCGGACCGACGGCAATTCGCTCGAACGGCGATCGCTGCCGCTGACGCTGTACTACACGAGTGACACCGGTTTCTTCCGCGCCAGTCCCCTGTCGCGCGTGGCGGTGGCCAAAGCGCAGGGGCCCTGGCTGGAGGCGGTGACGAAAGAGATCACGATCGCGGCGGGGGGGACGGGCACGATCGCCGTGCGCGTGCACGGCGACGCGGATTTGAAGACGATGCCGATCGTCGTCAACCTGGCGACGTTCGGCGTGGCCTGCGGCCTGACGACCCCGCAGAACCTGCCGATCAATAACGGGCTGGTGGAAGTCCCGCTGAAGGTCCCCCCCGAGATGCACCCCGGGACCTACGGCATCACCGTCGCGCAAACCTGGCGCAGCGACATCCGCATCGGCATGCCGGGGCCGTGTACGCCGTTGATTAAATTGACGGTGGAAAAGGCGAAGTGAGCGCAGGCTTGAGGCTTGAGGGACGCGCGCTTTCGCGGCGTGATCGGTGACATGCCTCTCGTTCCCACGAGGTGCGTGGGATCGTGTCCTGTGTGAATCGTTCGGCCTGAAAGGCCACAACAAGACAGCCCAGGGCAACGCCCTGGGTAAAAGCCCAAAATACCTAGCCAAGCCCTGTAAGGGCGAAACAGGACGATTCAATCCCACAAATATCGTTCATCGAATTCGACCTGATGACGGCGCAGGAACGCGCGGAATTCATCCTGAAAAGTCCGCACGCGGTGATGCTCCTCCTGGTTGGCAACGTACGATTTGACGCGCGGCACGTTCGACTGGCTCAAAGCGAAGGCGCCGAACCCGGCCTGCCATTGGAAATTTGAGTATCGCGTCCCCTGCGTCTTGATCCATTTCGATGATCCCTTCTTGACGTGCTCGACGACTTTGCTCAAGGCATGGTTTTTCGAGAGACGGAACAGAACATGCGCGTGATCGGCGACTGAGCCGATGATGATGGCGGGGCTGTCCCAATCGTCGAGAATGCCCGCCATGTATTTGTGCAAATCTGGACGAACGGGCTTAAGTAGAAGAGGGGCACGATTCTTGGTGCTGAAAATCAGGTGAATCAGAATTTGCGAGAGTGATTGTGGCATGGGGCACCGGGAGGGATGTGGTGAATGTACGTTCGTCACTGAATGATCGTCGCGCTTTGACACGTTTCTCAAATTGTTTCGCCCTTTCAGGGCTCATGTTCGAGTTTTTGGGGCCATTACCCCGGGGCGATGCCCCGGGCTATC
>JACQFH010000553.1 GCA_016200145.1 Planctomycetia bacterium | reverse complement strand
GCGCTTTCGAGAAACGTGCCGCGCAACTGCTCAGATAGCTCTTCCGTCACCAGCTCGATGAACTCGGGACCGACCAGGTCGATTTTCGTGACGGCCACGACCCCCGCCGCCACCCCCAGCAAGTCCATGATTTCCAGGTGCTCGCGCGTCTGCGGCATGACGCCGTCGTCGGACGCGACAACGAGCAGGGCGAGGTCCACCCCCGTCGCGCCGGCGACCATGTTTTTCACGAACCGCTCGTGCCCCGGGACATCGACCAGCGCGAAGTGCGTGTCGCCCAGGTCGAAATGCGCAAAACCCAAGTCGATCGAAATGCCGCGGGCCCGTTCTTCGGGCAGGCGGTCGGTATCGATGCCCGTCAGTTGCCGCACGAGGCTGGTCTTGCCGTGGTCGATGTGCCCGGCCGTCCCCACGATGACATGCCGCGTGCCGGTCATCACCAGTGCAGCTTTCGCTGGTGGACAATCGCCGCGTGGGCCGGTTTGGCGACCCCGTCAGGGCGAATCAGGCCGGCATGCGGGAAGCGGTGCGGCTGCGCATCCGAGAGGTGATTCCAAAAAACCGCCAGCACGGACGGTTTCGCCAGGAGCAGCGGCAGGTAGTCTTCGATCCAGCGGCTCTGCGCGTCTTCACTGACCGGCACCTTCCAGGAATGGGCGTCCACTTCGAAATCGGTCGTCTGGTGCTCGTCGTGCACCGTATCCGACGGAAACGCGAGCGTCACCTGCAAGGGGAGCCCCAGTACGCTCCATTGATCGATCATGCGAGAGAAGTCGATCAGATCGCGCGACGGACTGCCGATCGGCGTATAACCGACGCCAATTTCCAGATTAATGGCCGCGAGCTCCATGCCGGCGCGAACGAGCGCGTCGGCAAAGTGCATCGGCGAGAGCTTGTGCATCCCCCGAGCCTGGTATTCCCCCCACGGCTGATCGATGCGAATCAGGAATTGCGCTTCCGGGTCGACCTGCCGTCCCACTTCCAGAATCTTGGCAACGAGCGTCAGGCGGTTTTCTTCGGTCAGGGCCAGAGCGCCGCCAGCGTTGGGCCGCGCGGCAATTTCCCAGATGCGGATCTTTCCGACATACCGCGACATTACCGTTTCGATAAAATCGCACACGAAGCTCTGCAGATTCCAATAGTCGTGCTCCCACTGTGCGAGCCATTTTGGCAGACCGTTGGGAGACAGGTCGATCAAGGGTCCCCCGCGCAGGAGCAGATTGTTGGCGATCGCCCAGTCGACGTGCGCGTCGTAAACGTCCCAGCGATAGTCGCCTTCTTCGGGTTCGATGCAACGCCATTGCAGCGGAATCGCCGCGCCACCGAACGCCGCCAGAAACTGCTGCTGCTGCTCGGGCCCGAGCGGGCTGTCTCCCAGGCTGCAGCCGAGCACTGTGGGTAACTGCGGATATTGCTTGTGGCGGACTTCCAGCCTCTGCGCAATGTATGAGTGCATCATGATTTCGGCCGCCTGGCACTCTTTGACGATCGCCTGCTGGGCGACTTCAGAGGCCGCGGCCGGGTCATCCTGCAGCCCCACCGACTTTGCCAGGAGCTGGTGGGCTTCGCGGTGCAGCGGCTGGAATTCCGCCGGAACGGTCATCCCGGCGGCCTGCCAGACAGCCAACTGGTTCCGCACCTGCACAATCTTCCCGCGGGCCAGCTCAACCGCCAGAATGTAGGTCATTTCCCGCTCGGGCAGCGACGCGGTCGACAGCACCGGGCGGCCGAAACCCGGCACCGGCCAGGCCACGTTCAGCTTGCCACTGTCGTTGTTCTGGCGGCGGCACAGGACTTCGTTTCCCGAGATCTCGATCCGCGTCGGCCAGGCCGCCTGGTCGACCCCGCTCAGGTAGGCGCGGTGCACCTCGGGCCATTCGGAGAGCAATCGCGTGGGGTGCACCACGAACCGCATCACGCCCATGGTCGACCCCCAGCCGGCATGAACGCCATGCCGTCGCCTGCCCAGCGGCAGCTTTCCGGGTCGATCGACATCGGATCAGGTTTCCTGCGCAAGAAATGGGCCCGCCCTTCGCACCATCCTTGCCATGCCCGCCACGCGGCTCCAATCCGCGGCAAACCGCCATTCTAGTGGTCTACTGAAATTGGATGCAAGCGCGGCCCCTGCTATCCGAACGCCGCCTACCCCGCAGCGCCCTTTCAGCTTGTGCAATCGGCCCAGACGGTTTGCCGGGAACGGAATCGGCTCTCCTTGTCTTCGTTCTCGCCGCGCTTGGCTTTCCTGAGTACAGGACTTCCCATCGGTCGCACGCCAACTTACAAAGTTGGCCCGATCGACCACGGGGAGAACTCATCGTCCCCCACGCCTTGGGCTTCACTCTTGGTCTTTTCTCCGCCGGCGACGGCGATGATCTTCTCGAAGATTTCGCGCCCCACCGTTTCGACGGGAACGCCGTCCAGGATCACTCCCGCGTTGATGTCCATGTCGTCGACCATCCGCTCGTACATCGGCGTGTTCGTGGCCACCTTGATCGATGGCGCCGGCTTGCAGCCGAAACAGCTCCCGCGGCCCGTCGTAAAGACCACCACGTTGCACCCCCCGGCCACCAGCCCCGTCACCGAGACGGGATCGTAGCCCGGCGTGTCCATGATCACAAAGCCCTTGCTGCGGATCGGTTCGGCGAAATGGTACACCTCGCGCAGGGCGGTAGTGCCCCCTTTAGCGATCGCCCCCAGCGATTTCTCGTAGATCGTCGTCAGTCCCCCTTTCTTATTGCCGACCGACGGATTGTTGTTGATCTGCGCGCCGAACATGCCGGTGTAGTGCTCCCACCACTTGATCCGCTCGATGAGCTTTTCGCCGACGGCGCGCGTGACGGCGCGGCGGGTGAGCGTGTGCTCGCCGCCGTAAATTTCGGTTGTCTCTGCCAGCACCGACGTCGAACCGTGGGCCACGAGCAGGTCGCTGGCAAACCCCAGCGCCGGATTGGCGGTGACCCCGCTGTTGCCGTCGCTGCCGCCGCAGTTCGTGCCCAGGATCAGCTCCGCGACCGGGATCGGCTGCCGCTGCACCTTGTTCACCTCGGGCAGCATGTCGGCCAGAATCTCGGTGCCGCGCCGCACCGTCTTCTGAATCCCCCCCACGTCCTGCATGTTCAGGATCAGCGGGGTGCCCCCTTTTGCGCGCCCCGGAATATCGATCTGCACCAGGTGCTCGCTGTCGGCCAGAAACGACGCCTGCCCCGTCTCGCATCCCAGCCCGACGATCAGATAGGCGGCGATGTTCGGGTGCCGCGCGAACCCTGCCAGCGTCCGGTTGAGTTGCTGGTGGTCTTCGCCCCCGTACTGCATCGCGCAGCCATGCTTGTGCACGAGCGGAATGATGCCGTCCACGTTGGGAAATTTCTCGAGCAGTGTGCGGTCGAATCTCTGCGCGATCAAGCGAGACGTATATGCCGAACAGTTCACCGTCGAGATAACGGCGATGTAATTGCGCGTCGCGGCCCGGCCGTCGTGCCGGCGGTACCCCGGAAACGTGCGTCCCGTAATCGGCTCGGGATCGGGCGGAATCTCGGAAGCGTAAGCGTAGTCGAGGCTGAGCGGCCCGACTTCCACGTTGTGAGTATGCACCCAGCTTCCGGGAGCGATGTCGCACGACGCGAACCCGATCGTCTGCCCGAATTTCCGCACGGGGCTGCCGCGCGAAATCGACCGCGTCGCCAGCTTGTGCCCCAAGTCGATCGCCTCGCGGGCGGTCACCGCCTCACCATGAACGTCGACGGTCGTCCCAGCCGGCACATTGCGGGCGGCGACGACGATGTTGTCGTCAGGATGCAGGAAAATCACCGGACTCGACCGCGACGCGACAGCAGGCATGTGAAAAATTCCTCAGGCGATTGCGAAACAAACTCCACAGCGCAGCGTACCGCGCCGCCCCCGCGCCTGCAATTGCCGCGATCGCCGCCCAATCTGTAGGGTGGCCTTCCAGGCCGCCCGTGCGCAAGAGGCTCCTGCCGAGCTGGAACCTTTAAGCGGAACACTGATCTTCGCCCATAAACGCAAATGGCTCTTGCCGGGCCGGCGGTCCAACGAGATTAGTGCCGATTAGCGTCATTCAGTGTTCCAGAAATTCCGTCGCGGACGGCTTGGAAGGCCATCCTACGACGGGCTTTTCCGCTACGTCGCCTCTGGCGGTTTCGGCGGGTTGGGCGGGGGGATGACGGCGGCGAGGGCGGGGACGGCGGTAGAGGGGTCGGCGGGGTTGTAGGTTGCCTGGGCCGGGCGCTGCGCTTTTGGGCGGTTCAGCGCGTGGATGAACCATAACACCGCCCCGGCCAAGAGTCCCCACCGAGCGGCCGCTACGACGTTCAGTGTCTGGTCGGCATCCTTCAGCGACCACATCGCCGCCGCGAATGCCACCACCAGCACGACCGTCAGCCGGTTGTCCCACGATGTCCAAGACAGCACGAAGGCGGCGAGAAACACCGTGACGCTGATCACCCACGCGTACAAGTTCGTGCGCCAGTACGCGGCGGTCATCGCATCGGCGGCACCCAGCCGACTGTAGACATAGGCCCGGCCGGCTGGTGTGAACGCGAACAGGCCGCCCGATGAGTCGCCGAACCACGAATCAAGATGCGTCGTCGACGAGGCAAATCCTACTGCCCCCGAAGTCAGATTCAGCCGCGTTTCCTGCTCGGGCGTGAAACCATCGGGAGCGCCCACCAGCACGAAGTCCCTGGGGACCCACACCGCGACTTTGAGCTGCTGAATCGCCACCGCCGCGTGCCCCTGCTCGGCTACTCCCCCCAGGCGCGGCAGATGGAGCAGCACATTGCCCCCGTGCCCTTGGAGCGGCGTCTCTTTGAACGGCGCCCGGAACAAGAGCGCCAGGACGAACGGTTCGTCAGACGGCGTCGAGCGGGCCACGTTAATCTTGAACGCATCGCGATCTTTCGCGGTCGCCTTGGCGGCATCCTTTTCGAGCTCGACCCGTTTGCCCGCCACGAACGAATCGAGAATCTCCACGTCTTTGGGCAACTCGATTGACAGCCGCTGCCGTTCGCTCGTCTTCAGCCGGTACCGGCAGCGGAACGTGACGGTTTTGTCCTCGGTCAGCACCGCTTCCACGAGGGCCTGGGCCACGACCGTCTCGACGACCTCCTGAATCTCGTGCTGCGTCGCGACGAGGTCCAGCTTGAACGGCGTGGCGAGTTTTTCAGGCTGCTTGAAGTAGCGGTACGCCAGATTGCCCTCCGGCGACAGCAGCGTCAGCTCGCGAACGTCGATTGGCTCGAAATCCTCCCCCTTGGCTTCGACCGACAGCGATCGGTCCTTGAGGACCGTCAGCTCGCCGGAAATCCCGGACGGAGTGATCGGCGTCGCATCGGCCGTCTTGCCCGGCGTAGCGAGTACGCGGACCGGCTCGACCGCGAACGTGCGGACCTTTTCTGTCTGTTCGGGCTTCAGATCGTAGCGAATGCGCAGCGGAACCCGGCCGGTCACCTCGCGCTGCGTGACGATCGTCCACGTGACCCAGCCGTCTTCGGCCGCGTCAGCACGCGATTTCTGTTTGAGGGGCAACCCGGCGGGATCGGCCGATTCGATCTGCACCTGGGCCGCGAATTGCTCAGGGACCGCCAATCGGAAGGTGTCGATCCCGGCAAACTGTACCAGGTACGTGACGATTGTCGTGACTTCGGTCAGGTCCTGGCGAATGTTGATCGTGGTGGCGACGGCGGCAGTCAGCCGCGTCGGCTTCCGCTCGGTGCGGACGGGAATTTCCGGCCGTCGCGTGTAGCTCCAGGCCGAAGCCAGGCGGCTCGTGCCAACCGCTTGAGGCACGTTCGCTTCCGGACGCGTGGGCTGGGCCCCCTGCACTCCCTTTTCGTCGGCGATCAATTCCAGCGATTCCGGAGCGTAAACGAAGATCACGCCGTTTTCGCGGGCGGTCGCCAGCGGCTCGATGAGCGGCAGCGGGCGCGATTCCTTCTCGGCGGGGTCGAGCGCACGGTGCGCAGTGATGGCGACGGCAATGCGCCCCATGCTCTTCTCCCGCAGCACAACGATGAGCAGGTGTTCGCCTTCGGGCGTCTGGAATTCCTTCATCTGCTCGCAATCGACGCGATCGACCGTGAGTCCCTCCGGGAGCTTGAATCGGAACTCGAACACGCCGGCTTTCTCGACCGTGTACGCGGCCTGCGACACGACCTGCACCTCGTCATCGCGGAACACAAGCTGCGTTCGCTGGTCGACGAGCAATCGCGGCTCGACAGGCTTTACCGCCGCCAGCAGCCGGATCTTCGGCGTGTAGTACTTGTAGAACTGGGTTTCTGGACGGCGGAGGGGCTCGGGCGCTTCGGCCGGCTCGATCCGCACCAGGCCCGACTGCTCCTGCACCGTCAACGACAGATCGGCCGACTGGCCGACGGCGACGACGCCGTTCTCGCGCAGCTCTCCCAGCGCATGGATCCCGCGGTAGACTCCATTTTCGTCGATCCCCACCAGCTCGATCGCGCCGTCGGGTACCGGCCGTTCGGTGTGTACTTCGACCGAGATCGACTTCGAATCGCCCCCCAGCAGGTCAACCGTCACCACCTGCATCTTGTCTTCTTTGACCGCCTTCCATGATTTCAGCCCGGCACCCGTCACGTCGAGAATCCGGTGTTCGAGCGGCACGCCGATCCGCAACTGGTCGACCTGGCCGCGCAGCACCTGGTAGGCGAGCGTGGCATGCGAGTGCACCAGGCCGTCGGCGATCCGCACGTCGAGCGTGTTGTGCACGGTGGTGAGCACTTCCATTACGGGGGCCGTGCTCAGGCGGGGCCGCCAGCGGGCCGCGATTTTTTTCGTCGCTCCGATGTTGGCTTTGATGCGGGTCGATTTTTCATCGCCCGGTTGCGGAACAACGACGGCGACCGGCGTGACGTCAATCGTCTGGTCGGCGGCAGGAACGGTCAGGTCAAACGTCGTGATCCCGGCCGGAGGACATTCGAGCTCGAGGCTGCGACCGTCGGGCGAAGTCCGCACTCGCGTCGAGAGCTCCAGTTTGATTTTGTGCTCGCCCGCCTTTGGAAAGAGCAGTGCGTAGGCGCCGTTGCCGGTCGCCTGCAGCAACACCTTGTCGTCGCTGGCGGTCATCTTGCCGATGGCCGCGTCGCCGAACTGAATGGGAAGCTCGACCCACGGCTTGCCCAGCACCTGCACCGTCAGGCTCGCCTCGAGCTGCGCCACGTCGCCCGCGATCTTTCCGGTGAAAGCGATTTCCGTGATGACGGCGTTCACCGGGGGCTTGCCGGGCACGCGGGGATCGAACGGATGCGACTTGTCCCACATTTTCAGGAACTGGGCGTACGGCATGAAGACCGCGGCCCCTTCCTTCTCGAAGACCTGCTTCAGGTTCTTGTACGGCAAGTAGACCAGGCTTTCCCAGTCGCTGGGCTTGGGGGCGTCACCGGCTTTGGGCTGCCCACCCTCGGCCTGGGCCCCCGATTCCTGGCCAGCGGCCACGCCCGGCAGGCTGGCTGCCAGGGTGCATCCGGCGACGGCGAGAAGAATTGCGATTCGTACAGCGGCGCGGCTGAACTGACTGCGAGACATTTTGAATTCGAACGCTTCTGGAAAAGAACTGCGAGCGAAGTCTCGGAAGCCTGGGAGAACTTTGCGGGCTGCGCAGATTTGGGAACGCAAGTAAAATGAACTGTGCCTTTACTTTACATCACTACGCCCGCGGGATGCAAAGGTGCGAGACGATTGGGTGTCGGTTTTTCGATGTTCCGCTCCAAAATAACCACGCACTCATACCAACCCGAAGCGCAAGCGAGGTAATAAAAACACATCATCCCACGTTTCCGTTTGACAGTCCTGCCGGCTTCATAAAACCAGCATTCGAGAGTCTTGCTTGCTCATGCAGTGTCCCGTCCGCCGAAAAAGCGGACCGGGACACTGCGATTCCCCACCCCCGAAAATGGATGCCCCCAGCGCGATCAAGGACGTGACGACGCACTTCCTCGCTGGCGCTTCGGGTTGGTGTTTTTGAGTCGCAACAGCCAATCAGAACACCTTGCTCTTCGGGTAAAACCGGCGCATCACCGACCGCCTCAAGAGCAGCAGCGCGATCAGGACGAACAGCTTGATCCACAGCAGCCACGATGGCAGCGAATACGCCTCGCGGAAGTCGGTCAATCCGAACACGACAAACGTCGCCGCGTAGACCACCTCGACCAGGCTGCGGCGAAATCTGAGATACCTGCGAAACACCAGAGCCGCGAAAACCAGCCAGGCCACACCCTCAAACAGATTAAACCAGTGGGTGAATATCGAATGGGCCGACCGATCTCCCGGATCGTAGGCCCACCAGGTCTCCGTGAACAGGATTTCGAAAACACGGTTCATGCAACCGCATTATCGCAGCCGCAATCTCCACAACAAACGTGTCCCAGGTTGCAGTTGCAGTGCCCCGGCCGCTCCTAAGCGGCCGGGGCACTTTCGCGCTCCGCGGTCAATTTTGGGGCACCACCCAGTCCGTATCCGTGTTCCATCCGTGCCTAATTCTTTTCTGTTTCGTGTAACCCGCATTGCCATGCGGCGAGCGCTTACTTGTCCTGCGGCTTGTCGGTGGCGCCCTCTTCCGGCGGGGGCGGGTCGATCTGGTAGGTCTTGGGGCCGAGGTTCACCAGTACCGGTTCGTCGAATGCGATGTACTTGGCCAAAGCCCCTCCGTGCGCGGCGGCCAGCTCGAAATACGCGGGGCTGTACTGCGTTACCCGGATGGCGTTCTTCGCTTGCTCGGGTGTCACCGTGGAATCCTGCCACTGCTGGCCCCTGCGGAAGTACGTCTTCTGCCCCACGTTCCGCACCGATTCGAGGACTTCCACCTCCCCTTCGAGATTCTGCGTCACGGCCGCCTGGCCTTTGGCAGCGGTCAATCGCCGCATGCTCTCCGGATCGGCTGGCTTACTCGCACCACGGCCAGCCTTCTTGGCGCTCATCGCTCCACCCATGGCCATTCCAGGCACGCCCGCCGGCCCGCTGGCAGACTCTTTCAAGCGCGCCTTGTAATCGCGCTGTTCGACTCCTGCTTTGCCCTCGGCCTTATCCAGGCCGCTGCGCGCGAGCGACAAGCCGCGCCTCACATTGCTTTCACGGTCGGCCAGGTTGACGCGTTCGTCCGCCAGGAACGCAGTGTAGGGTGTGATGATGCCGTGCCGGATCGACAGGTGCACCATCTCGTCAACCAGCTCCTGGTTGTGCCCCTTCAGGTCCAGTTCGTCGATGATCTCGCCGATCCTGCGTGTGGCCCACAATTTCTCGACAAATCCATTCGTTTCGTCGGGCGACCTCTCAGCCAGCGTCGCTGGGAACGTGAACGTCCTGTGCTCCCCCGCCACTGATCCGGTCAGGGAGACCTTCACCGGCCCGCCATACTTGTACCGGCCAACCCATACGAGCTGTTCCCCCTGGAACAGGTCGGTCAGGCGCCGCGGATACGTGCGCGAAATGGGAGACGCCGAGCCGGCCGGAATCACCTTGTCGAATTCCATGTTTACGGCCAGATCAGTCAGCAGCGGCGAGCCGATTTTCGTGTACAGGTTCGAGACGTGCGCTTCGATGTTCTCGTTCGGGCGCACATAGACCGATTGGCCGCGGTGCTCGCCCGACAGCCGATCGAGCAGCCGGCTGTTCACGTCGAACCCCACGCCGAACGCGAACACCCGGGCGTTCACGACATTTGCCTGCTTGGCATTCGCGGCGATCTTCAGCTCGTGCATCTCTCCGACCGTCGGCAGTCCATCGGTCATGAACAGCACGTAGCTCGGGCGCTTGGGGTCGTTCAGCATCTTGAGGGCCGTCTGCAGCGCGCCGTCGATATTCGTGCTGCCCCCGGCGTACAGCCCGTCGGCAAACGACAGGGCCGCCTTGATTGTCGCTTCATCCGCCCGCTGCAACTCGGGCCGAAATGATTCGACGGCCGAGTCGTAGGCGATGACGTTGAATGTGTCGCCCGGCTTGAGCTGATTGATCAGGAACTTGAGCGCTTCTTTGGCCTGCTCGATCTTCTTGCCGCTCATGCTGCCTGACTTGTCGAACGCGAACACCATCGTCTTTTCGACGCGCTCGGCCAGCGCGCTTTTGACTTCGGGGCTGGCCAGCAATACGAAATAGCCGTCCTCGGATTCGCTGGGGCGATAACTGATGACGTTCATTCCCACGAGGCCGTTCACCGTGCCGTACAGCAGGCGAAAATCATCGGGGCTGTAGGCGTCCCTGAGCGACATCTTGCAGAGGGCGTGCGAATTGTCGGGGCGCTGGATTTCAAGCTGGTGCGTCGGGCTGTAGACCGTCTTGATCTGGTCACCCGCCTCTACGCGGACCGTCACGTTCAGCGTTTCGACCGGCTTGTTCGAGTGCTTGGTCGAGCCGATCGGCAATAAAAAGTCGATCAGGCCGTTTTCTTTCTTGAGGAGCTGCGTGTAACGGATTTCGACCGTGCGCTCGGCCTGCGCGGGGATTGGGAAGACGCTCGTCTGGAACATCCCCTGCCCCATGTATTCGAGCAATGCGGGATCGCGCTGCCGGCGCACGATTTCTTCGTAGATGTGCCGCGCTTCATCTTTCTTCAGTAGCCGTCCCGCCAGCTCGCGGCCGTCAACCAGCAGCGTCAGGCCGCTGATGGCCACATTTTCGGGCATCGGAAACATGAACTGCGCTTCCAGCGTGGCGCTGCCCGTATTCCGGAACACCTGCGAGATCTGCACCTTGGCGGCCTGGTCTTTGATCGCCGCCTGGACGTCGACCGATCGGATGCAGTACGCCGAGGGAACAGGGGTCGGGCGCGGATTTGGCCGTGGGAGAACGATGCGGCGGTGCTGCTCGATGATCAGGACCTGCGCCTGCGCCAGGGCCGGAACCAGGAGCCCAAACAGCACCACGGCCAAGATGCCCCAGCGGCGACCCGATCCGGGGGGTCGAACGGGGATCCGCGTCAGAAGGCCAGAGAACGCGATCGCCGAGCGCAAGTTCATGGGATTTCCTTTCCGGACAGGCAATTTAGGCCATGCAAACCGCAGGCATGAAGATGGGACGCACCTTCAACACCCGAAGTTCCCACAAAGACAACGCCCCACCCGCCCCGTTTATTAAGGCCCCGCAAGCATTTCCGGCTCCTCAACCGACAGTCGGCGCTGCGTCTGGAATGACAGGACGAGAATCAGCCACGGATGAAACACGGATCAAACACGGATCAAACACGGATACGGACGTGCCGTCTTTGATCCGTGGCTCCCGGAACCGCTTAAAAAGATGGATGGTCCGTGCGGAACGGCCTCACGCCGCTGTCTGACTTGCGCCCGTGTCGCCGGCGGGTTCATCGTCCTTGAACAGCAGGCCGAACGCTACGCACACGACGCCTGCCATGCCCGCCGGAATCAGCCAGATGTGCTGCCAGTCGTGCGTCTTGAGGCCCGCGCCGCTGAGCTGCGAGTAGCGCTCGCCGACCACCCCCGAGAGCCAGCTCCCCACGAACATGCCGGCCCCCAGCGTGACGAAGGCCAACAGGCCCTGCGCCGTCGCACGCAAGTGCTCTGGTGCGCGGCGGTCGACATAAATCCGCCCCATCACGAAGCAGAAATCGTAGCACATCCCGTGCAGCAGAATGCCGGCATACAGCAGCCCCATCCAAGGCGATCCGCTGGCATACAGGCCGAACAGCGCGAACCGCACCGTCCAGGCGAGCATTCCCAGCAGCATGATCCCTTTCACGCCGAGCAGCCGGAAGAAGAACGGCATCAGCAGCAGGAACGTCACGTCGGAGACCTGGCCGAGCGTCATTTTGGTCGCCGCTTCGCTTATCTTGAGCTCGTTCAGAAAGACATTCGTCCAACTGAAGTAGAAGCTCAAGGGAACGCAGATCAGGAACGATCCCGCCATGAACACGGCAAACGACGGGACGCGTAGCAGTTTGAGCGCATCGAGCCCAAGCAGCTCGCCGGCCGTCACCGACGTGCGGCTGACGAGCGGCGGCGTGTGCGGCAGCGTGAGACAATAGACACCCATCGCCGCCGCCGCGAGCGCAGCCAAGCGGAACTGGTCGGCAGAGTCTTCCAGATGCCTTTCGCCGATCAGCAGTCCTGCCGCAATCCAGCCGATGCTGGCCACCAGCATCACCCGCGGGAACTGCCGCGCGGGTTCAGTCACATGCCGCAGCGTCAGCGAGTTGGTGAGTGCCAGGCTTGCCATGAAGCAGATCGTGTGCGCGATCAGCCCGGCATAAAACAGCGGAAACGTCTTGGCAGTGGAGACGAAATAGAGGAATCCGGCCCCGGCGAAATGCAGCACGGCCAGAACGCGCTGGGCCGCGAAGAAGCGGTCGGCAATCAATCCGACCAGAAAGGGAGAGACCATGGCGCCAATGGCAGTGGTCCCGTACGCCAGTCCGACCTGCTCGCCGCTGAATTTCAGCGTACGCGTCAGGTACGTGCCCATCGTCGTAAACCAGAGTCCCCAGATTCCATATTGCAGGAACACCATCACCCACAGGCGGACCCACAAGGTTGGTTTCAACGACGGACTCCCGGGGAGTGGGTGTGAGTTCTTGTAGGGTGGACTTCAGTCCACACAAAAAAGGTCACGCGGTGCGGGGAGTTCAGGGGCAGACGGGTCGAAAGTTGCCGATCACGCATAGGGCCACGGACCTTGCGCCCACAGGCCGCCATCCACGTACAACGTTTGGGCCGTGATATGGCGAGCCGCCGGACTGGCCAGAAAAACGACGGCATCGGCCACGTCGGTCACCTCACCGATCTGTCGCAGCGGCGTGAGCGGCGACCAGGTCTTCGCGTAGTCGGGGGATTCCTGGCGCGTGCGTTCAATCTCAATCGCGCCGGGCGCCACACAGTTGACGCGGATCCTGTGCGGGCCAAGCTCGACGGCCGCAACCCGAGTCAGGTTCTGGATTCCCCCTTTCGAAGCGCAATAGTCGATCAGACTCGGAAACGGTGCCGTGTTGGCCCCCGATCCGATATTGATGATCGAGCCCCCCTCGCCGTCGGCCAGCATCAGACGTGCGGCCTGCTGCATGCACAGAAAGCAGCCCTTCAGGTTCGTGCGAATCGTGCGGTCCCAGTCTTCTTCGCGCAGCTCCACCAGCGGTGCCCAGGTTTGCACTCCGGCATTGTTGACGAGCAGCTCGATGCGCCCGGCCGTCCGCTGAATCTCGGCGAACATCGCCTGCACTTGCCCGCCGTCTCCGACGTCGGCCTGCATCGTCCAGCATTGCCGCTGGAAAGCACGCACTTCCGCGGCCGTTTCTGCTGCGCCCGATTCGTCCCGGTTGTAGTTGACGATTACATCCCAGCCCGCGGCCGCCAAACCCAGCGCAATGCCGCGCCCGACACCCTTGCTGGCCCCGGTAACGAGAGCGATTCTGTTTTTCGAATTCATAGGATCTTCGAGTTTACAGGACCCTGTGCCGGGCATAGTCTTCGCGGGAGAGGTTTTCGCCGCTGAGGATTTCAGTCGCCAGCCTATCGTCGCCAACGGGCAGTGTAAATTGTGAACACCATCCCCTCGTTACCCGGTTCTGCCAAGTCGTCCCGGCGCGCCGGGCCGCCGAATCACTGCTTCGCACCAGCGATCCCGCGGGGATCGAGCCAGCGAGCCGCGGGGTTTATCCCCGCGGTGTCAGCCTGACAAAGAAGATGGGCACAGAATGGGCACCGACCGTTCGCGCGTTCGTAGTACCGGCGTCAGCCGATCGCGAGATCAAACAGGAATCAAAACGCTGCGTCCTCTTTTTCGTCGCGCCGCATTCATTTTCCAGCCGCATCCAGAACGATGTCCGGGAACTCGAATTGCTTGCCGGCAATTCTCGTGAGCGTGGCGTCGGTCTTCGGAGTGAAGCGGGGCCACCCGGTTTCCGGTGCACTTATTGCCCGCACGAAGAATTCTCCAGGAGCGACATACACCTGGAATTGTCCCCGCCGATTCGTGAAGCACATCGTCTCGTCCCACGAAATCAGGTCCCGGTAGCGAACAGACGGCTCGAGAAGCGTCACGACAGCGCCGGCCACTGGTTTCCCGCCCGGTCTGTCGATGACGCGCCCCCGAACGGCCACCGCTGTTATCAGCGGTACGACCACATTTTCGACGAGGGCAGCCGGGGCAATTTCGACGACGGGGTTTTCCCGTTTCTTGCCGACGTACGGGACCCCAGGGTCGACAACCGCATACAGTTGGTACTTGCCGGGCGGGACCCCCGAAAACTCGAACGATCCGTCCGGTTGATAGAGGGCCAGCTTGGAATAGGTAACGCTGAATTGCGCGTCGGGATCGGGTTTGTCTCTCAAATCACGAGAGTTGACAATTTGAATTCGAATTTCACTCTGCTGTGTTCGCTGCGGAACCGGATTGAGCCGACCCCGAACAGTTCCGGCCCGCTCCAGGCGCAAAGTGACCGGTTTGTCGATGCTCCAGGTCAAGGAGGGGTTCCCGTATTCGCCAGCTTCGAATTCAGCGCTCACCTTTTCAGTCGTTGCAGGCACATCGGTGATCGTAAACTCCCCGTCACCGTTGGTGGTCGCGAGATATTCGTCACTCATTTGCTCGGGCACGGCAAAGCCCTCCCGCACTTTCTGTTTAGGCTTGCCGGAAAACGTGACGGGCCGAATTTTCGCGCCACTGATCGGCATCCCTCCGGCGTTAACCAGTCGACCTTGAACGCTGCGGGTTCGTCGCAAAGCCACGGTAACCTCTGTGGCTCGATCCACCTTGCTGGCTTCTCCCCAACCGGGCGATTTGTCCGGACCACGTGTGACCGGCGTGATCCATAACCATTGATCTTCGATAGGACGCTTCCAGTGCCATTGAAATCTCCCATCGGCGTCGCTCGTCGTCTCGCCCAGAGACTTCCACTCGATGCGGAGCGAGGCCTCAACAAATGACCGGAAGCTCATCATCCAGACCCGTGCGCCCGCGACGGGACGGCCAGCCGAATCTTTCACGATTCCGGAGATGACGGTCTCTGGCACAGTGATGGATTCGGCAGGTTCTTCGGCACTGGCCGGCATGAAAATGGCAACGGTCGCAAAGCAGGCAACGACACCTCCGGCGAGCGCCACCGCGCTGTGGCGGAGGAATTTCCGCAGTCCAAGTTTCATGGCAGGTTTGCTCCGACGAAGCTGGCGTGCCGCATTCCGCATTGCCAATGATGCGGTCGTCTCGCATCAGGGCAGACATGCGGTCATTCGCCGGTTGAAGTTTGCCAGAAGCGAGTGGGCGAAAGAACTTTGGCCGACAGCCTTGTTACGCTGAACGGGATTCT
>JACQFH010000552.1 GCA_016200145.1 Planctomycetia bacterium | reverse complement strand
TCCGAAGACTATCCAACATCCTGCGAGACGCACTGCCGCTCGAAACGAGGAACGCCATGTAATCGAAATCTCGAAAAATGCGCAACTTCAAAACTAGCGCTTCGGGTTGGTGTGGTCGAGGAGGGCGGTGGTCTCGTCGACCTTGGCGAGCAGCTTGTGCAGCAGGTTGATGTCGCGGGTTTCGAGGGGGACCCGGCTGAGGACGCGGCGGAACCGGGCCACGTAGCTTTCCATGGTTGTCGCGGGCTTGGTCCTGAGGCGCGCCAGAGTCTCGGCCAGGTGCGCGTAGAATCGCTCGAGCTCGACGTGCCTGGCCAGCTTCCACCGCGCGGGGTCGCGGGCCTCTTCGCCAGTCGCGCGGTGCAGCGCATAGCAGTAAATGAGCACGGCCTGTGCCAGGTTGAGCGAATGGTTTTCGGTTGCGGCGGGAATCGTCGACTGAATCGAGCACAGCGCCAGCTCGGGATTCGACAGCCCCGACGACTCGCGGCCGAAGACAATCGCGATGGGGGCGTCGTCGCCTCGGTCTCGCATCTGTCCGGCGGCCTCTTCCGGGAGGAAGATCGGGTAGCCGACGCGCCTCGTGCGGCGCGTGGTGCCCACTGAAAACACGGTGTCGGCCAGCGCCTCTTCGAGGCGCGCGAAGACCTGCACGTTGCGCACCACCTCGGCGGCGTTATGGGCCAGCACCCAGGCCTCGTCCCCCTGCGGATCGCAGGCGGGGCTCACCACGCTAAGCTGCGAAAGGCCCATCGTGAACAGGGCCCGCGCCGCCGAGCCGATGTTTCCGGGATGTTCCGGAGCGACGAGCACGATGCGGACATTGGCGGGAAAGGCGGCCATCTCTCTGTGACACCAGCTTCGGCCACTCCCGGCTTGCCCGAACTCTGGCGAGTTCGGCTACACGAAATATCGCGATCGACAGTCCGCTACGGCGCCTGTGACAGCAGCTTCTGCATTTGCCGGTGCCGGTAGAAGTATGCTTCTTCGAGTTGGTCGAGAATTTTGTTGCCCGTCACGAGCAGCCCCAGCATTCCCGGCGGAGGATTGAAGTCGATGCGGTCGGTCACCTCGACCTGGCCCTCGCCCTTGGGATCGAAATGATGCTCGTGGATCCAATGGCCGAGCAATCCTTTGATCTGCGTCTCGGTGAGCAACCGGCCCGACTCCAGATGAGTGATTTCGTGCAGCATCGTCTGCACGTGCCCATAGGCCTGCACCTTGAACTCGAACCGGCTGCCGAGCGCGAGAACGTCGGGCGCATTCGTAAAAGCCAAGCCGATCTCGGGGGGCGAGATCAGGGCGATGTTCGCAGGCCGCAGCAGAAAATCGAACGCTCGTTCCGTCGGGCACTCGAGCGTCACGCTGGTTTCAAATACAGGCATCGAGGAGGGCGCGGCAGGCGGATCAAGGAGGTCAACAAGAAGCGGCGAAATCTACCAGTCGCCTTATTCTATCAGCACTGCGGCAGGCTGCCCACTCTATGCCTGCGAATCGATGCCAGCTACATCGTCAACGCGGATGATCGGCGAATGCCGAACAAGGCGCCGACGTAACAGATTGCCCACACAACGCGGCAGACGAGCATCACAACATCGAAATTGAAGAGTCTGTTCGGATCTGCCGGTGGTACGACCGTTCGTCGGGGGTCGGGGTGGCTGTCGCAGTGCAACTGCCACTCGACTTGCAGGTAGACCGACGCGCCCGTCAGCAGCAGGGCCACGACGCCGATCTGAAGGCTTTCGCGCTTGCCCCGGCAGATCAGATTGGCTGCGAGGGGGCACATGAAGAGCAGCGCCGCCTCGACGGTAATCGACGTGCGCGCCAGATTCGATCGGTCGAACTGGTCGACGATAAACAAAAGCTGCGTGACGGCCCGCAGCAGGCCGCCGATGCCGTCCATCAGCAGGATGTTGGCGTAGAGCTGCGGAATTCTCTTCATGCAGCGGCTCTCGGCGAATCACGGAATTCCGAGGACTTCGGACCGGTGGAATCGAATCAGCAACACCTACCGCAGCAGTCTGAGCTCTCCCGGCGAAACAGACTCGGCGGCGGGTCGATCACTGAACGGCGTGCGGCGAACACCGAACAGCACACAGGCGTAGCAGACGGCCCATCCCACGCGGCCGATCAGCGAGAGAAACTCTTCGCCGAGCTCGTTATTCACGGGACGGGGAATCAGGGGATGTTTCTTGCGGAACAGCAATTCGCAATGCGAGTCCCATTCCATCTGCAGGACGATTGACGCGCCGACCAGGAGCAGGGCCGCGATTCCGACTTTCCATCCGATGGCCTTTCCCCGGCAAATCAGCACGGCAGCCACCGGACCGATGAGCAGCAACAGGGTTTCGGAAGCCACGCACACACGACCGATCCACGAGCGGTCGAATTGTGCGGAAATCACCCAGAGCTGTGCGAGTGCACGCAGCACGCTGAGTCCCGCGTCGATGAAGAGAAATGCGGCGTATCGCGCTTGAACACTCGACATGCTGCAAGCTCCGCGGCGAATGAGAGACTCCCGGCGGTTTCGAACCGGAGTCGGATTTGAAACCTGACAACAGTCTAGCCATTCGCGATTTGCAATGCTGCGCAGTCAGCGTGGCGATGCAGTGCTGGCCACGGCGACGGGAAATGGAGCCACGGATGAAACACGGATTGAACACGGATAAGGCTCCGAGTCGCCGCTCTCTACCATGTATCGCTTCTCAGGACTTTCGGTTCAGGAAAGCAGGAAGGCAGGAACCCAGGAGTAGAACCTTTGATTGAGCGAGCTTCCGCTCGAATGAGATTTCCTGCCTTCCTTATCTATTTCCCTGGGAACGCACCGAGCGTCAAAGAATAGTCCCCGGGTCTTGAATTTGTCGCTGCATTTTCAAATCCGTGTTTTATCCGTGTTTCATCCGTGGCTCCGGTTCGTCGGCCCGGCGTGCCAAGCACTGACGTTCTTCATCGTGCGTGGGTACGATAGATGGGCGGTTTGAATCTCGGTGTCCCGATCTGGAGGCTCAGCCCATGTCTGCCAGCAGCTTCGTCGCCATTGATGCCAATGCCCTGCCGTGGGAGGAACGGTTTCACGAGAAAGTCGGCAAGGCCATTTTCCGCAAGGAGCTGTTCAGCGATCCTGAGACCGGCATGCTGGTGCGGCTCGTGAAGTACCCGGCGGGAGTCATCAACCCACGGCACACCCATCCCTGCGGCCACGGCATGTATGTTCTGGAAGGGACGCTGGTGACGCACAAAGGACGCTACGCCCCCGGCAGCTTTGTCTGGTTTCCCGAAGGTGAGATCATGGAGCACGGCGCGAGCGCCGATGCAGACGTGATCGCCGTGTTCATTACGAACAAGCCGTTCCGGATTGACTACGAAACATGAAAACATCACTCACCTGGCTCGGGCACGGCGCCTGGCAGCTCGATACGGCGGGGAAGCGCGTGCAGATCGACCCGTTTCTGACGGGAAACCCGGCGGCGGCCATCGCGGCAGACGCGGTGACGGCCGATTTCATTCTCGTCAGCCACGGCCACGGCGATCACGTGGGAGACACCGTGGCCATCGCCAAACGGACCGGGGCCACCGTCATCAGCAACTTCGAGATCACCGAGTGGCTCACCCGGCAAGGCGTGGCGAAGGTCCATCCGATGAACACGGGCGGAGCGCACAATTTTCCGTTCGGAAATCTCAAGCTCACGATCGCCCAGCACACGTCGATGCTCCCCGACGGCGCCAACGGCGGCAACCCGTGCGGGTTTCTGATCCGGCTGGCCGACGGGCGCAAGATCTATCATGCCGCCGACACGGGGCTGTTCCTCGACATGCAGTTGATCGGCGAAGAGGGGATCGACGTAGCGATCCTGCCAATCGGTGATAACTACACGATGGGCCCCGATGATTCGATCCGCGCGGTGAAGCTGATCCAGCCGATACGCGTGATTCCGACGCATTTCGGCACGTGGGACGTCATCGCCCAGGATGCCCGCGCGTGGGCCGCGCGCGTGAAATCCGAAACGTCTGCCGAGCCAGTCGTGCTCAAGCCGGGAGAAAAGCTTGAGATGTGACGAAATTGGCCACGGGTGACACGGAGAAGACGAGAAGGCTTTCCCTGACTCGCAAAGTTCATCACACTGCTGATTGATGTCCATTCCCACGCCTGAACCCGCCTGGCAGACCGCGGCTCGTGAGCTGATTGGCCTGGGGCTGCGCGAAGACCTGGGCAGCGCAGGCGATGTCACGACGGCGGCGCTGATTCCCGCCGATCAGATGGCGCAGGTGAAAATCGTGGCGCGCAGTGCCGGGGTGCTATGCGGGCTTCCGGTCGCACGAATGGTCTTCGACGAACTCGACCCGGCCGTCCGGTTCGATGAACGCGCGCGCGACGGCGATGCACTGGCGGCAGGCCAGGTCGTGGCGCATCTTTCGGGCAAACTGCAATCGCTGCTGATCGGCGAACGAACATGCCTGAATTTTCTGACGCACTTAAGCGGGGTGGCGACGCTCACTCGCCGGTTCGTCGACGCGGTCGCGGGGACGCGGGCCGGCATCTACGACACGCGGAAGACGCTGCCCGGCTGGCGAGCGCTCGAAAAACTGGCCGTCGCGGCCGGCGGCGGGAAGAACCATCGGATGGGCCTGTATGACATGGTGCTGATCAAAGACAATCATCTGGCCGGCTGGAGGGAGGGCGGCGGTACGAAGATCGCCGGCGCGGTTCGCGCGGCCCGCGAGCGAAGTCCGCAGGGGCTGCCGATCGAAGTCGAAGTCGACACGCTCGAACAGCTTGCCGACGCCCTGGAAGGCCAGCCCGACATCGTGCTCCTGGACAATATGACGGTGGATGACCTGCGCCGGGCCGTGGCGGTGCGCGATGAACGCGCCCCGGGCGTTAAGCTGGAAGCCTCGGGTGGCGTCACGCTGGCCAGCGTGGCCAGGATTGCGCAGACCGGCGTCGAACGGATCAGCGCCGGCGCGCTCACCCATTCCCCCCCGGCGCTCGATCTGGCGTTCGACTGGGAAACGTGAGCATGACCGCCATTCTCGGAATCTCGGCGTTTTATCACGATTCGGCGGCGGCGCTCGTTGTCGACGGGAAGATCATCGCCGCGGCCCAGGAAGAGCGTTTTTCCCGCGAAAAGCATGATCACCGCTTTCCGCAGCGAGCGATCGACTACTGCCTGCGCGAGGCGGGCCTCACGCCGGCCGATCTCAAGTTCGTGGGCTTCTACGACAAGCCGATTACCAAGTTCGATCGCTTGCTGGAAACCTATCTCGCCTACGCTCCCGCGGGCTATCGTTCATTCCGGCATGCGCTCCCCCTGTGGCTCAAGCAGAAGCTGTATCTGCGTCGCGAAATGAACGCGGGCCTCGCGGGCCAGTACAAGGGCCGCTATGTCTTCACCGATCATCACGAATCGCACGCCGCGAGCGCGTTCTTCCCGTCGCCGTTCGATGAGGCGGCGGTCATCACGTTCGACGGCGTCGGCGAATGGTCGACGACTTGCTGGGGGACGGGGCGCGGCAACCGCGTGACCCTCTCGCACGAAATCCGCTTTCCCCATTCGCTGGGCCTGTTGTATTCGGCGTTCACGTATTACACGGGATTCAAGGTGAACAGCGGCGAGTACAAGGTGATGGGCCTGGCGCCGTACGGCGAGCCGAGATTCAAAGACCTGATCCTCGAGCATCTGATCGACCTGAAAGAAGACGGCTCATACCGCATGGACATGAGCTACTTCAACTACTGCCAGGGCCTGACGATGACGGGGGACAAATTCCACCGGCTGTTTGGCGGCCCGCCGCGCAAGCCCGAATCGCTCGTCACGCAGCGCGAGATGGACCTGGCGGCGTCGATTCAGGCGGTGACGGAAGAAGTCATGCTGCGCACGGCCCGGTTCGTTCATACGCAGACGGGGATGAAGAACCTGGTGCTGGCCGGGGGCGTGGCGCTCAACTGCGTGGGCAACGGCGTCATTCTGCGGGAGGGGCCGTTCGAGAACCTGTGGATTCAGCCGGCCGCGGGAGACGCCGGGGGAGCGCTGGGGACGGCGCTGTTCATCTGGCACCAGTTGCTCGACAATCCGCGGACGCCTTCGCCCGTCGATTCGCAGCAGGGCTCTCTGCTGGGGCCGCAGTTCAGCGAAGAGGAAATCGCACGCCAGCTCGACGCGATGGGGGCCGTCTACAAAACGTGCGCAAGCCGCGAGGAACTGTGCGAAGAAGTGGCCACGCTGCTCGCGCAGGAGAAAGTCGTCGGGTGGTGCTCGGGGCGAATGGAATTCGGCCCCCGGGCGCTGGGCTCGCGGAGCATTCTGGGAGACCCGCGCAGCGACAAGATGCAGTCGGTGATGAACCTGAAGATCAAGTTCCGGGAATCGTTCCGGCCGTTCGCCCCGTGCGTGCTCCGCAACCGGGTCAGTGAGTACTTCCAGATGCGCCCCAACGAAGACAGCCCCTACATGCTGCTGGTGGCGCCGGTCCGCGAAGAGCTCCGTACCGCGCCAGGCAACGGCTACGCCCAGGCGTTCGGAATCGAAAAGCTCAACTACCGCCGCTCGACGATTCCGGCCATTACGCACGTCGATTACTCAGCCCGCGTGCAGACTGTCGACGAAGACCGCAACCCCGAGTTTCACCGGCTGCTCACCCGCTTTTATGAGAAGACAGGGTGTGCCGTGCTGATCAACACAAGCTTCAACGTGCGCGGCGAGCCGATCATCTGCACGCCCACCGACGCGTACCGGTGTTTTCAGGGCACGAATATGGACGTGCTGGTCGTGGGGAGGAAGATTCTGCTGCGCGAGAACCAGCCCAAAGTCGACGAAAGCACCCGCGCGAAATACCTGGACCAGTTCAAACTCGACTAAAGCGCCATGAAACTGATCGACCTGAACCGCAATCCCACCAACACGCAATTGCGTCAATTCGGCCTGGCGTGCCTGGTATTCTTGCCGCTGATCGGCTGGCTGACGACCGGCAGGCCGCTCACGCTGGAAGCGGCGAACGTACCTCTGCTGGCGGGCCTGGCCGCGTTCGGCCTCGTGGTGACGATCGTCGCGCTGGTCTGGCCGCGCGCGGTGAAGCCCCTGTTCATCGGGGCGAGCCTGGCGGCCTTTCCAATCGGCCTGGTCGTGGGGGAACTGGCGATGCTGCTGGTGTTCTTTCTGGTGTTCACGCCGATGGCGCTGATCTTCCGCTTGATCGGCCGCGACGCCCTGCAGCGGAAGGTCGACCGCCAGGCGAAGAGCTACTGGCAACCCAAAGCCCAGCCCAAGGGCGCCGCCAGCTACTACCGGCTGTATTGAGAACTCATCCTAGCCTTCCGCGGGCTGGATCCACTTCTTCACGACCGGCATCTCGTGCGACACGAGCCGGTCGAGCAACTCGCGCGGAGTCGCGGCTGTCACGATCAGGCCGCGATGTTTGGCCTTGATGAAGCCTTGCGCGATCGCGTGCTCAAAAAACCGATCGAGCAGCTCATAGAAGCCGCCGACGTTCAAGAGGCCAATTGGCTTGGCATGCAGCCCGAGCTGCGCCCAGGTGATGATTTCGAGCAACTCTTCGAACGTGCCGTAGCCGCCGGGGAGAGCCACGAACGCGTCGGCTGTTTGCTCCATGAGCGCCTTGCGGGCGTGCATCGTGGGGGCGACGTGCATCTGCGAGACGCCCGTGTGCAACAGTTCCTTAGTGGCGAGCATCTCGGGGATTACGCCGATCACTTCGCCCCCGGCAGCCAGCACCGCATCGGCGACGACCCCCATCAGCCCCACGCTGCCCCCGCCGTAGACGAGCCCCCACCCGCGGCGGGCAATCTCGCCCCCCATGTCACTTGCCGCCTGCCGATACGCCGGATCGTTCCCAAAATTCGACCCGCAGAATACGCAGACTCGACGGATGTCGTGCCGCTTTGGTGCGTCGCTCATGGCGCCTGCTCACTGAATGCAAAAATCTTCACTGGCCGAGCCAACCGCACGTAGTCGGGCATCGGCAGGATGATCGAGTCGGTGAGTGAGCCGGCGTTGAAGGCGATTCGGTCGTTCTGCGGAATCGCCGCGTCGATGTACAGCGGAAAGGGGAGGATCGGCTGGCCGAACGGCGGGACGCTGCCGGGCACCAGGCCCGTGAGCTCCAGCAGCTCGTCACGATTGGCGAACCGCAGCTTGCCGACCGCCAGCTCCCGGCGGATCGCGCCGGAATCGGCCTTCCGATCGGCCGGCAGAACGAACAGGGCGAATGTTTCGCCTGCACGCATCAGCAACGCCTTGCCCCCCACCCGCAGTTCTTCGCCCCGCGCCCGGGCCGACTCTTCGGACGTGCGCGTCTCTTCGTGGTGCACTTCGCGGAACGCAACGTTTTCGCCCGTCAGCCACTCGCGCAGGCGCTGAAGTATGGGGGTCGACATTCAGTCCGCCGTGTCGAGGCTTGGGTCGAAGTTTCGGAACGCCGAAGCCACGAGCGGGATCAGAGCCAGACTCAAGGCCACGACGACGCACCACACGGCGGCCAGCGCGGCGATCCACGATTCGCCGGCCAGCCACCAGGCGAGCGACCCGGCCGCAACGGCCAGTCCGCCGCCAAATCCCACCAGCACGAACTTGGCCCCCATCACCAGCATCTGGCGGCCGAACGCCTGAAAATCTCCGGCCCCCAGGTTCGCCAGCCGGTGCGGGAACCACAGAAAGACCAGATTTTCGAACGCAAACACGAACAGGTTGATGGCCGGCACCAGCGCTACACCAGCGCCGATAATTAATCGCCACTCAGGCTGCACAACCCCGATGGCGATTACGAACGGCAGCTCATACAGTGTGGCAAACACGACGGGCGCCAAGAGCTCGCCTGCGACGATCGCCGCCGGCGTGGCGGGCAGGGTTTTCAGCACGTCGATCCGGTCGATGTCGCTGCGAAAGTCGAATTGCAGAAGCTGGGGCATGAAGAACAGCGAGATCATGGGCACAAAGCTGGAACCGATGGCGACCAGCACCAGCGGCTCCTGGCCGCCCGCGAAATAGGCGGGCACGGCGACGGCCGCCAGCATGGCCAGCAGAAAATACACGATCCCGCGCGAGCCCCGCAGGGCGCTCATGAGCTGCCGCCAGGCGATCGGGCCGGCCCCCGACCAGCGGGGCAGCAGGGGAATGCGCCAGCGGCCGGCGGGCGCCTTGGCAAAGTTCATCCACATCTGGCCGCGCCGCATCCGCTCGATCTTCTGATACAGCCTCTGGCTGGCCGCGATCGAGCTTTCCAGAAAGTTCGCGTCGAGCCGCAACACCAGTCCCACGAGCGCCGCGTCGATCGCCAGCGCGAGTCCCCCCCACGCGAGAAAATCGGGCAGGAAAAACTCGGCCGTCATCGTTCGCGAAAAGACCTCGAACGGCGCCAGCAGGCACCGGCCCAGCCCGGTCGAACGGAACTGCGCGGCCAGCTCGACGATGCCGCCTTCGACGCGCCGCACGGCGACCTGGCCGATCCCCACGGCGATCAAGGCGGCCAGCACGAACAGGGCCAGGCGCCTGCCGCGCGTATAGGCCCGCTCGCCCATGATCGAGACGCACAGCGTCAGCACGATCGGCACAAGCTGAATGAACACGAACGCCAGCGCGATCCCGATGAATCCAAACACCCAGAACCGCACGTGCGACATCAGAAACAGCGAGAACGCCAGCGACGTGAACAACAGGCCCAGCCCCAGCCCCGTCAGGCGGTACAGCAACAGATCGCGGCGCCGAAACGGGGCGGGAAAGAGCAGGTCTACCTCCGCCGGATGAAACGCGATGCCGCTCTCCGAACTGGTCGCGATCAGTGTGATGATGCAGTACACGAGCAGGCTCGAAGGCAGCAGCGCCTGAACGAGCGGGGCCGACTGATCGACGAAGTCCGACCGTCGCATGAAGAACGTGGCCGCCAGCGTCGGGCCCAGCCAGACCGTGAACATCACGATCATCGCCGCCAGGTACAGCTTTCCTTTCAGAGTCCGCGCGCCGCGCGCCACCTTTCGCAAGCGCGCGCGAACCTGCATGCGGAGCAGAAGTCGCAGCGACGGTGGAAGGATGTTGATGGTCATTGCTGCATTCGTGCTCGTCGTCGCGCTTTCGGCCGGTCGCTCAGGGTTCTGACTGGCGGTGGAGCGCGGGGGCGCCCCCTTCGGTCACGTGGAAGAAAATCTCTTCGAGCGAAGCTTCTGCCGAGAGCTCGGCGAATGCCGACCGCGCTTCTGAGACCGGGCCGAAATACCGCGAGCGGCCTTTCTCGAGGATCAACAGGTGCGTACACAGGTCTTCGACCAGTGACAAGAGGTGCGAGCTGATCATGATCGCCGCGCCGGCCTGCGCGCGGTCTTTAATCGATTGCTTGAGGGTGCGGATGCCGCGCGGATCGAGGCCCGTGAGGGGCTCGTCGAACAAGATCGCCACCGGGTCGTGCAGGTATCCGCAGCAGATGGCCACTTTCTGACGCATACCCCGCGACAGTTCCTGCGCCAGGGCGTCCTGCTTTTCCGTCAGCTCGAATTGTTCGAGCAGCCGGGCCGATTTGGCGGGGGCGTCTTCCACCTGGTAGGCGGAGGCGATGAACGTCAGGTGCTCGCCGACGGTGAGCGCGTCGAACAGCCGCGGGTCGTCGGGGATGTAGGCGAAGCGCTGCTTCGCGGCGACGGGGTCGACGGCCACGTCGTAGCCCGCCACCGACAGCCGGCCGCGCGTCGGCGGAATGATCCCCGAGATGGCGCGCATCGTGGTCGTTTTGCCGGCGCCGTTCGGCCCGACCAGGCCGAGAATCTGCCCCGGTTCGACTCGAAACGAAAGCCCGGCCACGGCCACCGTGTCGCGGTAGGTCTTGTGATAGTCGACGACCTCAATCATGGGGCATCACGATAGAGCGGCAGATGGCGATAGTAAACCTCGAGGGTGAGCAGGCACAGGCACGTCACGTACAGACGTCCCCCTTTCTCCGCGTTTTCGTCGATTGCGCCCGCCGGCTGCATCGGGTTCCAGCTTCCGCCGACCTTCCCTCCCCCCTTGACCTGGTTCTTCACCAGCTCGTCGCGCAGCTCTTTATTCCAGGTTTCCCACTCGGGGCCTTGCAGGTTGTGCAGCACCTGCGCGGCGTAGTACCAGTGATAGATGTTGCGCCGGCCCGAGCCCCAGCTTGGCAGGTTTTCGGGCTCCATCAGGTATTTGACCCCCGAGAGCATCGCCGGGTGGTTGCGGGGCCAGCCCAGGTACTGCCGGCACAGGAGCCCCTCGGCCGTCATCGCCGGCGTGAACGACTTCAGCTCGTTCGGTTCGTAGCGGTAGCGCGCGCCGTTGTGCTCCTGCACGAGGTCGAGAAACTGGGTGGCCCGTTCGAGCGTCTCGCGCGGCACGTCGAGCCCGGCCATGCGCGCCGTCTGCAGGGCCATGATCTGCCAGCCGAACACCGACAGATCGCCTTCGCTCTGGCGGCGGTATTTCCAGCCGCCGGTTCTGGGATGCTGGGACTCGCAGATGAAGGCCAGGCCGTCATTGATTGCGGGGAGCAGCTCGGCATCGCGCGTCAGGGCGTAGGCTTCGAGAAGCGCGATCGTCGCCTGCCCGTGCGAGTAGAACGACGCGGCGTCTCCTTCGCGATCGAGATCGTAGAAATCCCCCTTGAGTGGACCGCTCTTCTTCTGCACGCCCACCAGCCACTTGATGGCCTTGCCCACTTTCTCTTTGTAAGGCCCGTCCTGCGGCGTATGGCCGGCCCCGAGGAACGTGAGCAGAGCCAGGGCTGTCGCGCCGGTGCTGGTGCGGAGCTGTCCCGCGTCGGGATATCCCTGGTGCAATTCCCAGTGGCCGTCGGCACGCTGCAACCGCGACAGCCATGCCAGGCCCAGCGAGACCGCCTGCTCCGTTTTCTCGGTTCCTCCCTGCGCTGTCAGCAGCGCTCCGCGTCCACCGGCGCCGCCGCCCGTTCCGCCGGCGCTTCCGAACGTGCGGCCCCCCAGCGCGCCCGAGACGTTAACCTCGGTCGGACTGCTGATCTGCACGTCGGGGTTGCCTTCGGGCTTTACGTCGGCCGTCTTCTTTTTTGCCTTGCCTGCGGGAATCTCGACCACGTCGGCTTTGGGAGCTTCGATCTCGACGGGCACCACCCGGCGCGGTTTGTCGGGTCGGTCGAGCCCCGCCGGGTTGAATGCGCTGAGCGTGGTCGGCAGCGATTTCGGCCGCTCGTGGCGGATGACGATGAACGCCAGCACGATCAGCACGACGACGTGCATTCCCAGGCTGACGACGAATGCCGGGCCGGCCGATCTGACCAGGTCCTGCAGCAGCGCGACGAGCGGATCGCGCTCGTCGACCGAGTCGGAATCGGC
The DNA here is from genome assembly GCA_016200145.1 of Planctomycetia bacterium. Classification (GTDB taxonomy): domain Bacteria; phylum Planctomycetota; class Planctomycetia; order Planctomycetales; family Planctomycetaceae; genus JACQFH01. Next base: position 14,608 of record JACQFH010000552.1, on the reverse strand, counting down.
CGGCTCCAGCTCGGCCACCGCGGATCCTGAATGGGGACGGCGACGTTTTCGCCTGCCGCCTGCCGCGCCTTCGGACGGCGCGCGCCGCGGCGATTCAGACGGCTGCTCAGGAGGCTTCGACATACGTCCCGAGTCTACGCGAATCCGGGCACGTGCGATAGCGTTTTGTTCAGCGCGACGATGTTTCAGCAGCGGCGCGCTTCTTCGACTTGCGCGGCGGTTCCTGTTCGGTGGCGGCGTCGCCGGTCGCGGGCATTTTCGCGGCGACCTCGTCGGTGATCTCGACCGCCGGGTCGATTGTCAGCAGCAGCCCGTCGTTCTTGGGAACCACGATGCTCAGTCCCAGAGCTGCCGCGACTTCGCGGAGCACCGGCTTGGCCTGCTCTCGAAATTGATCGATCAGCGCCTGGCGGAAATTCGACAGTTCCACTTCCGACTTCCGTCTGACGTCGAGCAACTCTCGCTCCATCCGGTCTTCGGTGGCGCGCAGCTCTTTGAGCTGTTCATCGGTCGGGTCTTCCCCGAATTTCTCTTTCTTCTCTTCGTACAGTCGGCGGAGCGACCCCTGCAGGGTCGTCAGCTTGCTGTTCAGCGACGCCAGCCGCTCTTCCACGGCGTTTTTCATTTCCAGGTCGCGGCCGAGGCGCTTGGCGAGGAGGTCGAGATCGACCACGCCGACTCCGCCGACAGGTTTTTCAGGCCTGGCCGCCGTCGGTTCTCCCTGCGCCGTCTTTCCGCAACCAACGCAGGCCAGCAACAGGCCGCACAACGCGGCAATGGAACACCTGGACAACATGCGGGACTCCTTCCTCGAACGAAACCGGCAACTTCCCATGCCGCCAGCGGGCAGGGCGCGGCGGGAACATAGTCAAACCGGGCAATTGCGTCCAGACCGAGTTGCCGGCGGAGCCCCTCACGTCACGCGCACCTCATCGCCGATGTAAATCATCCCCCTGCCGGTCGTCCCCGGCCGGGTATTCACGGCCAGCCGGTAGAAATGATCGAATCGCGAGCGGGTGGCCCAGTACGGCAAAGCCTCGTACCGCGCCTTTTCGAAGAGGACGGTGAAGTCTTCGTAGCGCTCGCCCGTCTCGGGCGACCGCGTCGGCACGACGCACCGCTGGCAGGGGTTCGTTCCCTCGAAGCGCGCTGCACCGATCTGAAACGGCACAGGCTGGCCCGCATCGGCGTACAGCCGGTCTTCCCAGAACGGCTCGATGCCGTCGATTTCGAGGTTCGCCCGAAATCGCCTGCGCACGTCGTCGATCGACAGGCCGGGAAACCACCGCGCCACCGCTTCCAGCGTCGCCGTGCTGATCACCGTTGGTCCAGGGGAATCGGTGTCGTCGGGAAATCCTGCGGTGGCATTTTCTTCCAGCCGCACGGTCAGTCCGAAAAATGACGACAGCCACGCTTCGAGCGGCACCCGATCGGATTCGAGCGAGAACGATTGCTGTGTGCCCTCCGCCGACAGCGTCACGCGACTCGCCACCAGATCGAACGTCGACCTGAGCTGATGCATCCGCGGCGTGCGCTTCCCGTTCACGAAGCGCCCCTCCGTATCAACGAGTGCCCAGCGCCGATCGTGCTCGAGCGCCCCCGATTCAAGGACCCGCGCCTGCTCGACGGCCACGCCGTCGAACGACTTGACCGGATAGATCAGAATACGCGCCAACCTGGGCATGGTATCATGATAGTCTGCGCCTCTTTTCGTGCCCACGCAGAACTTGGCCAGCACTCGTCATCGCGAAAAGCGCTCGCTTGCGAATGACCTTGGCGACGCGGCACCGGCAAGCGGCTGCCGGCGGGACCGTGAATCGGGGACATGCTGGTTTCAGTCTTGAGGCAACTCGGTTTTGGCTCGATCCCCAAAATCCGCCAATGTGAAAATCACCCGTATGTGATCGGGAGCGGTGACTCCGTTCACTTTCCGTGTAAAGGTCCCCCGGTAACTCACGACACCGAACGGGGCTTTCTCGTGCAACCGGTACTCCTGATAAAGTTCCGTTTGCGCTCCAGATTGAGTTTTCCCGACAAACGTTCCGGCAATTCCGTCGCAGCGAACTGGGCCGATTTTGGAATCAATGGTTACGGCAGCGAGCTTCTGGGCGTTAGGCAATGGCCCGTCCAGGTATATGCGCAGGTCCTGGTTTTGCGAAAGAGTATTGACTGACCGCAGGTCAGCTTTTTGCCGGTCCCATTCCATGACCTCCCCCGTTTGCGGATGCCTGAATCCGCCGACCTTGTGCCATGCCTTAAGGACGTGGTCGAGCGGCTTCTCGCCTGTCCGCATGCGCCTTTCCGGAATGAGCATCTTGAAGAAGTCGATCCCGTTCGTGCCGTCGTCCAGCTTGCGAACCGTCTTGATCTCAATCCATCGGCAGTCTTCGTCATCACGAGATTCTTTGCCAGTCGAGCTGATGGTCACGCGGCCGGTCGTGCGTGACTTGATCTGCTCGTCTGCCCCAAGGGTCGCCCATTCGGCGTCAAACCGGACCCATGTGCCGTCGGCCGGAATCTGTTGGAAGAGACCGTCGGCCGATGTGACTACCGGCATGCCGAGGATTGTGATGACAACCACGATCGCGCGAACACCGAGTTCAGGAACCATCGCGGGCCTCCGGTTCTCAATTTCGAAACTGACAAGAAGTCGCGGGCACCAAGATCATTGTCATCAATTCCATTATCGTCGCTGTTCCTGCGGTCAACTGCTCGGCCCGGTCATGGTTGAATCGGCGGATAGACGGCGTACCCGGCGACCGTGAGCGGGACTTTGTAGATGCTGGTCCCGGCGGTGACGTACAGGGTCTTGCGATCCGGGCCGCCGAACGCCAGGTTGGTCACATAGTCTTCGGGAATCGGCACATGGCCCAGGGGCTTCCCCTGCGGGCTGAAGACATACAGCCCCTGGGGAATGTCGGTGACTTCTCCCGGCGGCCGCGGCGTGCGAATCCCGGCGGCGGCCCACACGTTCCCCTGCATGTCGACCCGCAAGCCATCAGCCCCGCGCCCCTGTTGAAAGTCGGCCACCACGCGCCGATTGCTTAAGCTCCCGCTGCTGGAAACTTCGAAGGCAAAGATCTTGCGATTGCCGCCGGTCTGGTCGTTGCTGTCGGCGACGAACAAGGTCTTGCCGTCCGGCGCGACAGCGATGCCGTTCGGTTTCTGGATATCGGGCTGTCCGAGGACGCGCGTCACGCGGCCATCGGGATCGATGCGGTAAACTCCCTCGACGTCCATTTCCATCCCCTCGCGATCGCCGTAGCGCGGATCGGTGAACCAGATCCGTCCCTGGCCATCGACGCACAGGTCGTTGGGGCTGTTGTAGCGTTTGCCTTCGAACCTCTCGCTGACGACCATCGTCGTTCCCGATTTCATGTCGGTGCGCGTGACGCGCCGGCGACCTCCCGGGCCCAAGCCGAATCCTTCGCACGTGACGAGCCGGCCCTGGGCGTCGAAGGCGTTGCCGTTCGCCCGGCCGCTCTCGGACCGAAATACCGAAACCTCTTCTTTCGCACTCATCTTCAGAATGCGGTTGCTGGTGATGTCGCTGAAGAAAAGATTGCCAGCATCGTCGACCGCCGGCCCCTCGTAGAAACAAACGAGCGCCGCTCGCGTCGCTTCGGTTCCCGGGGCCACCAGACCGGCCGGCAACGAGAGTTTCGAGAAATCGGACGTCTCCTGTGCCGCCAAACCTCCCGCGAAAACTGTTCCCTGCAAGACGACCGCGAGCACAGGAAATCTCATCGGGCAGCTCCCCGCATGGTTTGACATGGAATCGTAGTACAATAGCATAATACGCATCTCTGTTCCGCTTGCGTTCTTCCGTCGCGCTCTGCGAGGCTGCGAATGCTCATTGGCTTACACAACCTCGCCACGCACCATACCAACCTCGTCACGAGTTTTCGCATTGCCCGCGAAACGGGATATGCCGGCATCGAGATCGGCGGCCCGAAATTGCAGCGGTATCTGTCGCAGGGATTTACGCTCGACAGCCTGCGCCCGCTGCTCAAGGAAACCCCTGCAATCGGCCTGTCCTACGTGCAGGATATCGAGCGCCAGGCGCCAGCCGAATACGCCGCGCTCCTGAGCGAATGCGAATCGGTCTGCGCCCTGGCCGAACGTCTCGACTGCCCGATGGTGCAATTGCTGACCGGGCCGCTTGATCCCAGCGGTTCGTACAAGGGGCTGGCAGGCAAACCCTGGCCCGAGATGCGCCGCCTGACAGCCAAGAACCTGCGGGCCCTTTCGGAAATCGGCAAGGCGCACCGCGTCAAGTTCTATCTCGAAGCGCTGACCTTCACGCCCCTCAACCGGCTCGATCAGCAGATCGAGCTGCTCGAAGAAACGGCGTGCGACAACGTGGGGCTGGTCCTCGACTTCTATCACCTGTGGGACAGCGGCACGACCCCTGATCAGATCGCGCGGATGGATCAGCGATCGATCTTCTGCGTTGATTTCTGCGATTCGCTCGATCCCTTCGGGCAGACGGGAGACACCGCGCAGCGCGGCCGCGACGTCTGGACCGGCGGCGGGCGAATTCCTCTCAAGGAGTGGGTCGACGCCGTGCGGGCGACCGGGTTCGACGGCATCTGGCGCTGCGAGCTGCTGAGCCCGAAGTACTGGGAGCTCGATCCCTTCACCACGGCCCGTGACCTCAAATCGTTTCTGGAATACATGCTGGTCTGAGGTTTGCTGGCACACCGGCGTCGATTCTGCGATTCATTTTCAACGGACGAACAACACCCGAGGAGCACACCATGCCGGGACCGGGAATGGATCTGATCGGCGAAGAAGAAATTCAGGAAGTCATGGAAGTTCTTCGGGGCGGCTATCTGTTTCGCTACGGAATCTCTCTGGGGGCTGATGTCGACCCGCGCTTCAAGGGGAAGGTCTATCAGGTCGAGCGCGAGATCGCCGAATACTGCGGGCTGCGCCACGCCGTGGCCGTCAACTCGGGGACTTCCGCCCTGCTGACGGCCCTGGCGGGCCTGGGGATCGGACCCGGGGACGAGGTGATCGTCCAGGGATACACCTTCATCGCCAGCCTGTCGTCAATCGTGTATTCCCGCGCGATTCCCGTGCTGGCGGAAGTCGACCGCACGTTTAATCTCGATCCGGACGACGTGAAGAAAAAAATCACGCCTCGCACACGAGCCATCATGGCGGTCCACATGATGGGCAACCCGGCGCGGCTCAACGAGCTGAGAGCGATTGCCGACGAACGCGGACTATTGCTGATCGAGGACTGCTGCCAGGCATTCGGCGCGACGTATCACGGTCGTCCAGTGGGGTCGATCGGCCACGCCGGCGCGTTCAGCTTCAACGTCTACAAGACGATCACCTCCGGCGACGGCGGCATGGTCGTCACCGACGACGAGCAGGTCTACACGCGCTGTTTTGCATTTCACGACCAGGGACATTCGCCGCTGCGGACCGGCGTGGAAATCGGCAAACGCCCGTTCATCGGCCTCGATTTCCGGTTCACCGAGCTGCAGGCGGCGGTGTTGATCGCACAGTTCCGAAAGCTGCCGCAGATTTTGACGCACCTGCGGACCAATAAGCGGCGCTACAAGGAGATTCTCTCGGATATCCCGGGCCTCGAATTCCGCGAGATCACCGACCCGCAGGGGGAATGCGCTACGATGCTCACGGTGATTCTGCCGAACGAGACGGTCGCGCGCCGCATCGCCCACGACCTGGGGACGAAAGTGGCCGCTGACGCGGGCTGGCACGTGTACAGCAACATGGAACAGATTCTCGAGCAGCGGACGATCACTCCCGAAAAGTGCCCGTTTACCTGTTCTCCCTACACCAGCCGGGGGGGAGAAATGCGGTATGCAAAAGGCATGCTGCCCCGCACCGACGAATTGCTGGCCCGTTCGCTGAATATCAGCATCGGAGTTTCCGACCCGGGTCTCAGTTCGGCGTTCGGAGTCACAATGAAAGACGGGCTCGACGTCGTCGAAGAGCGCGCCACCCGCTTCCGGCAGGTAGCGCTCCAGCACCTGAATGCCCGGTGAACGCCCGACAAATGTCCGATGAGCGACAGCCGATTACGTTTTTTTGACTGCACCTGTGCGGTTGGCCCCTACCGAACGCGCGTCTTCCGGTTCGCGCGGACAGCCGGCGAGCTGATCGAAGAGATGGATTTTTCCAATATCGAGCAGGCGCTCGTCTACCACACGGCGATGCGCTACGACCACCCCGTCGTCGGCAACGAGCTGGTCCTGAGCGAGACCGCAGGAAATCCCCGGCTGCTGCCCACGTGGGCCGTCCTCCCCAGTCAGACGGGGGAACAGCCCGCCCTCGACGGGCTGATTCGCGACATGCAGCGTCACGGCATCCGTGCGCTGCGGATGTTTCCTGATGACCATCGCTATTTCGTCGACGACATCACCTGGGGTGACCAGTTAGCCGTCTATTCCGAACGGCGGATACCGCTGTTCGTCCGCGCCAATCTCGACAAAGTCGCGCAGTTGCTGAAATCATTTCCCGACCTGGTGATCATCACGGGCAGCCAGGGGAGCAATCCGCTCGACCGCTACGCCTGGCCGCTGATCGAAAAATATCCCAGCCTGATCTTCGAGACCTCGGGTTACATTGTCGACGCGGGGATCGAAGAATTCGTCCGCCGTTACTCGGCCAGGCGGCTCGTGTTCGGCTCCGGGTATCCCGACAATTCCAGCGGCGCGGCGATGCTGGCTCTGGCGCAGGACGAAATCTCGACCGCCGAGCGGCAGGCAATCGCCGCCGACAATTTGCGCCGGCTGCTGGCGGAGGCCTTGCTCTCATGAATCCTTCACCCATCGCGCAAGAGTATCTCGACCGGGGTCATTCCACGACGTGCCCGATCATCGACATGCACGGGCACGTGGGGCCGTTTTACGGCTGCTATCTTCCGTCGTCTCCCCTCGATCGCATGCGCAGCCGCCTGAAGCGGTGCGGCGTGCAAAGAATTGTCTGCTCGCACCATTCGGCGCTGGCCTGCGACGTGGAGCGCGGCAACGCGCTGATGAAAGACGTCGTGACGGCGCATCCCGACGAATTCCTGGCATACTGGGTGATCAATCCGCATTACCCTGAGATCACCGCGCGAGACCTGCGCGCGTTCCACGAGCAGAAGGGGTTTGTCGGTCTCAAATTCTGGCCCGACTATCATCTCGTGCCGGTGAATTCCCCCAAGTACGCCCCGGCTCTGAAGTTTGCCGACGAGCATGGGCTGCTTGTTCTCGTCCACACGTTTGGGGAAAGCCCATTCGATGCACCACACCTTTTGGGCGAGGTAGCCGAACGTTACCCGCGGGCCCGGCTGCTGATGGGGCATTCGGGCTACGGCGAATGGGAGAAGTCGGTGGCCATCGCCCGCGATTTGCCCAACGTGTATCTCGATCTGACAAGTGTCGTGCAGGCACTCGATTTTTCGCAGATGCCGGGAGGCAGCTTGATGCCTGCGGCGCCCAGTCTTTCGCCGCACGTTAACGGCCTGATCGAATACATGGTCGAGACGGCGGGCTCGAAGAAGGTCGTGTTCGGCAGCGATCTTCCGTGGTACAGCCAGCATTATCACGCCGGCGCCGTGCTGTTCGCCCGCATCACGGACGAAGCGCGTCACGACATTCTGCACCGCAACGCCGAGGGCCTTCTGGGCAACCAACTGTAATCGGACTCACCGCTTCTTGGGATGCAGGACGCGGTGAATGTGGTCGGTCGACTGGCGCACCAGCCGTTCCATGGCGCTGCGGGCTTTGGCGCTGTCGTGCCGGGCAATGGCCTCGGCCACTTCTTTGTGAACCTGCACCGATTCTTCCATGACGTCGGGCAGGTGCACACCGATCTGCTGCGTGGCACGGATCGCCGCCCCCACGGTGGCGTTCATCTGCGTGAGGAACACGTTGTGGCAGGCGGCGAAGATCGTCGAATGGAAATTTCGGTCTGCTTCCAGTCGCGCCGGCTCGTTGTCGGTGTTAATTTCGATCAGGTGATACCACTTGAGGAGCGATTCGATTTCTTCAGCGGTCGCCCGGCGGGCCGCCAGCTCGGCCGCCGCCGGTTCGACGATCGAGCGCACCTCGCACAGATCCTGGATGAACATCTCGTCGACCCCCGCCTCGCACAGCCAGCCGAGCAGATCGGGATCGACCAGATTCCATTCGTTGCGGGCGCGGACGTGCATCCCGGTCTTGGGGCGCAGCTCGATCAGCCCCTTGGCGGCCAGCACCTTGACGGCTTCTCGCAAGATCGTGCGGCTCACCTGAAAGTGGCGGCACAGGTCCCCCTCGGTTGAGAGCTCCCCCTGGCCGATCTCGCCGCGGATGACGCCCAGCGCCACCTGCCGGATCATCTGGTCGTGCAGTCGCTGACGACGGACCGTGGAAACTGCCGCTTTCATCGAGACTCCGGGAGGCCGGGACCTGTCCCCATTATATACCGGATCCGGCCGGCCGTGCGACGATGACGCGCAGAGTAAAGATTCGTCATCTGAGGTGGGCGCGCAAAAGTGCCCCGGCTGCTTCAAAGCGGCCGGGGCACTCTCTTAAGAAAATGACGGTTCCGGCGCAGTTCTGTTGGGGGAAGGGAGGGGATAGTGGGAAGTGAACATTGGGTAGGATTGTTGTTGTGCAACAGGAAGGTCTCTCAGGTCTTCCTGTCTTTTCAGGTCATGCGGGATGACCTGAACACACTTCTACTTGGGTTCCCCCGGGGTCAGAACCTGCCGGAACCGTCTAGGTCTCATGTCAAACTGAGTTTCATGCCGAAATTCGCAATTCCATTTCCTGAGCGTTGATGGCGACGATCGTAATTCCGTATTGATCCGCCAGCCGCAAGACGTCCTCTCGATCGAGCACGATTGTCTTTTCGCTTTCGATCGCCAGGACCTTCGCCCCGGCCTCGTGCATCGTGTGAATCGTCTGCATCCCGATCGTGGGGACGTCGAACCGCATGTCCTGCTGGGGCTTGGCCACCTTGACGACGGTGAAGGCCCCCTTGCGGCACAGCTCGCCGGCGCGGCGGATGCACTCGTCGGTCCCCTCGATCGCCTCCACGGCAAGCACCGCCGTGTCTTTCACCATCACGCTCTGTCCGACGTCGAGCCGGCCCATTTCCTTGGCCAGCTCCCAGCCGAAGTTGATGTCTTTCCAATGCGCAGGACTCGGCTTGCGGCGTGTCAGAAATCCGTGTTTCACGAGCAGCTCCGAACAGTAGTTAAGGGCCGAATCGAAGGACAACTGGTCGCGCTCGAACTCGCGAATCACGGCCAGCAGCAAAGTGTCGTCCTTTTTGTCGCGCGTGGCATAACTGAGCCACATGTGAACCGTCCGCCAGTCGGGCAGCACTCGCCAGAACAGATAGGGCCGGACGAGCACCGTCTTTTCGATCTTGCCCGCCATGACGATCTTCCGGACGCCGGCACGCCGGAACAGGCGGATGCCGCGCCCCAGGCGCGCCAGCCGCGACCACACAAATTCGTCGCAATGCTCCGCGAGCTCGTCCGACGCCATGCCCTCGATGCCGATGCAGAACACTCGCTGGCCCTGCCGGCGCGCCGCCTGCGCGAACGCAATGGGGAACCGGCCGCTGCCGGCCAGCAGACCCAAGGGTCGCTGCGGAGTCGTCGCGGATTGGAGTGTCTCGTCCATGAGAGGCTTAAGGCAGGTTCCTCAGGATTCGGCGGCAGAGGCCGTAAGCTGCTCGACCAGCCTGTCGAGCTCGGCGACCCGGGACTCCAGGTCTTTGAGCGTCTTTCGCATTTCGGGCAGCTTGGAGGTCACCATCATGATGCGGAGCTGTTCCTGCTCGGGCCGCGCGGGATATCCAATTTGAGTATCGCCGTCGGGAATTGATTTGTGGATCCCCGCCTTGGCCCCCAGCGTGCAGCCGCGGCCCAGATGCACGTGGTCGGCCACGCCCACCTGCCCGGCGCACCGCACGTAGTCTCCGGTCGTCACCGATCCGGCCAGCCCCACCTGCGAGGCAAACGCGTTGTGTTTTCCCAGCTCGCAGTTGTGTCCGATCATGATCAGGTTATCGAGCTTCGTTCCCTCGCCGATCGACGTGGCGCCCAGCATGCCCCGGTCGATCGTCGTGCAGGCGCCGATCTCGCAATCGTCGGCGACCTCGACCCACCCGAGCTGTGGAATTTTCTCGAACCGGCCGCCGCGGAACCGGTAACCAAAACCGTCGGCCCCCAGAACTGCCGAGGCGTGCACTATCACGCGGTGCCCGAGCCGCACGTTGGGATACAGCACGGCGTACGGATAGAGCAGGCAGTTGTCGCCGATCCGGCACCCGCTTCCTACACACACGCCAGGGTAGAGAGTGCAGTCCCGCCCGATTTCGACGTCGTCATCGATGAACGCGCCGGGATAGATCTGACAACCGGAGCCGATCGTGGCTGTGGGGCTGACGTGGGCCTTCGCAGAAATTCCGATCAGGGCCGGTTCCGTCTGTGGCCGGAATATGCGGGCGAGCGCCAGGCAGGCGTCTTGCGGATCGTCGACAAAAACGAGGGCGGTAGTTACACCTTCCGGTCGCGCCCCTCGATGTTTTCGTGAAATCAGGCAAGCGCCCGCGGCCGACGAACGCAACTGGCGCAGGTGCTTATCGTCTCCGACGAACGTGATTTCGTTCGGCCCCGCTTTATGCAGCGCGGCGACGTCGTGTATTGCAAGCTGGGTATCCCCCAGAACTTCGCCCCCGACGCGGAGCGCCAGTTCTCCCAGAGTCGGCCAACTCATTGCGGCATCCTTTCCGCCGGGAGTTGTATCTCAAATTCCAGTGCCGATGCAAGGTCGATTCGGCAATCTGGGGAATTTGGCGTGACGCGATCCAAAGCATCTCGTTTCCACTCGCTTAATGCCACGGACGCTTGCGGAAGATCCCTCTGGCCGTGTCTGCGCGCTTTGCCTATCCTGACGACCGCATGAGGACTTCTCCGCCGACGATGTATGCTCCCCGCCGGGCCGACGCGGCGACGATCGTGCGCGTCGGCGTCGCTGTTGTTGTGGCACACAAAGACGGGCGGATCCTGCTTGAACGTCGCAGCGACTGCGGGTGGTGGGGGCTGCCTGGAGGGCGCATCGATCCGGGTGAGTCGGCCGAACAGGCCGCCATACGGGAGGTCTTCGAAGAGACGGGACTGAACGTGCGGATCACGCGCCTGATTGGCCTGTACTCAGAGCCGGAAGGCCGCATCGTCACATATCCCGACAACGTCGTTCAGCTCGTCGATGTCGCCATAGCCGCCGAGATCGTCTCGGGCCGGCTGACGATCAGCCCGGAAAGCCTGGACCTGCAGTATTTCGAACCAGCCAAATTGCCGGATGAGCTCGTTCCGCCGGCCCGCCGGTTGCTGGACGACTATGCACAAGGGCTGTTCGGCGTACTGAGATGACCAAGCTGATGTCGTCATCCGTGTTTTATCCGTGTTTCATCCGTGGCTAAATACAACATTCAGGAAAATTCTGCAGGAGGGAATCTTATGACGACGAACGCCAGCAAATCGGCCACGCTTCGGACTTTGCACTGGGAAGGGGGCGTCGACGGGCACCTTGTCCTGATCGACCAGACCCTGCTGCCGACCGAATTCAAGGAAATCGACTGTCGCAATGTCGAGACGGCGTGGGAGGCGATCAAAACGCTGCGCGTGCGGGGGGCGCCGGCGATCGGCGTGGCGGCGGCCTACAGCGTGTGCGTCGGCATCCAGACCGCCTCGTCGGCCGACGAGAAAGGGCTCTACCGCCGCATCGAGGAAGTTCTCAAATACCTGGCAACGAGCCGGCCGACCGCCGTCAACCTGTTCTGGGCGCTCGACCGCATGCGCAAAGTCGCCGAATCGATCCGGGGCAAAATGTCGCCGGGCGACGTCGCAGTGCGGCTGCTCAAAGAAGCGCACGCCATCGAAGACGAAGATCGCCAGACCTGCCGCGACATCGGCCGTTACGGCGCCGCGCTGCTCACCGACGGCCAGGGAGTGCTCACCCACTGTAACGCCGGGGGGCTGGCGACGGCCGACTACGGTACTGCACTCGCCGTGATTTTCGCCGCCACCGAGGCGGGCCGGAAGGTTCACGTCTACGCCGACGAAACCCGGCCCCTGCTGCAAGGCGCGCGGCTCACCGCCTGGGAACTTGCGCAGCGAAAGATTCCAGTGACGCTGATCTGTGATTCGATGGCAGCCCAGGTGATGCGCGAAGGGCGAGTGCAGGCCGTGATCGTGGGGGCCGACCGCATCGCCGCGAACGGCGACACGGCCAACAAGATCGGCACGTACAGCGTGGCGATCGTGGCGGCGCACCACAAGATCCCGTTTTACGTGGCAGCCCCGGCCAGCACGTTCGATTTCGCGATTGGCTCGGGGGCGGAAATTCCCATCGAACACCGTGACTCGCGCGAGATCACGCACGGCTTCGGCCGGCAGACCGCCCCGGAAGGAATCGACGTCTACAACCCGGCGTTCGACGTCACGCCGGCGAACCTGATCGCGGGATTCATCACAGAGAAGGGTGTGATCCGCTCGCCGTACCTTGAGAACCTGCGCAAGACGCTGAAGCCAGCGGTCGCCAACCCGGCGGCGGCGTGAGTTCCCGGTCGCGCACGAAATGGGTCAATCGATTTTTGGCAACCCGTCGGGCATAGTCCGCTCTTTATCGGGCGGGAGTTGCATCGATGCGTTCAGCTTGACATCCACGTTCTTCGTCTCGCCGCCGGTTGCCAGGAAGAATTGATCCTCAGCGACGCCCGCATTGATTGTCGTGGCCGGATTGCTGTCTGCGGTGAATCTGGCCTTCGTGACGGCCTGCCACTCGCCGGTCGGGGTCTTGATCCAGGCGTTGGCGAACCGAGCCTTGCGAACTCTGGTCGTGGAAACCCGGTCTCGTTTGAAGTCCTCCACGAAGGAATAGTAGCCGCCCAGGTTTTTCCCGCCGGCGATCGTCGAGAACGTCACCAGATGCCTCCAGGTCTTCTCTCGGGGGCCGTAGAAGTACCCTGAATACTCAGTGCGGTCGCCGTTGATCTTTGCAGTCACGAGGAAGCGGCAGGTGGCCCCTGCGTTCCAATCGTAATCCAGAAAAGACTGGCCCCCAGTACCCTCGCCCCCGAAACGGCCGATGCGCACATCGTCGTCTTTATGAAGCAGTTTCACCCGCTTGTCTTCCTCGACCGCCTTCGGGTCGTTTTCGTTTGAATCCCACACCGAGAAGATGACTACTTTCTTCCCGTTACCCAGCTCCTGGATGCCGAAGTATCCCTTGTTCCAGCCGCAGGCGCAGAAATAAGTTCCGGGCGCGGATTCGTCGACCGTTACTTCGTTGTAGAACGCCACTCCCTCGGCCGCCACGTACGCGAGGTGCACCGAGCGGCAAGCCTGGCCCGCCAGGCGCTCGTCAGCACGCATCGGCAAGACCACCAGACCGTAGACCAGCCAGACCACGACAGATAAGTGAGACCTGCTCATGGACAACCTCGGTTCAGCAGTCGGTTTTTTCGGCAATGGCGGGCGAGCGAACGTGTCGACTTGAGATTTGTATCGTACAGCGGTGCCCGGAATATTCCATTCGCTGCATGAATCTTGGTGCCCGCCAATGCCGGAATTCCTACGGCGGCTTTGCGTGCGATTTTCTTGATCGATCGCAATTTTGCATCCGCTGCGCGTTCGATCTGCTTTCCGCCGATGCAGTCGTGCGGTCGATCCCGCAAGAGCGCAGGCTGAAGCCTGAACTCCAACAGGATGACCTGCGCTGGCGTCACGCAGCGCGGCGGGAGAAGAACGCTTCGGCGGCGCGGTACGATTCTGGGGTGCCGATGTCGAGGAATGAGCCTGCGCCGGGGAAGGCGTGCAGCACCTGTCGCTGCGACCAGGCGGGGAACATTTCGCGCTCGATCGATACGGCGCGACCGGTCGGGATTTGTTCGACCAGCGGGCGGTCGATCAGGTAAATTCCCGCGTTGATCCACCCCTTGCCGCCGGCTTCCTGTTTCTCGAGGAATCGCTCGACTCGATCGTCGGCTGCGAATTCCACTTTGCCGAAACGAGACGTATCAGGCACTTCGGTGAGCACGAGGCTCGCGTGGCCAGGCGGCAGGTTTTCGTGAGAGGCCCGAAAGCGCCTCAGATCGGCGGAGCAGTAGGAGTCGCCATTCATTACCAGCACGGTCCCGCTGGCCGGCCTGCCGACCGAGATCGTCGAAGGGAACAGTTTCGGCATGGCCAGCCGCAACGCGCCGGCGGTACCAAGCGGCGCCGGCTCAACGGAATAGTCGAGACTCATCCCGCGGTATTCGCGACCGAACGATTCTTCGACCTGTTCGCTGCGGTAACCGGTGAGCAGCACGACGCGCTTCAGCCCGGCGTCGGCAAGCTGGTCGAGCAGCCGGGCCAGAAACGGCTTTCCCAGAACTTCCGCCAGCACCTTGGGACGGTCGGCGACGACGGTTCGCAACCGCGTACCCAGTCCTCCAGCCAGAATGGCCCCCGTTGTGGTTGGCATCGATTTTTTCGGTAGGTTCCGCCTGGTGTGTTAAATCCGGTCACGTACGATTCGTAATCTTGGATCGCGTTCTTGTCCCTGCTTTCGGTCCCGAAATGCACCCCGAATGGGGTGCC
>JACQFH010000551.1 GCA_016200145.1 Planctomycetia bacterium | reverse complement strand
CCCGCTTCGACGTGGTAGCCGTACAGCCGGTCGAGGGCCGTGCCCCGGCGGGGAGTTTTTTCGAGGACGGTCAAGAACCGCTCGGCGGCCTGGCGCTGTTTTTCGACTTCGGGGTCGGGGGTGGTGCCGGTCGCAGGGGCGTCGTTCTGCGCGCCGCGGAGAGGCAGGGCCAGGGAGCCCGCGATCAAAGAAAGCGGGAGGAGAAGAAACAGGGTGGGTCGCATCGATGCGCTCCTCAAAATTCAGAATCCGCCGAACGGCGCATGCAGATCAGCATAGACGCAGCCGGTTGCTCCGGCCACAACTTCTGATTATAAGACAGTACGTCTCAGTCACAGCCAAAGTCAACCGTTCCACGGCAGAGGTTTGAGGCATGAGGAAAAACACAACACTTTTCTCAAGCCACAGTTCTCAAGCCTCAACTCTTACACGGAGGAACGCAAAAGAATTCGGCCACAGATGGACACGGATGGACGCAGATACGAAAGATGCGAGAAACACGAAAACGTTTTAGCCAAGAAATCATCCACAGATTTCGCAGATTTCCACAGATCAGCTCAACACCGCGCCAGCTTTAATCTGCGAAAATCTGGGTAATCTGTGGATCAAATGGGATTGCTTCCGTTCCGCGGCTCGTGACGATTGGTTGCGGCGGTTTGCCTGCGCAACTACGCTGTGGACACATCTCTCTCTTCTACTGTGGCCCAAATCGTTGCAGAGGCAAACCGACTCCATTGAAACAGGCGAACGCGAGGTTCCCAAGAACCTTCCGAGGATTCACAACCTGGAAAGGGTGTACACGCGATGGCTGAAACGGCTGAGCTGCAGGCACAACTCGATCGCTTCCGCGCCGACTTCGAGACGTTGAGCCGCGAGATCGGCAAAGTCATTGTCGGGCACTCCGAAATCGTCACCGACACGCTGACGGCACTGATCGCCGGCGGACACGTGCTGCTGGAAGGCGTGCCCGGCTTGGGGAAGACGCTGCTCGTCCGCACGCTGGCCGACGCACTGCACCTGAAATTTCAGCGCATTCAGTTCACCCCTGACCTGATGCCCGCCGACCTGATCGGAACGAACGTCGTGCTGGAAACGCCCGACGGCCGCAAGAAATTCGAGTTCCAGCAAGGGCCGGTATTCGCAAACATTCTGCTTGCCGACGAAATCAACCGGGCCACGCCCAAGACGCAATCGGCCCTGCTGGAGGCAATGCAGGAACATTCGGTCACGATCGCGGGCCAGACGCACAAGCTCCCCGAGCCATTCTTCGTGATGGCCACGCAGAACCCGCTGGAAATGGAAGGCACGTACCCGCTCCCCGAGGCGCAGCTCGACCGTTTCTTCTGCAAGCTGCTCGTCCCGTTCCCCAATGCCGGAGAGATTGAAACGATTCTCGACCGCACGACCGAGGTTGCCAAGCCCGTCGCCCAGCCGGTGCTGGCTGGCGAACGCATCCTCGAAATGGCGCGCCTGGCCCGGCAGATTCCGATTGCCGACGAGGTCCGCCGGTACGGCATCGCCCTCGTGCTGGCGACGCATCCCGAACAGGCGCCCGCCGGCGGGAAGGCGGCGAAATTCGTGCGGTTCGGAGCATCGCCCCGCGGCGCGCAATCGCTGATCCTGGCCGCCAAGATCCGGGCCATTCTCGACAAGCGCTACCACGTCTCGCGCGACGATCTGCGCGACGTCGCGCCGCAAGTGCTCAGGCACCGACTGATCCTGAATTTCGAAGGCCAGGCCGAGGGGGTCCAGGCGGACGCCGTCATTGAAGACATTCTGAAGAGCGTGACGGAACCGGTGCTGGCGGCGTAGTCGCAGTCGATTGTGTGTTTGCGCCGACGATGGTTTTGTGAGCACGGCACTCGGCTGCGCCTCGTGGCTAAACAGGTGGAAGCAAAATGGCGCTGTTCGATTCGGAATTCCTGAAGCAGCTCGAATACCTGTCGCTCGTGTCGCGGCGGGTCTTTCGCGGGTCGCTGCTCGCGCAGAAGCGCACGATGCAACTCGGCGGCGGCATCGAGTTCGCCGACCACCGCGAGTACACCCCGGGCGACGATTTTCGATATCTCGACTGGAATCTGTACGCGCGGCACGAAGCGCTGATGCTCAAACGGTTCCAGGAAGAAGAAGACCTGCACGTCTATTTTCTGCTCGACTGCTCGCGGAGCATGGCGTTCGGGTCGCCCTCGAAGTTCGATCTGGCCCGGCAGGTGACGGCGGCGCTGGCGTACATTGCGCTGGCCGACCTCGACCGCATCGCCGTCGTCGCCTTCTCCAGCGACATCGTCGCCGATTTTCCGCTGACGCGGGGAAAGGCGCGGATCCTGTCATTGCTGAGGTTCCTCGAGAACCTGCCGGCGCAGGGGACGCAGACCGACCTGTCGCGCGTGGTAACCGGTTTCGTGCACCGCAACCAGCGGCGAGGGCTGGCGATCGTCGTCAGCGATCTGTTCGACCCCGCTGGCTTCGACCGCGGGCTCGATATGCTGCGGCATCGCCGTTACGAGCCGCACGTCGTGCAGCTCCACGACCGCACCGAAGCCGATCCGAAGCTGTTGGGGGACATCGAGCTGTTTGACGTCGAAACCGAAGCCGCCCGCAAAGTGACGGTGACCGAGCGCAATCTGCGGCGCTATAAGAAAATCTTCGACGAGTACCAGGCAGCCGTCCGCAAGTACTGCCGGAATTACGGCGTGGGTTGCACCCAGACCTCGACCGAGGTCCCGTTCGACGATTTGATTTTGAAAATGATGCGCACCGCGGGGGCCGTTGTATGAGCCTAGCCGCACCTGCCGCATTGTTCCTGGCCCTCCTCGCCATCCCGATCATCGTCTTCTATATTCTCAAGATCAGGCTGCGCCGGGTTCCCGTTTCGACCGTCATCTTCTGGCAGCAGATTTTCGAAGAGAAGCAGCCGCGGTCGATCTGGCAACACCTGCGGCACCTGTTGTCTCTGTTGGTGCAACTGCTGTTTCTGATGCTGCTGGTATTTGCGCTAGGGCAGCCGTTCTTCAACTGGGAGATTCTGGCCGCGCGCCGGTTGGTGCTCGTCGTCGATAACTCCGCCAGCATGAACGCGACCGACGCGGTCCCCACACGGCTTGACGCCGCCAAGAAAATCGGCCGAGACCTGATCAGCGGCCTGCGGTTTCGCGACGAGCTGGCAATCGTCGCCGGGGGAACCGAGCCACATGTCGTCTGCGGACTTTCGGGGCACGAGCGTACCTTGCTGAAGGCCCTTGACGATCTCCCCGCGACCGACGGCCCGACCCGCGTCGGCGAAGCAGTGGCCCTCGCCCGCAACCTGATCGGCGGGCGATCGAACGCACAAGTGATCGTGCTCACCGACGGCTGCTTCGAAGGCCTGGAACATCTCGCCCGCGCGGCCGACGTCCGCATCCATTCTGTCGGCCGCCGCACAAACAACGTGGGCATCACCCGGTTCCAGGTGCGGCGGAGCCTGCTCGATCCCACCGGTTACCAGATCCTGATGGAAGTCGCCAACGCGGGAGACGACCCCGTCGAATGCCGGCTCGAGCTCGACCTCGACGACGACGTGGTCGACGTCGTGCCGCTCAAACTCGAACCGGGGGGGCGCTGGAGCCAGACGCTCGACAAGACGTCGACGTCGGGGGGCCGCCTGACCGCCCGCATCGATCACGCCGACGCGCTGAGCGCCGACAATCGCGCCTGGGCACTGCTCCCGAAGCGCGAGCCGCTGAAAGTGGTCCTGGCCACCGAGCCCAATCTGTTCCTCGAAAAGGTCCTGGAAGCCAATCCGCTGGTGCAGTTGCAGGTCGTGCGCGAAGCGCCGCAGCAGGTCCCCGCGGAGACAGTGCTGATCCTGCACCGCATGATTCCCGAGAGAATTCCCCCCGGCCCGGTGTTCGTCATCGACCCGGCGGCGGCTTCCGACCTGTGGGAGCTGGGCGAGCCGCTCGAAAACCCGATCGTCACGAAGCAGGACCGCGATTCGCTGCTGATGACTCACGTGCGGCTTGATAATGTCGTGATGCCGCAGGCAAAGAAGCTCACGTTTTCGGGACACGCGCACGTTCTGGCAGGCGCGGTGTCGAACGATCCGGTGTACGCGTCGATCGAACGGCCTTCGGGGAAGGTACTCGTGCTAACGGTGAACCTCGACCAGGGGGACCTGCCCCTGCGCACCGCGTTTCCTATTCTGATGACGAACGCTCTGGCTTGGTTTTCGGGCGCGGCGGGCGAGCTGCGTGAAGCGCTGGCGACCGGCGCCGTGACTGAAGTTGCATTGCCGGGCAATCCCGCCACGGGAGCCGCCGCGACCCAGGCCCCCGCACTACAGCTCTGGCCCCCTGGAGGTGGATCTCCACGGCCGCTTCCCGCAGGGCTGGCCCAGGCGGTCATCGGACCGTTTGACCAGTGCGGCGTGTGGAGCATCGCGCCGGCGGGCTCCGGAGTGAAATCCCCCGCGCCGGCGGGCGCCCCCACGCTTGAGATCGCCTGCAATCTTGGGAACCGCGAAGAGTCGGACCTGCGGCCCACGGAAGCGGCGCTGGCGCTTGTGCCTGCCGAGACGCTCGCCGCGGGCTGGATGACCCGCCCGATCTGGTACTACCTCGTCATCCTCGCGTGGGTGCTGGCCGGCCTCGAATGGTATCCCTATCAGCGCCGGTGGATCAGTTAAGTGTCCATATTACCCTTCCAACTCGCGCTGACGCATCCTGCCTGGCTGGCCGGGCTGATTGTGCTGCCAGTGCTGATCTACTATTTCTACCGCACCCTGGCCGACTTCGCGCGTTGGCAGCGGATTGTCTCGCTGTCGGCCCGTATCGCGATCGCCGTGCTGCTCGTATTGTCGCTGTGCGGATTGACGCTGCTCAAGACCACGCGCGAGCAATACGTGGTGTTCGTCGTCGATCGCAGTCTGTCTGTGGGCGAGCAGGCCGAGCGCGAGGTCGCCAGCTTTATCGACCGGGCCCTCGTCGGCGCGGGGACGAACCGCGCCGCCTTCGTGACATTCGGCGCGCGACCGGGACAGGTTCTGGAAGACCGGCCCGCAGCCTCCGCGGCTCCCTTGCCCGAGGCCGAAGCGCAGGGCACGAACCTCGCCGCGGCGATCGAGGCGGCGGCCGGCGCCATTCCGCCGCAGTACGTGCCGCGAATCATGCTTTTCAGCGACGGCAATCAGACCGAGGGCGATGCCGTCACAGCCGCGCTGCAGGCCAGGCTGCCGGTTTCGACGGTCCCGCTGCAGACGCTTCCCGATCCCGAGGTGCAGGTCTCGGCGGTGACGGTTCCGGCGCAGGTCCGCGAGGGGGAGCCGTTCTACGTCGAGGTCGTCGTCGATTCGAACCACGAGGACGAAGGGACAATTGAAGTCTATCGCGGCGCGCACAAAGTCGTCGACGCGCGCCACAAGCTGAAGAAAGGCGAAAACCGGTTTCGCTTCGAGCAATCGATCACGCGAGAACGCCTGGCGATGTACGCCGTCCGCATCCGTGGGCTCAGCCAGGACACGCTGCTCGATAACAACAGCGAATCGGGCCTCGTGTTCACGGCGGGCAAGCCGCGCGTGCTGATCATCGATTCCGACCCCAAGCTGCTGCAGCAACTCGTGTGGGCCCTCGAACAGGAGGAGATCGACGTCGACGTCCGCCCGCCGCAGGGGATGCCCGACAACCTCGCCGACCTGCAGAACTACGAACTGCTGATGCTGTCGAACGTGCCGGCGACGTCGCTCACGCAGCGGCAGATGGAAGTCGCCCGCACCTGGGTGCAGGACCTGGGGGGCGGCTTCATGATGCTGGGGGGCGAGCAGTCATTCGGCCTGGGGGGCTATTACAAGACGGCGCTCGAGGAAATCCTGCCGGTCCGCAGCGATTTCGAAAAAGAAAAAGAGAAGCCCAGCCTGGCGATGGTGCTCGTCATCGACAAATCAGGCTCGATGGGGGGCGAGAAAATGGAGCTGGCCAAGACGGCCGCCAAAAGCGCCGTCGAGCTGCTGGGCCCCAGCGACAAGATCGGCGTGATCGCCTTCGAAGGCGAGACGTTCTGGATCAGTGAAGTGCAGCCCGCGTCCAACAAGAGCCGCATCATGGACGACATCAGCCGCATCGAGGCCGGCGGCGGGACCGTGATGTATCCCGCGATGGAAAGCGCTTACGAAGCCCTGCAGGGAACCGTCGCCAAGCTCAAGCACGTGATCATCCTCACCGACGGTATTTCATCCCCCGGTGATTTTGAGGGTCTGGCTGCAACGATGGTCGGGGCCCGCATCACGGTCTCCACGGTCGCCGTCGGCAACGACGCCGACAAAAACTTGCTCGAAGAGATCGCCCGTATCGGCCAGGGGCGGCACTACTTCACCGACGATCCCTCGGCGGTTCCGCAGATCTTCGCCAAGGAAACGGTGACGGCCAGCAAATCGGCGATCAACGAGCAGCCCTTCGTGCCGCAGGTGATTCGTCCCACGCAGGCCCTGGCCGACATCGATTTCGCCACGGCACCGTTTCTGCTGGGCTACGTGATGACCCGCCCCAAGCCAACGTGCGAATTCATTCTCGCGTCGGAGAAGGGGGACCCGCTGCTCGCATGGTGGCGATACGGTCTGGGGATGACGGTGGCCTTTACGTCAGACGCCAAGAGTCGCTGGGCCGCCGAATGGCTCACCTGGCCCGAGTTCAGCAAGTTCTGGGCGCAGGTCGTGCGGCATACGATGCGCAAGAACGAGGCCAAGGGTGTGACTGTCGACGTCAGCCGCAAGGGAAATCGCGCGACGGTCACCGTCGACGCGATCGACCCGGCGGGACGGTTCCTGAACCAGGCCGAGACCGACTTGACGGTGATCGACCCACAATTCGGCAATCACAAGCTGACATTGGCCCAGACCGCACCGGGCCGCTATTCCGGGCACTTCGAGACGCCCCAGTCGGGGGCCTATCACCTCGATCTGACGCAGAAGCAATCGGGCCGCGCTCTGTATCATCAGACGCGGGGCCTGATGGTGGGTTATCCCGACGAGCTGCGATTGCGGCCGACGAACGAAGACCTGCTGAAGACGGTGGCACGCGTTTCAGGTGGGGAATTCTCTCCGCAGCCCGAGCAGGTCTTTGCCGCCGGCGACAAAACCGCCGACCGCGCCACGCCCCTCTGGCCCTGGCTGGTTCTTACCGCGACGATCGTCCTCGTCCTCGACGTCGCCCTCCGCCGGATCGATTTCGACATCCCCTGGCGGAAGCTCCGCAGAGCGTAGGTCAGGCTTTCCAGCCTGACAGCAATGAGCCCTGGGATCACCATTCTCAATCTCCAGCCCCAAGTCCGACCCCCGCATCGCACACGGAATCTCCGCTTACCGCAACACGATCTGGCCTGCGGCCCGCCATTGACGGGATAAGCACACTGCCGTCAGGCTGGAAAGCCTGACCTACCTCGACATTGGCCGATTGCCGTCGATTTGGATATCATCGAGAGCTAACCCAGTCGGGCCTGCGGCAATCGCAGATTTGTTCGCCGTTCATTTGTCATTGAGCCATTTCTCACGCATGCAGGTTCTCTTTAACTGCCCTGGCTGCGAGCAGACGCGGCTGGCCGCGATCGATTCGCAGACTGAGACAATCGGCTGCCCGGAGTGCCGCTGGAGCCGGCCCATCCCGCCCGGCGCCATCCAGGCCGGCGCGCCGCAGGCATGTCTTGTGTGCGGCTGCGGCGATCTGTGGAGACAAAAAGACTTTCCGCAGAAGCTCGGGCTGGCGATCGTGGCGCTGGGAGGCATCCTGAGCACGATCGCGTTCTCACTATATATGCCCCTGACCTCGCTGGGCGTGCTGCTCGCCTTCGCGCTCGCCGATCTGTTGTTGTTCACCTTCATGAAAGACGTTCTCGTCTGCTACTCGTGCCATGCGCGGTACAGGAATGCAGAGCTGCGCGACGATCATCCTCGTTTCAACCTCGAAACAGCCGAGCGCTACCGGCAGGAAGCGGCGCGCCTCGAAAACTCACGGCACGCGGCGGGTTCTCCGCCGTAGACAGCTCGAACCGGGTGCGTCAATCTCGCGAAAGGCAAGGGTGGGTCTTTGCCAGCCGCGCAGGTTTTCGCAGTCACCCCCAGATCCTCAGAATGAATCCTGGCGAGCGGCGGGACTCCGTCTCTCAGCCTGCCCTGACCCACGCCGCACCGAGCATTGTCACGTGGAAGACCGCAGGCCGCGCATCATCGAAGATCTGACAGCCGTTCTGCAGGGAGAAATCCGCTGCGATCCGCTGACGCTGTCGATGTACGCCAGCGATGGCAGCCTGTACGAATTGCAGCCGCTGGGGGTGGTCTTTCCCCGGCATCGCGACGACGTGGTCGCGCTCGTGCGCTATGCGGCTCAGGGAAGAATCCCGCTCATCGCGCGCGGCGCCGGGACTGGCCTGGCCGGCGAGTCGCTCGGGCAGGGGCTGATTGTCGATTTCTCGCGGCACATGCGACAGATCGAAGCGATTGGCGCGACGACGGTGCGTGTCCAGCCGGGGGTCGTGTGCCGCAACCTGAACGAGGCCCTGCGCCCCTACGGGCGGTACTTTCCACCCGATCCTTCGGGCGCCGGCGTGACGACGGTCGGCAGCATGCTGTCGCTCGATGCCGCCGGGTCGCATTCGCTGCGGATCGGTTCGACGCGCGATCACGTCGAATCGATCGAGCTCGTGCTGGCAGGAGGCGAACTGTTGACCGTCGGTGATGAGTTGATCCCCCGCGATCCGCCTCCCCATGCCGGAAACGGCGCCGATGCCGAGCCCCCGGCCCAGCGCGCTCGCCGCGAGCTGGTGACGCAACTTGCGCAGCTCTTGTCTGAAAATGCCTCGCTGATCGCCGAACGCCAGCCGCCACTCCTCCGCAACCGCTGCGGGTATCACTTGCGCGGCGTGCTGGAGGAGAACCGCCTGCGGCTGGCGCGGATGCTGGTCGGTTCCGAGGGGACGCTCGGGCTGTTCACGTCGGCGACGCTGTACACGGCGCCGCTGCCGGCGCATCGCGGCGTGGTGCTGCTGCTGTTCGGCAATCTCGAAGCGGCGCTCAAGGCCGTGCAGGCGATCTCGCAGCACGAACCCAGCGCCTGCGATCTGCTCGACCGCCGGTTGCTGACGCTGGCCCGCGAGGCCGACGCGCGATTCCGCGAGCTGATCCCGCAACAGGCCGAAGCCGCGTTGATCGTCGAGCAGACGGGCTTCACGCCGGCGCAGATCAAAAGCCGGATTCGCCTGGTCATCGACAGCGCCACGCGCTTGCCCGACGCCGGCGTCGTGGCCCACGAGGCGCACACCCACGAGGAAGTCGATTTTCTGTGGTCGCTGCCGGAAAAAGTGGTTCCCCTGCTGGCGCGCTTGCAGGGGTCGATCCGCCCGCTTCCCTTCGTCGAAGACGTAGCCGTTCCGCCCGAAGTGCTGCACGAGTTTCTGGTGAAAACGCAAATCGTCTTTCAGAAACACCGGGTGACGGCCTCGCTGTACGCGCACGCCGCGGCCGGGCAGGTCCATCTGCGGCCATTCCTCGCGCCCCCCACCGCCGAATCGGCCCCGCAGCTCGAACAGATCGCAAGGGACCTGTACGCGCTGGTGTTCCAATGCGGGGGGACGATCAGCGGCGAGCACGGCACCGGTTTGTCGCGGAGCGCCTACGTCCGCGAGCAATACGGTCCGCTGTATGACGTGTTCGTCAAGGTCAAGCGGCTGTTCGATCCACACAATCTGCTCAACCCCGGCAAGGTGCTGACCGACGACCCGCACCTGACGTTGAAAAACCTGAGGCCCTCGGCGCCGCAACTTCCTGAAACCGTGTCGCTGCAACTGCAGTGGAAGCCCGCCGATCTGTGGCAGGCCGCGTCGCGCTGCAACGGGTGCGGACATTGCCGCACGCAAGCCCAGCCGCACCGCATGTGCCCGTTCTTCCACCTCGACCCGGCCGAGGAGGCCAGTCCTCGCGCCAAGGCGAACCTGATGCGGCAGATGATGGAGGGCCGGCTGGCGCCCGCGGAGCTCGCCACGCCCGCCTTCAAGCGCATCGCCAACCTGTGCTTCAACTGCAAGCAGTGCCAGTTGGAATGCCCCTCGAACGTCAACATCCCGCAGATGATGATCGAAGCCAAAGCGGCGTATGTCGCTGAACACGGGCTCGAGCCGGCCGACTGGTTCCTGTCGCGGGCCCATTCGATTCAGGTCGTGGGGAGCATGGCTGCCGTGGCTTTCAACTGGCTGCTGGCGAGTCCCGCGTCGCGGTGGCTGCTGGAACAGTTGACGGGAATTTCGCGACAGCGCAAGCTGCCGCGCTTTGCCCGCCGCTCGTTCCTGCGTTCGGCCAAGCGCGACCTGCTGGCCCGGCCGAAACTCGTCGGTGACAAACCAGTCATCTATTTCGTCGACCATTTCGCCAACTACCACGACCCCGAGCTGGGCCGCGCGTTCGTGGCCATCTTGAAACACAACCGCATTGCCGTGCACGTGCCACCCGAACAGCAGTCGTCGGGAATGGCGATGATCTCGGCGGGGGACCTCGAGCCGGCCCGGGAAATCGCCGGCGAGAACCTGAGGGCGCTGGCCGATTTCGCCCGCGAGGGCTGCGCCATCGTCTGCACCGAGCCGGCGGCCGCCTTGTGCCTGAAGAACGAATACCCCATGCTGATCGACCACCCGGATGTCGCCGTCGTCGCCTCGCGCGTGATCGAGGCGGGGGATTTTCTGGCCCAGTTGCACGCCCAGGGGAAGCTGCGGACCGATTTTCGCCCCCTGGACGTCTCCGTGGGGTATCACACGCCGTGCCACCTCAAGGCGCTGGGTGCGGGAACGCCGCTCCTCAAGCTCGTCAGTTTGATTCCCCGCCTGGACGTGCGTACAATCGAAGAGGGTTGTTCGGGGATGGCGGGCGCCTGGGGGCTGACCCGCCGGAACTTCCGCGAGTCAATCCGCATGGGCTGGAAGCTGATCACTCGGATGCGCGCCGGCGACATTTCCGCCGGGATCACCGAGTGCAGCAGTTGCAAGATGCAGATGGAACAGGGGACGAACATCCCCACGCTGCATCCCCTGAAGCTGCTGGCATTGTCGTATGGCCTGATGCCCGAGATTCAGGCCCGCCTGCAGCCCTCCCGCAGGAAGCTGGTCGTTTCTTAACCGCAAACTTCCGGCACGTGCGCGGCGCTAGTCTGTTTGGTTTTGGCAAGTCTCCATCGAGCGACATGAAAATTACCGTTCAACTTTTCGCACGGGCCAGAGACCTGGCCGGGGCCGAGCACGTCGAACTCGATGTGCCGGCTCCAGGCCGCGTGGCCGACCTCAAGCGCTCGCTGGCCAGCCGGTTTCCTCAAGTTTCCCCGCTGGTCCCAAGCCTGCTCGTCGCCGTGGGGACCGATTACGCCAATGACCAGACGCAATTGTCTCCTGATGTGGCGGTGGCGTGTTTTCCACCGGTGAGTGGAGGCTGAGTTTTACGGCGGATGCACCCGGGGGCTGACGCCCCCGGCTCACAAGAAGACTGCAATTCATGATTCAGATCACGAACGACACCATCGACTACGCCGCGCTGACCGAGCGCGTTCGCTCGGAGCAGGCGGGGGCGGTCGTGCTGTTCCTGGGGACTGTCCGGGAAATGACCGACGGCAGAAAAACGACCGCTCTCGATTACGAGGCGTTTCCACAGATGGCCGAAGCCAAGTTCAAAGAGCTGCTCGACGAGGCGCGAGGCCGTTGGCCGATCGTGAACGCGGCGATCGTCCACCGGCTGGGCCGGCTGGAGCTGGGGGACGTGAGCGTGGCGGTCGCCGTCAGCACGCCCCATCGCCAGCAGGCCTTCGAGGCCGGCAGGCACCTGATCGACCGGCTCAAAGAAGTCGTCCCGATCTGGAAAAAAGAAAACTGGGCCGACGGCACAACGGAATGGGTGCATCCGGGGACCGCGAATGGAAGTGCGGAGTGCGGAATTCGGAATGCGGAATAGGACGTGGATTTCGGATTTCCCTCTCACTCCCCCCTTAGCAAGCGGGGGTTGGGGGGGTCGGGTGAACAGCAGATTTGGGATTTCGGATTTCCTTAGTCATTCGGCATTAGACATTTTGAATTTCTCCATGCAGCCTCTGATCGACACCTTCGGCCGCGTGCACACGAACCTGCGGATCAGCGTTACTGATCGCTGTAACATCCGTTGCTTCTACTGCATGCCTGCCGAAAACGTGCAGTTCATGGAACGAGCCGCGCTCCTTACGTTCGAAGAGATCGAGCATTTCGTGCGGGTGGCCGTGCCGCTGGGACTCAAGCAGATCCGGCTGACCGGAGGCGAGCCGCTCGTGCGGAAGGACCTGCACGTCCTCGTGGCCAAGCTGGCGGCGATCGAGGGAATCGAAGACATCGGCCTCACGACCAACGGCATCCTGCTGGCTGAGCAGGCGCTGGCACTGCACGACGCGGGCTTACGGCGGATCAACGTCAGCCTCGATGCGCTCGACCCGCAGAAATTCGAGCAGATCACCCGCCGGCAGGGCTTTGAAAAGGTGATCGCCGGCATCCAGGCGGCCCGCGACGTGGGGTTCGATCCGGTGAAGGTCAACGCGGTTGCCGTGCGGGGCCTGACCGAAGACGAAATCGTGCCGTTCGGCCACTTCGCGCGGCGGACGGGGGTCGAAATCCGTTTCATCGAGTTCATGCCGCTCGATGCGGACGGCGCCTGGCAGCGCGAGAAGGTGCTGTTTGCCGACGAGATTGCCGCGATCCTCGAGCGCGAGATCATGCCGCTCATTCCGCGCCCCGGGCAGGACCCGCACGCCCCGGCCAGCGAATTCATGTTCGCCGACGGAGTCGGACACGTTGGTTTCATTTCGTCGGTCAGCCGCCCGTTCTGCATGAGCTGCGACCGGTTTCGGATCACGGCCGACGGCAAGCTGCGGAACTGCCTGTTCAGTCTGGAAGAGACCGACATCCGCGAGATGCTCCGCTCGGGGGCCGAAGACAGTGAGATCGCGCGGGCAATTCGCGAGAGCATCGCCGCCAAGAACGAGGGGCACGAAATCAATACGTCGCGGTTCATTCAGCCGAATCGGCCGATGTACTCGATCGGCGGCTGACACACTCGCCAAGGCGAACTGAACTTGCGCCGCATCTATCTCGACAACGCCGCAACCAGTTTTCCCAAGCCCGACGCGGTCTACGACGCGATCGACCGGTACAACCGCCAGGTCGGCGCGTCGGAGCGCGGGAATTACGCTTCGGGCACCCAGGCCACCGCCGCCGTCCGCGGCTGCCGCAGCCGGCTCGCGCGGCTGTTCGGAATCGAGTCCCAAGCCGACCGCCTGATCTTCACGCACAACGGCACCGACAGCCTGAACATCGCGTTGCACGGATTGCTCGCGGCGGGAGACCACGTCGTTACGTCGGCGCTCGAACACAACTCGGTGGTCCGTCCGCTGCACGAACTGAAGCTGAGACACGGCGTCGAGACGACAGTCGTCGACGCAGATGCTACCGGCCGCGTCGATCCTGCCGTGTTCGCGCGCGCGCTGCGTCCCAGCACAAAGCTCGTCGTTCTGGTGCATGCCTCAAACGTAACCGGCGCCGTTCTGCCGATCGCCGAGGTGGGCGAAATTGCCCGACGGGCCGGCGTGCTGTTTCTGGTCGACGCCGCGCAGACAGCCGGGCAGTTGCCGATCAACCTGGGCGACCTGCCGGTCGACGTGCTCGCCTGTCCGGGGCACAAGGGGCTGCTCGGCCCGCTGGGCACGGGGGTTCTCTATGTCGGGCCGGATGCTTCGGAGCGAATGGCCAGTTTTCGTCAGGGCGGAACGGGAACCGAGAGCGAAGACGAGATGCAACCCGCCGCTCTGCCGTACAAATACGAGTCGGGAAACAACAACGTGCCGGGGATTGCGGGGCTGGAAGCCGGCGCGGCGTGGCTCCTGGAGCGCGACATCGCAAGCGTGCACCAGCACGAAAAGCAGCTTGTCGAGCGACTGCTCTCGGGTTTGGCGGGCCTGGCTGGTGTGCGCCTTTACGGCCCGGCTGCGGGCGCAGACCGCGTGGGTGTCGTCAGCCTGACGATTGACGGATTCGACCCGCACGAACTGGCAGGAATCCTGAACCAGTCATTCGGCATCGAAGTCCGCGCCGGGCTGCACTGCGCCCCCGGCGCCCATCGCTCGATCGGAACGTTCGAATCCGGCGGCACCTTGCGAATCAGCACCGGACCCTTCACGACCGCCGACGAAATCGACGCCACCCTCGACGCCCTCCGCCAGATCGCCGGCAGCACGTGACGGCGAGACTAATGAGAGCAACGGATGAAACCCAGCCCTGCCATCGGCCGGAATCAAAAGAACATTCACCGCGGATGACGCGGATGTGCTGGTGCACCCCGTGTCCATTAATCCGCGTTTCTCCGCGTCATCCGCGGTTCCATATCTTTCCTGCTTACGCAATTAACCCACGGATGGCGTGGGCATTCTGAATTCCATGCAAACCAATGAGTTGCGGAATGTCGCCGCCGGAAACGACCGGGCGCCGGTCAAATCCGTGTTTTATCCGTGTTTCATCCGTGGCTGATTTTTTTGTGCCCCTGGCAACAGTCATTTGCCTGAACCGCGGGGTCTATCTTCCCGTGCCGGATCGGGTACAATCTGAGTTGTCAGTGGTTCATTGGCGTCCCGGTATGCCTGGCGCGTGGGTGAGTGTCGGGAATGGACAACCACTTCAAGTTTGCCGAATTGCCTGATGCGAACGGGCCCGTCGGCGCTGCAACGAGCGCGACCGCCGTCGCAACGAGGCCGCCGGTGGCCGCACGGCCGGTCGAGCTGCAACAGCTTCGCGAGGCGGGCGACCTCATCATCGGCGACGAGCCCGCGGCCGACCGCCGCAGGCCCTCGACCTCGGCACTCGGTGGCTCGTTCGCCTCGGTCATCTTTCACCTGTGGCTGGTGGCGATGCTGGCGACGCTGACATTCGACCCCCATAGCACGCTTCCCGCGCCGGCATTCGATGCAGTGATCGCAACCGACGACGTGGCCGCCGCTGAACCCGAATTCCTCTCGGACGTTGAGCTTGCGGATCCTAAGGACGCGCCCGACGACTTCCGTGAGGCCGCGGACGCCGACAGCGTCGGCCAGATGGTCGTCGCCGAACCAAAGGCTCTCGCGACGATCATGACTGCCGATTCGACGGGCGGCCCCGGGATCGCGATGCCGAACCTTGGCCCGAGCGAGCTTGTGCCTCAGGGCGTCCACTTCGACGAGCGGATCGCCATCAAGGGGACGATGGGGGACGCGATGGTCAAGATCGATGCGGCCCTCGATCACGTCACGTGGGAAATCGCCAATCATCTGCAGGAGCGCAAAGTCCTTGTGATCTGGATGCTCGACGCGTCCGGCAGCCTCAAGCCGCAGCGGGCCACGATTGCCAACCGCCTGCGCCGAATTTACACCGAGCTGGGAGTCCTCGAAGAAAAGGGACAGATCACGGCCCGCACCGACCAGGCGCTGCTGACCGGCGTCGTCATGTACGGTGAGAAAACGCAGTTCGTGACCCCCGAGCCCACCGACAAATTCGACGTGATTCACGACGCGGTCAAGAACGCGCCGACGGATGCTTCCGGCATCGAGAACGTGTTCGGGGCGGTCGAGCAGGCGGTTCACCGCTGGCAGAAGTATCGGACGCAAATGGGGCGCAGCATTCTGGCCATCATCGTCACTGACGAAACCGGGGACGATTTCGACCATCTCGAGCCGGCGATCCTCACCTGCCGGCGCTACGGCGCAAAGGCCTACGTGATCGGCCCGGCCGCCGTCTTCGGACGCCGCCAGGCATTCGTCCCTTACGTCGCCCCGGAAGACAACAAAACGTACAAGCTGCCGGTCGACCTGGGGCCCGAATCGTTCGCGCTCGAGGTCGCTGCCCTTCCCTTCTGGTTCAGCGCGTCCCAATACGAGTTTCTGTCGTCGGGAATGGGCCCGTACGGCCTGTCGCGGCTCGTGCAGGAAACGGGCGGGGCCTATTTTCTGACGACGATGACGACCAGCTCCGGACTTTCGCCTCTCGGCAATTTCGATCCGCAGGCGCTTAAAGTGTTCGCCCCCGACTACCGCTTCGCCACGCCGCAGGAATACATCAACGACGTCAACCGGCACCGCCTGCGGCAGGCGGTGATGCACGCGGCCGAATTGAGCACGAAGTACAAGCCAGGGTCCGATCCGAAACTTGAACTGCGCGTGACTTCGCAGAATTACCTGCGGCAATTGAGCGACGCCCAGAAGACGGCGGCTGAGACCACGTACATGGTCGACAACATCCTCACAGCGTTCTCGGGCAACCTGGAAGCCGAGTACGAGAAAGAATCGTCACCGCGGTGGAGGGCCAATTACAATCTCACGCTGGGGCGCTTGCTGGCCCTCAAGGCGCGGGCCTACGAATACAATTACGCCTGCGCCCAGCTCAAGCAACTAGGCACCGGTGACATCGACTCGCGGTCAAACCGCTGGACCTTCAAACCGAGCCGCAAGCTGGGATCGGGCGCGGGGACACGCAAACTCGCGCTCGAAGCCGAGCGGCTGTTGAAGCGGGCCATCGACGAGGCGCCTAACACGCCGTGGGGCCTGCTCGCGCAGCGCGACCTCAATATTCCGTTCGGATTCGAGGTGATCCAAAAGTACGATCCGCCGCCGAGCCGGTTCGAGCGGAAGGACAAGACGCCAGCCAAAAAACCGGTGCGCCTGGCCAACGACGAGAAGGCCAAGAAAAAGTCGGACAAGCCTCCTACTCCGCCGCCTCAGCCGAAATTGCCGAAGCTCTGAAGCCGCCAGATCGAGAAAGTCAAGCAGTCGGGCGAGTGCAGTGCCCCGCGCAAGTTGCCGCTTATTTCTTTCCGATGCAGTACAGAAACTTGTTCGACCGTAAGAGGAGCCGGTTGTTGCTGACCGTCGGCCCGGCGTTGCAGATTCCCGCGTCCGCGAGCGTATTGTTCGCCAGGACCGAAAACTCGGGCCGGGCCGGAAGGACAAACGTTCCCCGGTCGCGCGTGACGGCATAGAGTTTGTCGCCAGCGACTGTCAGCGAGGCGTACAACTGACCTCCATCGGGAAGCCGCTGCTGGTAGACCGGGTCGCCGGTCTT
>JACQFH010000568.1 GCA_016200145.1 Planctomycetia bacterium | reverse complement strand
CGGCTCGTCCCCCACGCACCCGGAGCTGCTCGACTGGCTGGCGGTTGATTTTATGGAGCACGGCTGGAGCACCAAGCGCCTGCACCGCCTGATGATGATGTCGACGGCCTACCGCCAGTCGGCCCATCGGCCATCCGCGGGCAAAGCGATCGAGATCGATCCGGAAAACGAGCTGCTGTCGCGGATGAACCTGCGCCGTCTGGAGGCGGAAGTTCTGCGCGATTCGGTACTGGCCGTCAGCGGCAAGCTTGATCCGACGGTCGGCGGGGCGCCGATCGCCGTCACCTCGAATCCCGACGGCCTGGTGACGATTTCAGACAAAGGGCCGAACCCGGCCGGCAAATGGCGCCGCAGCATCTACGTGCGTTCGCTCCGCGGCTCGCACCCCAGTGGCACGGGGTTGCGGCTGTCGATGCTCGAAGTCTTCGATTTCCCAGAGGTCGTCATCAACTGCACGCGGCGCGTCAATTCGACCACGCCGCTGCAATCGCTGACGCTCATGAACAGCGCGTTCATGCAGGAACAGTCGCGGAACTTCGCCGAGCGGGTGCGCGGCATCGCCGGGGACGACCGTCCCGCCCTGCAGATCGAAACGGCGTTCGTGCTGGCGTTCGGTCGCACGCCGTCGGCGCGCGAGTCGGAGTTCTGCCTGGACTATCTGAAGGAACAGCAGGTGGAGTATCAACAGGCGAATCCGGAACCCGGAAAAAAGGCGCTCGGCGGGGCGCTCGCCGGCCTGTGTTCCATGCTGCTCGCGTCGAACGAATTCCTGTACAACGGCTGACGCGGATTATTCGCCATGAAGGCCGCCTCCATCAGCCTGGCTTGTCTCTGCATCCTCTGGGCGTGCAGTCTGGGGGGACCTGCCCAGAACGCGCCCGGGATTCTGAACATCTCGATCATCGACGCGGCCACCAAGCAGCGCATCCCTGCGCGGGTCGAAGTGCTCGATCGCGACGGCAAAGGCTACATCGCTGAAACCGCCCTGCTGATCGGGGGCGACTGCACCGACCGGGAGGTTCCTTCGCAGAACACTCTGGAACAATGTCTCGGCGAGCTGACTCCCAAATTTACATCTCTTCATACCGGAACCGACCAGTTCTTTGCCGACGGGGCCTGCCGCCTGCCGGTACCGCCGGGCGACTACAGAATCAGGGTTTTCCGTGGTCTGGAGTATCGCGTCAACAGCCGCGAATTACCCGTGCGGCCCGGGCAGACGCACGACGTCGTCGTGGCGCTTAAGCGCTGGAGCAACCTGGCCGAGAAGGGCTGGCACAGCGCCGATTCTCATCTGCATATCGGACGGGAGTTCAAGGAATTGAATCCCCGGATCTGCAAATTCATGCAGGCCGAAGACATCAATGTCGGCAATCTCATTCAATGGGGAAACGCGCGGCATTTCCACAACGCGCGGCAATACGCGTTCGGCCCCGAGGGCCAGTACCACGAAGGCGATTACTGGCTGGCCTCGGGACAGGAGAACCCGCGCACGCATTTCCTCGGGCACACGTTGACGCTCGGCGGCGGAAATCCGATCAATGTTCCCGATGCTTACCTCGTCTACAAGAACTTCTGGGAGGAGTCACGCCGGCAGAACGCCCTGAGCGGTTATTGTCACTTCGCGCTGCGGCGCGGCGCAGAAGACGGAATCATCCTCGACCTGTTCGATAACCTGCTGACCTTCATCGAAATCATCCAGAACGAGCGGGGCATCTATCAGATCTGGTACGACGCCCTGAACCTGGGTTTTCGCCTGGTGCCGATCGCCGGCACCGACTATCCGTGCGGGCTGACGGCCCAGGTGACCCCCGGAAGGGAACGCTTCTACACGCGGGTCGAAGGCCCGCTCACGTATGACTCGTGGCTGGAGGGGATTCGCCGCGGCAGGACGTTCGTCACCAACGGCCCGCTCCTTGAATTCACCGTGAGCGGAAAACGGATCGGCGACGAAATCGAGCTGAGCGAGACGGGCCCGGTGGTGATTGAGGCGTCTGTCCGCTTCGATGCCGAGCGCGACAACGTGGAAGCGCTCGAAATCGTCGAGAATGGCGAAGTCGTGCGCCGGTTTCCGCGCGTAGGGAGCGCCGAAGAAATTCGCTGTCGCTTCGAGCGCGACATCGACGAATCGTCGTGGCTGGCCGTGCGGGCCTCGGGCCGGAAGCGGGGCGAGCTGCCGTCACAGCGGCTGGCCGACACGCAGGTGGCTCCGTCGCTGGCCCATTCGGCGCCGATCTACGTGACGCTCAAGAACGCCCCCGTGCTGGGCACCCATCGCCGGGTGAAATTCATCGCAGCGGCATGGCTGGAACGCCTCGCCGGCCTGGAATATCGGCTGGCCGACAACCGGCTCCGCGATCTGGCGAACTACTCTGCCAGCGACGGCGTCTCGGCCGACGACCTGCGCAAGAACAAAGATGCCCTGTTGCGCCGCATCGCGATTGCAAAGCAGCAGCTCAACGATCGGGCGCGGTAAGTCGGCTGGCAGCTCGCGGCGTGACCTCGGCGGCCGTCGCGTCCAACTCGATTCGACCTCGAAAACATTGTAAGCTGAGGTCGGTCTCTCGTCACCGGGCGCACTCCTATGATCAAGCGATCTTCTCTCACCTGGCAGATCATCTTGCTGGTCGTCGTACTGGTGATGATCGTGACGCTGCTCGTCATCTGGATCATCAACAACGCGGCGGAACACCGCTGGGTGCTGCTGACGATCGGCACCGTGTTCATCTCGTTGATCCTGGTGTGCGTGATCGTCTACTTCTTCTGGGGCTTCAAGGAGTACCGGCTGAACCGGCGGCAGGCCAATTTCATCGACAGCGTCACGCACGAGCTGAAATCGCCGATCGCCTCGATCAAACTCTGTCTGCAGACTCTCGAGCTGCGGGCCGTGTCGCCCGAGCAGCAACACGAATTCCTGAAATACGCCATGGAAGACGTGCAGCGACTCGATTCGCTGATCGACCACCTGCTGGCTGTGGCGCGGCTCGACCACGTCGAGCGGAACGAGCCGGCCGAAGATGTGCCGCTCGACGGTTTGCTCGCCAAGTGTGCGGGCGAGATCCGCCGGCGCTGCGATCTCGAAGCGCATCAGATTCGGATGGAGGTCGAACCGTGCGACGTGCGCGGGCGGGCCCGCGATCTCGAAACGATCTTTCTCAACCTGCTCGACAACGCCGTCAAGTACGGCGGCCCGTCGCCGCAGGTGCTGGTGCAGGCGACGCCGCATGGAGAGGGTCGGATCGCCGTCCGCGTGTCGGATAACGGCCAGGGAGTGAACTTCGATCTGCGGCGCAAGATCTTCCAGCGGTTTTTCCGCGGCGGAAGCGAGCTCGAACGGACGACCAAGGGGACGGGGCTGGGGCTGTACATCGTCAAAACGCTCGTGAGCAAGATGAAGGGCAAGATTCACGTGCACAGCCGGGGGCCGCTGGGCGGGGCAATGTTCGAGGTCGACCTGCCGGGTCGCGCTCGGCCGCCGCAGGCGGAGGAGCCGCCACCGCCCGCCGGGGATGATTCGAATCTGCCGGCCGCGTAATGACACGCTTTACGCGAGGATAGAAGATCGAGGATAGAGGATGGAAAATCGAGAATCGTGACGGCGACGGGCGCGACCTGGTTCCGCCATCTTCCATCCTCGATCCTCCATCCTCCTAATGTCCCGGGTGCCATGACAAAAGAGCGAATTCTGATCGTTGAAGACGAGCGGCATATCGGCGTGCCGCTCAAGTTCAATTGCGAAGCCGAAGGCTACGAGACGACCCTCGTCGAAGATGGGCCGTCGGCGATCCGCCAGTTCGAGGCCAATCCCGACGCGTTCGACCTGGTGATTCTCGACCTGATGCTGCCGCAGATGAGCGGGTACGCCGTGCTCGAAACACTGCGGGCCGCAAAGGTGTACGTGCCCGTGCTGATCCTGACGGCGCGGACGCTGCCCGAAGATCGCGTGCGCGGCTTCAACGCGGGGGGCGACCGGTATATGACGAAGCCCTTCGAGCTCCCCGAGTTGCTGGCGCACGTGCGGAGCCTGCTCATCCGCCACGGACATGTTCGCGGGACGGCGCACGAGGCCAGGCCGGCTGTGGAGACGTTCCGATTCAACGGCGCCGTGGTGAATTTTGCGACGCACGAAGTGATGGTCCGCAGCGAGCCCCGTTCCCTCACGCCGCTCGAAATCAAGCTCCTCAAGTTTTTTGTCGAGAACGAGGGGGTCGTGCTGACCCGCAACCAGTTGCTCGACAACGCGTGGGGCATGGATTCGTCGCCGACGACGCGAACGGTGGATAATTTCATCGCGCGGCTCAGGCAGCATTTCGAGATCGACCCGGCGAACCCGCGGCACTTTCTCTCGGTGCGCGGGGTCGGCTACCGGTTCGTCGCCGAGCCAGACGGCGGCGCCGCGGGAGAACCGCTGGCGACGTAAGTGTCCAATTCGAGTTCGACGCGAGGGGTTGTGAAAGAAGACAAGGAGAGGCGAGAGGGGGAGACAAGGAGATTTCGGATTTCCTTAGACATTCGTCATTCGGGCTTCTCCTCCCTCGTTGTCTTGCAATCGTTTTCGGGCAGGGCTAGCATCGTGGCAGAAATACGGATCGCCATTGACGGCCACGCGTCGGCCACAAACTGACGGCCATAAACAGATCGACCTCAATTGAACCAAGGAGCGCGACATGGCACGACGACCGATAGGACAGCTACTTCGTAAGACAGCGACGACCGGGGCGCTGCTCATCGTCGTTGCCGGGCTGGCTGCCGCCGCCAAGGGGACCGGCATTCTGTTCCCCGACTGGTCGAAACCGACCAAGGGAACGTACAAAGAACCATCCGGTGAAGTGGGCAAGAAGGTCACGGCAGAGAAAGCGTGGAGCGTGACGACGATGGAATCGTCGATTATGGGCAAGCCAGTCGAAGGCAAGACCACGACCATCGTCGGCGAAATTATCGACCTGTCGTGCTATCTGCAGGTCGGGAAGCACGGCGACAAACACCGCGATTGCGGACAGAAGTGTGTCCGCAACGGTCAGCCGGTCGGTCTGCTCACGGAAGACGGCGCCGTGTACATGCTGATTGACGAAGAGCACAATCCACGCCGCGACGGCATGACTGAATTCCGCAAACAGGCGGTCGAACTGATGGCCCACGTCGTGACGGTGCACGGGACTCTCACCGAAGTCGACGGCTTCAAAGCGCTGTACGTCCAGGGCTCAGAGAAGAAGTAACGCGCCGCCGTTCTGTGTAGCGCAGCAGCCTCCCGGCGAGCCGGGGGTACGGGCACCGATTCGATGAGAATTGGTCGCCCCCGAGTGCCTTCGCGTGCGCCAATTGGCCGATCAATGAAGAGGATTGCATCCATGATCAGACAACGACGCATCGTGCTGAGGATTGCAACGGCGGCCGCGCCGCTTGTGCTGGCGGTGCTGCTGCCGGTCTTCGCCTTCGAGCCGGCGGCCGACAAACCGCCGAAGCCGCCGCTGGGCTTACCGCCGGTGCAATGGCCCGACGACAATCCCTATTCGGCCGGGAAAGTCGAGCTCGGTCGGTTTCTGTATTTCGACAATCGGCTGTCGAGCGATTCGACGGTGTCGTGCGCGTCGTGCCACGCGCCGGAAAAAGCGTTCACCGACGCCGCTCCGGTCTCAACCGGCATCAAGGGCCAGAAAGGGGGCCGCAGCGCGCCGACCGTCATTAATCGCGCCTACAGCACGCTGCAATTCTGGGATGGACGCGCCGCGTCGCTCGAAGAACAGGCGAAGGGGCCGATCGCCAACCCGATCGAAATGATGGCCGAAAAGACCGCCGACGCCGCGCATGCCGCCGTCGTGAAGCGGCTGCGGGGCGTTCCCGGTTACGTCAAGCTGTTCGAAAAGGCGTTCGGCACGAAGGAGGCGACGATCGATCACGTCGCCCAGGCGATCGCCACGTTTGAACGCACCGTCTATTCGGGCAATGCTCCGTACGACCGGTACCAGGCGGGCGATAAAAAGGCGATGAACGAGTCGCAGGTCCGCGGCATGGATGTGTTCTTCAACAAGGCTGCCTGCGACAGTTGCCACTTGGGGTTCAATTTCACCGACGGTTCGTACGTGAACATCGGCATCGGCATGGATAAGCCCAAGCCCGACCTGGGACGGTTCATCGTCACGAAACGGGAAGAGGAGACCGGGGCCTTCAAAACGCCCACGCTGCGCGACATCGAGCACACCGGCCCCTACATGCACGACGGCAGCCTGAAGACTCTGGAAGAAGTCGTCGAACATTACGACAAGGGAGGCATCAAGAATCCGCATCTCGATCAGCGGATGAAACCGCTGAAGCTGACCAAAGAGGAGAAGGCCGACCTCGTGGCGTTCTTGAAGGCTCTCAGCGGCGAAGGTTGGCAACACTTCAAGGCCCCGGAAGAATTTCCGCAGTAATGGAGTCATTCTCGCGCCGCGAGATGAGGTCTGTGCCCTCATCGCTTAATCCGGAGCCGGGCGCCGCCGCGAATAGCGGTGGTCCGACGGCGGTTCGAGACACCTTCGACGCTGGCTCCGGGTTAAACAATTCTGCTCCGATTGCTTTATTGCGAATCATCGACATGATCTGCCCGCGATCTTCTTGCCTCTGTGTCTGTTTCGCCGTTGCTTCCGGCCTTCTGGCGGTGTGCTCCGATCGGTCGTCCGGCGATGAAAAGTCGGCCCCGCAGGCCGTCGCGCAAAAAGCGGCATCCGACGGTTCAAACCGGCCGTTCGGAATCGAGAAACGCGTCGCCTGGACGACTTCCCGCTTTCGCGGCACGCCCGATCCGCCGCTGCCGTATCGAGCCGAGCGAATCTTTCCGCGGATCCATTTCAAGAACCCGACCGTCCTCACCAACGCGCCGGGAACCGACCGTTTCTTCGTCGCCGAGCAGGTCGGGCCCATCTTCTCGATCGCCGGCGAGCCCGACCCGGCCAAGGCCGATCCGTTTCTCGATTGCACGACGCTCGTTCCACGGCTGAACCGCGAGCGCAAAGAAGACCTGGCTTTCGAAGCGGTGTACGGCGTGGCGTTTCATCCGCAGTTTGCGACAAACCGCTACTGCTACGTCTGCTATGTCGTGCGCTACAAAGACGGGCAGCTGGGCCAGCATCCCGAAGGGACGCGCGTTTCGCGATTTACCGTCAGCCGCTCCGATCCCCCCGTGTGCGACCCGGCCAGCGAAAAACTGATTGTGAGCTGGCTGCAGGGGGGTCATAACGGCGGGTGCCTCAAATTCGGGCCGGAAGGATTCCTCTATATATCATCCGGCGACGGCGGCCCGGCGTTCCCACCCGATCCGCTGAAGGCCGGGCAGGATGTCAGCAATTTGCTGTCGTCTATCCTGCGAATCGACGTCGATCACGAATCGGCGGGCCTGGCTTACACGATTCCGCGCGACAACCCCTTCGTCGAACTGGCCGGCGCCCGCGGGGAAATCTGGGCCTACGGATTGCGCAATCCGTGGAAGATGACCTTCGATCGCAAGACGGGCGGCCTATGGACGGGGGACGTCGGCTGGGAACTGTGGGAAATGGTGTATCGCGTCCACAAGGCTGACAACTTCGGCTGGAGCCTGTACGAAGGGCCGCAGGCGGTTCACACCGAACGGCCGCGCGGGCCCACGCCGATCGTGCCCGCCACCGTTGCCATCCCGCATACCGACGGAGCGTCAGTCACCGGTGGATACGTGTACCGCGGCAAGAAGTTCCCGCAGCTCGTGGGAACTTACGTCTTTGGCGACTGGGAAACGCGCCGCATCTGGGGCGTTAACGCCGATGCCGAAAATGTCGGCCCCAAGCACGAGATCATGGACCCGACGGTCCGCATCGTCGACTTCGGCGAAGACAACGCGGGCGAGTTATACCTGCTCGACTACGACGCGGGGACGATTCACAGCGTCGTCGAGAATGTCGTACGGGCTGAATCGCATCCGTTCCCGCGGCGGCTGAGCGAGACAGGGATTTTCGAGTCAGTCGCAGAAGTCCGCCCGGCGTCCGGGGTGCTGCCCTATTCCATCAACGCCGAGCAGTGGGCCGACGGGGCCGTCTCGCAGCGCTGGGTGGGAGTGCCAGGCACGGGGACGATCCGCTTCTACGAGAGCGCTCAGGCCATTCCCGGTTCAATGTTCAATCGCAAGCTCGATTTCCCGACCGATGGCGTTGTGGTGAAGACGTTTTCGTTGCCGGCCGAGCGCGCCGGCGCACCGGCCCGTCGAGTCGAGACGCAGGTCTTGCACTACGATGGCCGCGACTGGCGCGGCTACACGTACGAATGGAACGACCAGCAGACCGACGCCGTGCTTGTAGAAGGGGAAGGCAAGACCAGCGTTCTGCGTGTGGCCGACGCCGCAGCGCCGAATGGATCGAAACAGCAGGCCTGGCGTTTTCCTTCGCGGACCGAATGCCTGCGGTGCCACAATCCCTGGTCCGACTACGCCCTGGCGTTCAACGTGGCGCAGCTCAATCGCCGCGGAAAGTTCGGCGATATCGAAGACAATCAGATGCGGACATTCCGCCACATCGGGCTGGTCGCCGATTCCCCAGGCGCTCCGCCTGCCGGGGATTCGAAAGCGGCGAATCCGCCGCAGAAACCGGTCGATGCGCTGCCAAAGTTCGTCGATCCATACGATTCGCAGGCCGACCTGGGCCAGCGGGCGCGCACCTATCTGCACTTGAATTGCGGTCATTGCCATCGCAACGGCGGCGGCGGATCAGCCTACGTGCACCTGCTGTACGAACTGCCTCTGAAAGAGACTCGCTTGCTGGGCATGCGGCCCACGCAGGGGACGTTTGGCATTCACGACGCGAAGATCGTGGCGCCCGGCGACCCGTTCGGTTCGGTCCTCTATTTCCGCATGGCCAAGCTCGGGCCCGGCCACATGCCCTACATCGGTTCGTCAGTCATTGACCAGCAGGGGTTGGCGCTGATCCACGACTGGATCCGCCAGTTGCCCCCGCGCCCCGACGACCAGACGCTGCTGGAGCGGTTCGTTGCGCAGGGCGGCGAAGCGACAAAAGAACGCGAGTCGCTGATCGACGAGCTGCTGTCGAACTCGAACCGGGCGGCTCTGTTGGCCCGCGCCATGCTCTTGAAACAGGTTCCCGCTGCGGCGCAGCAGGCAGTCGTTGAAGCTGCCGCGAAGCATGTCGACGCGGCGGTCCGAGACCTGTTCGAGTCGTTCGTTCCCGAGGAAAAGCGGGTCAAGCGGTTGGGGGACTCGATTAAAGCGGCAGAGTTGCTCAAGCTTGCCGGCGACGCTGCGAGCGGCAAGCAACTCTTTCACAAGACGGCCGGCGTGCAGTGCAAAAACTGCCACAAAATCGCCGGCGACGGCACCGAGCTCGGTCCCGACTTAAGCGAAATCGCCCGCAAACACGACCGGGCCAAGTTGCTCGAGAGTATTCTCGAACCTTCAAAGAACATCGAGCCGAAATACGTCACGTGGGTTGTCGAGACAACGGCCGGTAAGGTCCTGACAGGCCTGTTGGTTCACAAAGACGGCAACGAGGTCGTTATTAAGGATTCGCAGAACAAAGAGCACCGCGTTCCCACGGGCGACGTCGAAAGCACGCGCCAGTTGCAGAACTCGCTGATGCCCGACCTGCTCCTGCGCGACTTCACCCCCCAGCAGGTCGCCGATCTGCTCGCGTACCTGGCGTCCCTGAAGTAGGTCAGGCTTTCCAGCCAGCCGTTTGAACGTGACGTTTGGGACCGAGGATTAATTTGGTATTCATTGCGCCTGTTGGAGTTAAGGAAAACTTCACAGGAGGATGCCAGGATGGTCTTCGCCGAGGTGTTTGAACGGT
>JACQFH010000043.1 GCA_016200145.1 Planctomycetia bacterium | reverse complement strand
CTGGCTGGCAATCCCATTCCTGACGTCGATCGCAGTCGTCCATCTGCTGTCGCGCCAGGAAATCAGCAGCGCGGCCGTTCGCCGCGCGCCGGCCGAGCACCACGCGGCGCTGACGCTGTCTGCGCAATGGAAAACCGCCCTCTTTCTCCTGGCGGTCTGTTCCCTGAGGGTGATCCCGTCGATCGGCATGAACCGGGCTGTGGCGTTTACCCTGAAAGAGCGCGGTTTTGAATCGGACGTCATCGGAAATATCCAGAGCCTGTTCCTGTTCAGCGGCAGCGTGGGAATTCTTCTTGTCGGCTCGCGGTACGGGCGCGGATCGGAACGCCGGCTGATGATCGTGAGTGCTGCGCTCGGCATTCCGCTGATGGGCGCGCTGGCGGTGCCCGGCTGCCCCACCTGGCTGATCGTGCTGCTCCTCGTCCCAGCGGGAGTCATTCTGAACGGTACGACCGGATCGATGGTGTCGTATGCGCACCAGCTCTTTCCGCGCGATACGGGGATGGCTTCGGCCCTGACGATGGGATTGTCGTACGGAACGAGCGGGCTGGCCGTGGCTGGCATGATCGCCGTGATTGTCGACCAGTTTGCACAACCGCACCTGATGTTCGCCGCGTTCGTTCCTTGTCTGGCGCTGGCCGCTTGCGGGGGCGTCGCGCTGCCGCAACTCGTATTGCCTT
Organism: Planctomycetia bacterium; assembly: GCA_016200145.1. Taxonomy (GTDB): domain Bacteria; phylum Planctomycetota; class Planctomycetia; order Planctomycetales; family Planctomycetaceae; genus JACQFH01. The sequence continues at coordinate 69,629 of JACQFH010000043.1, read as the reverse complement.
CCCCGGCGGTATCTGATACCTACGCCGCCCGCGAAAAAGTCTGACGCGGAACTTCCCCATCTCAATAATCAAATCGCCGTAACCCCAGCAGGGACAAGGGAATGTCGCGCTACGTGGCGGCCATCTGGAAGTGCCGCTATTTCTGGTTGTCGCTGGTGCGGATGGACCTGCGAACCCGTTACCGCCGGTCGGTGCTGGGGTTAGGCTGGTCGCTGCTCAACCCGATTTTGATGACGGCGGTGATGTGCGTCGTCTTCCCCCGCTTCCTGCCGATCGCCAGCGTGGGCGAATACGCGCCCATGGTCCTCGTGGGGCTGTGCTTCTGGAACTTCATCACGTCGTCGACGAAGCTGGGAACGCAGTGCCTGTTTCAGGGAGAGCGTTACATCCGACAGTATCCCGCGCCGATCGCCATTTACCCGCTCAGGATTGCGCTGGGATCGTCGTTTCACTTTTCGGTGGCGCTGTTGGTGGTGGTGCTGCTGCGACTGAGCGTGATCGGGTTTTCCGGAATGTCGTCGTTCGTGAGCCTCGTTCCGACGTTTCTGTTGATCTTCGTACTGGGCTGGTCGCTGGCCGTGCTGGCCGGGTTTTTGACGGCGTATTTCCCCGACATGGAGCACCTGACCGACGTGGGCCTGCAGATCCTGTTCTACGGAACGCCGATCATTTATCCGACCGACGCCATCCAGGGAAAACTCGGCTGGCTGATCCGATTGAATCCCCTGACGACGTTTATCGAGCTGCTGCGGGCGCCGTTGTTGCGCGGGGAGTTCCCCGATGCGTCGCTGTACGGCGCGGCGGCGATCAGCGCGGCGGCGATTGCCGGAATGGCCGTGATGACCCTCACGCGGTTCGAGAAGAAAATTATCTTTCAGCTATGACTTCGATCGAGCTCGAAAATGTGAGCCTGGTCTTTCGCGTCCGGCAACAGCGCCGGGTCGCGCTCAAGGACTTCATCGTCAACCGCATGTTCAGCCGCTCGGTCAATCCGTACATGCACGTCCGCGCGCTGTCGAACATCAACCTGACGCTTCGCGAAGGGGACCGGCTGGGGATCGTCGGACACAACGGGGCCGGCAAGAGCACGATGCTGAAGATGCTCGCCGGCATCTATCCTCCCACGTCGGGCACGCGGCGCGTCGCGGGCGAGGTCAGCTCGCTGTTCGACCTGCAACTGGGGTTCGAGCCCGAGGCCAGCGGCTGGGAGAACATCGCCTACCGCGGCTATCTGCAAGGGGAAACGCCCAAGTCACTCAAAGATAAGCTCGAGGAGATCGCCGCCTTCAGCGAGCTGGGGGAATTTCTGCACAGCCCGGTGCGGCACTACTCCAGCGGCATGCTCGTGCGGCTGGCGTTCTCGGTGGCTTCGGCGATCGATCCGGAAATTCTGCTCGTCGATGAAGTTCTGTCGGCGGCCGACATGGCCTTCCTCAAGAAGTGCCGGCGGCGGATGGAAGAGATGATCGACAAGGCGCGCTTGATCGTGATGGTCAATCACGACCTCGACACGATTGCGCGGTTCTGCAACCGGGTGATCTGGCTGGACCACGGCGAAATCCGCCGCTCGGGCCCGACCGGCGAAATCCTGGCCGCGTACAGCGAGGCCATGGGCGACGAGCTGCCGAAGGCGGCGTAGCGAGATTGCGCTTCGCGAATGTACTCATTCTCGCTCCGCCGAGATGAGGTCTGTGCCTTCCCGGCAAATCCCCGCTTTCGAGCAACACGGCGTGCTGCGCGCAGCTCTGGTCTCGACACCCCGCCTCATCTGCTACCCCGGCCCGCACCACGTCCTATCAATCAAAAGCGAGTCGTACGAGTAACATCAATACCTCAACTCGGCGGAGCGAGATGACTACTTTGATTCCCCTGCCCACCGGCGGCGAGCAACTGGGCCAGCGTTTGCGCCAGGTTATCCAGCGCCGAGCGATCGGGAAGTGTGATCGTGAGGCGTGGCTGGCCCATTGGGGTTTCTTCGACGCAGGCGCCCAGGCCCTGACGCAGGTTGGCCACCAGCGCTTCGGGCACAGGGGTTGCTGGAGTTTGCTGCGCCACCAGTTCGCCGAGAAACTTGAACGCCGCGCCAAGCAATTCCCCTCCCGCCGCGGCGACTCGCTCGCGATGCTCGACGGTCGCTTCAGGTGCCGGCGCAGCGGCCGCGGCCACCTTCTGCGTCTCATCGATCGGCGCTTCGGGTTTGGCGCCCAGCAGAACTTCCAGCCGGCCTTTGAGTTCTTCCATGCCGCTGGCCATGTCAACCGCATCGACTTCCGATTCGATGTCGAGCGCCGCCAGCGCCAAGTCTTTTTTCAAGGCGAGAGTCGCCAGCAGGCTTTCTTCGATCGTCCCTTCGGTGACCAGCACGTACACCTGCACCGGCTGCTTCTGACCCATGCGATGCGCACGGGCGATGCGCTGTTCGAGGATCGCCGGGTTCCACGGGAGATCGACATTGATCACCGTGTTGGCCGCCTGCAGGTTGAGCCCCGTCGAGCCGGCGTTGGTCGTGATAAACAATTTGCACGCCGGATCGGTCTGAAACTTGTGAACCAACTCCTGCCGCTGCCTCTGCGGCACGCCGCCGTCCAGGCGCACGAAAGGCAGCTTGTGCTTCTTCAGCAGCTTTTCGATCAGGTCGAGCATCGTCGTCCATTCGGAGAACAGCACGACTTTGCGGCCTTCTTCTTCGAACAGCCGTTCGAACAGCTAGTCGAGATATTCAAGCTTCGTCGAGTAGCCCGGCGGCTCTTTGTCGCACAGGAAAGTGCTGTCGGCCACCATGCGGCACATGAGCAGTGCTTTCTGCAGCCGCAACAGGTCCATTTCGCTGATGAACTTCTTGCCGATGATCGACGAGATGATCCGCTTATGCCCGGTGTGAACCGCGATCTGCTCGTCGGTAGCAGGAATGCGGATCGTGTCGATGGTCCGCGGCGGCAGGTCGAGCTTGACGCTGTCGCGCGTGCGGCGGAGCAGAATCGGCGCGAGCGCCTCGCGCAGCTCTCCCAGGTTTTTGTAGCCGAGCACCTTTCCTTTTTCGTCGACGACGCGGTGCTTGTTGAAGAACCGGAATCCGGGCCCCAGGCGCCAGCCGTCGACGAACTGCACCACCGAGTACAGTTCGTCGAGGCGGTTTTCGAGGGGTGTTCCCGAGAGGACCAGCGCGAACCGCGATTTGAGGCTCTTGACCACGCTGGTCGTCTTGGCAGCCCAGTTCTTGATCCGCTGCCCTTCGTCGAGAATGATCAGGTCCCATTTGACCGGCTCGATCGCCAGGATGTCGCGCAGCACTTGTTCATAGTTGCAGACGGTGAAGAAGCACGAATTGTCGTACTGCGCGAGGCGGCCGGCGGAGCTCCCGCCGATGAGCTGCACGTCGCGATCACAGAAGCGATGGATCTCGGCGCGCCATTGTGATTTGAGCGACGCCGGGCAGACGACCAGCACCTTCTTGATTTCGGCCTCGCGCGCCAGGAACTCGGCAGTCCCCACACCCTGAATCGTTTTCCCCAGGCCCATTTCGTCGGCCAGAACGGCGCGCCCCGCGCCGGCGGCAAACGCGACGCCGTCGAGCTGGTAGGGGAGCAGGGGGATTTTCAGAAGGCTCGTGCGCAGCGGGTGCTTTGCAGGATCTTTTCGAATGCCGGCGGTTTTTTCCTGCAGGCGCGACTGCATCGACCGCTGCTGGATGAATTCCTCGGCGTCCGGGTACACTCCCACGTCTTGCCCGGTCTTCTGAAGCCTGGCCAGACGCTGCATCAGATCGTGCAGGTCTTCGATCGGTCGATCGCGCAGCGGCTTGATGATGCGGGCCGCCTCGTCGTCGAGCCGATCGGGAACCGCCAGCCGCAACGAGACATCCCCGTCGTAGCGCAGGTGCAGGGCCAGCCGCTCGCGGCGGTAGGATTTCTTGAGCTGCTGCGGCGAAAAGCTGCGTTTCACCTTTTTCAGGACGTGCAGCAAGTGCTTGCAGGTGCCGAGAGTATTCGTGCGAAAATCGGGGCAGGAACAGTATGACACGCCCGGTTCCGTCCCGCGCAGCGCCACGCGGTACGACTTGCCGCTCAATCGATTCGTCACCGTGTAATCGGCCCACGGTTTCGCCGGGTCGTTCGAGACAACTTTCATCTTCTCGACGCGGGCTCGTTCACCCCGTTCCGCGAGGGCCGTTGCCACGAGGGCCTGTTCATCGAGGCTCTCGACGGGCACGCGCGGCTTCGGCTTGGCGGCCAGCCCCAGCGCCAGCTTGTCTTCGAGAATCAGCGAAAACGCGGCCCCGACATGATTGCACGCCGTCTCGCAGTTCGTGTAGTTCCAGTGCAGCCGATCTTTCGCCTCGGCCATCAGCGTGATCATTACGATCACCGGCTGATCGTCGACGAACTCGCCGGGAATCGTCAGGCGGAACAGATCGTCGCCGAGGTAGACGTGGTCGCTGACCTTGAAGTCCCAGGCATTGGCATTCTGCTGGATGAGCTGCTTGCCTTTGTCACCGAGCAGCTTGCAGGCCTCGAGAAATGTGAGCCGCGAAAGCCGATCTTTGAGAGTGAGCTTGGCGCTGGGCAGAGTCCTGGTAAACGGTGTCGTCATGACTGGGCACTCCATTGCAGAGGACAGGAACGAGCCGTCGCGGGATTTTACCTCTCGTTTCGATGCGCGTGCAAGCAATTGCGCACGTCGACGACGTGCGAGAGAAAGCTCCCCAGCAGATCGCCGCCGCGCAAGCGTCCTGACGAAAACTGTTCGATTGCCTCGCTTTTGACGCGCGTCAACCGTTGTTCGATCTGCTGCACCTGTTCGGCGGCCAGGCGCCCCGCCCCGCCCGTCTCCAGGATTTCAAGCTCGATCCGCGTCACCTCGTCGAAGTAGCGCTCGAAGCCGACGCTCGCGCGGCTGCGAAACCAGCGCCACGCCAGGAACAGCGCCACCAGCGCCGAAACGAGAAAGCTGCGCAGGTTCTCGACTCCCTCGATGAACTCGCCGGTGATCAGCGGGTGGTTGCGATTCAGAAACGTCGTCGTCCCCGAGTGCAGCGCGAACTCGCGCCGTTTGACGACCTGCTCGACCTCCAGCCCCTGCAGCTCGGCGTGCAAGGCGAAATCGCCGTCGAACACTGATTCTAGCAGTCGAATGACGGCTTCGTCGGGGACGTCGCGGCGGGCCACGATCGAGAGCCACGGGGCGACCGTCGATACCGGCTGCGCGGGAACGGGCGGGTCGACGCCGTAGGTGTACGCCGGAATGGTCACGTCCTGCAGCGAACGGTCGCGCAGGGCCATCGCATCGCCGAACGGCACCGGCAGCAATCGGTAGCCGCGCTCCGCGACGATCCATTCCGCAAACGGGGCCGGCAAACTCGAGACGTGGAAGACCGCGTCAGGCAGATCGGCGGCCGCCATGTTCCGCAGCTCGGTGTAGGACTCGCTGGTGTCGCGGTACTCGTCGGGTTTTAACCCGGCCAGGGTCAGAGTCTGCTGTGCCAGGCGGCGCGTTCCGCTGCCGGCTGGACCCAGATCGAGCCGCTTCCCGCGGAGCCCGGCGACCCCGCGTTCAAGCAGGTCAGGGCGAACCAGCACGTGCAGGGGCTCCGGAATGAGAACGGCGACCTGGCGAATCTCGGCGTGCGAATCGAGCCCACCCTGGACGAGTGCCACATCGAGCCGCCCCGAGGCGACCTGCGAGAGTGCCTCGCTGGAGCCCGACGTGGGAGTGATTTCCAGCGTCAATCGTCGCACCTTGGCCTCGCCGGCCAGAATCGTCGCCAGCGCATGGCGATGTCCGAGCGAGTCGCCCGCCGTCATGCGCAGGCGGTACGCTTTCTGCGACCCGCTGCGTACAAGGAAGAATCCCGCCACGGCCAGCGCCAGGGCGATCAGCGCCGCCAGCAGCTTCATGCGCCTCACGCGCCCCGGCAGGCCGTCAACCGGTGCGGCTGCTTGCGGATGAGTTGTCGGAGGCATGGCGCACGGTTCAACAGGTCACGATCACTCACGAACACGGACGCTTATTTAGGTTATCGTAGCCTCGCGTTCCCATCCCCTCCAGCCGCCCTTGCGGGCGGCGCGTTCCTTGTGGTGCAGGCGTCTCGCCTGCCGTCGTTCGAGGAAAGCCACGGATGAAACCCAGCGCGGCTTTCAGCCGGAAGCCGGAATCGGTAATTTGCGGTTGATTGAGCCGCAGTTCTGTCTGACAACCCAGTCGGCACATGTTGTCCGCAATGACACCCAGGCTGGCATCGTTGACCTGCGTTCCCGAGCACGTGACGATCGCGAATGATTCCGCGCTTGACGAGGAATGCGAAAATCCAAGCCATCGGTCGAACGTTCCCAGAGGCACGTTGAATCGCGGTGCACGTGAGTGAACCTCGGCCCCCTCACGCTCGATGCTCCAGACCAGCGTCCGGTGCCGACAGAGCGGCAGACTGGCTTGTGTGATTCCGTACAGCCAAACGCCGAACATTCCGACGACAAACCACCGCAATGTTCGGGGAGCGCGGTACATGAGACGATGCGAGTTGACCTTCCAGCGGCCAGGCATGATGGACACCCGCGCTAGCTCGGCATGGGTTCGTCGAACCCGCGTCAGGCCGATTGCCAGCGATACCACGAAAGCCAGCCAGAGGCACAGAAAGGCGAACAAATGCGCGAAGACGTCATCGTCGCTGAGGTCGCGATAATTCGCCCGCAGCGCCGCAACGAGGGCGGGCATGCCGGACCACCAGGCCGCAACCCCAGCCGAGGCAACCACCAGAACATGGAAGAGCCACAGAGTCCAGCGAATCCCTGTGGTTTGCAGACGGACCAGGCAATGCGGGCATCAGATCCGTTTCGCGGTCATCGCGATCAGGAACGGCCAGTAGCCGATGTCCTTGCCGCAGTTCGGGCGGTGCTTGCCGTCAGGCGTGTCCCGGGCTCCGCGGCGATGATCTGGATGACTGATGAGGACGATCGGTGCCCCTGCTCGTCCGATTCTGGATGCGCTGGATTTGCAAAGCAAGGCCGCGAATTAACCGCTGATCGTCACGCACAGGCATCCTGCCAGTGGGCTTTGTTCCGGCATGATCGTCTGGGTATGATAGAAGCGGGCGGCTTTCCAGCGTGTAATCCCTGCATTCGAGGAACCATCTCGTGACTTCAGACAGCGGTTCGGAATCGAGCTCTACTCCGGCAAGCCCTGTTGCGGCGAGTCCGGTTCCGGCACCCGCGGCGGCCAAGCCGGCGGTCATTACCTACGACCATTTTGCCCAGCTCGACTTGCGCGTGGCCCAGGTGCTGGAAGCGCGCGAGCATCCGAATGCCAATAAACTGCTGCTCCTCAAGATCAAAGTCGGCGACATCGAAAAGCAGATCGTCGCCGGGATTCGCGGGCATTATGAACCGGCCTCTCTGGCCGGCCGGTCGATCGTCATTGTTAATAACCTGGCCCCGGCCCTGATCCGGGGTGAAGAGAGCAATGGCATGTTACTGGCTGCGTCCGACGGCCAGTCGGTCGTCCTGCTGCAACCCGACAAGGCCATCGCGGACGGCTCAAAAATAAAGTAGGAACTCGGCTTGGTTCTGGCATGAGGTTTGCCTAATTGGTTGCCTGCGAACCAAAAAGACAGTGAATTGCAAAGTCAGACAGTGCAAATTGCAACACCTGTTTCATTTTCGTACAATTTCATAGAGATTATCGGGTTTTTCGTCGAATCAAGCGGATTGCCGGACGCGAAACCTGGATCAATCACAAGGCCATTTGACCCGGAACAACTGGCGTGAAAGCACATCGAGGGATCCTGATGACCAGACTGCTGAAGCGCGTTGCATGGGGTTTGCCGATTCTGGCCGTGGCGGGGTTTGTGGCGTTTGCCCCCTTGGGCTTGCAAGGCGCCCAGAAAAGTAAGGCCAGTCCCAAGGCCGGTTCTTCGAAGGCCGCGAAGTCCGATGCCAAGTCGGACGACGCGAAGGCGGACGAGGGAGAGTCGAAGGAAAAGGAAGGCACGGCCCCGGCTTCGACGTTCAAGCTTCCGGAACAGGTCTACTCGACCGGATACAACGGCTCGTACGTCGATCTGATCAAATTCATCAATACGCAGATTCGCCAGGGTTGGACCGACAACGAGATTCGTCCGTCCGATCCGGCCGACGACGCCGAATGGGTGCGTCGTGTGCACCTCGATATCGTGGGGCACATCCCGGACCTCGACACGGTCCAGAAGTTCATCGCCGACAAAGACAAGGCCAAGCGCTCGAAGCTGATCGACAAGCTGCTCGACGAAGATGCGGGGTATGTCCGCAACTTCACGACGATCTGGACGAACAACCTCATCGGCCGTCGGCCTCCGCAGAACAACACGGGCATCATTCGCGGCACGCTGCAGAAGTTCCTGCGCGAATCGTTCGGCAAGAACCGCGGCTGGAACGAGATCGTCACCGACCTGCTCACGGCGGAAGGCAACAACCAGCAGAACGGGGCCGCGAATTTTCTGCTGTCGCACATGAACGACGGGGCGGTCCCCGCCACGGCGATCAGCTCGAAGCTGTTTTTGGGCCTGCAGGTGCAGTGCACGCAGTGCCACAACCACCCGTTTAACGAATGGAAACAGAACGCCTTCTGGGAGTTCAACAGCTTCTTCAAGCAGGACCGCGCGACGCCGATTCGCGAATACAACGAGAAGACCGGGCGGATGGACGTGGTGTCGGCCGAGCTTCGGCACCAGGAATTCGGCGGGCCGATTTATTTCGAGCGGCGCAATGGCCTGATGGAAGTCGCCTACCCCAAGTACATGGGGAGCGAGGTGAATCCCGAAGCCAGCACCAACCGCCGGAAGGAATTGGCCGCCCTGATCACCACGGGCGAACGGACGCAGCTTGCCGACGCGATGGTCAACCGCATGTGGGGTCAGTTCTTCGGTTATGGCTTTACCAAGCCGATCGACGATATGGGCCCGCACAACGCGCCTTCGAACCCGGTGCTACTCGAACGGCTGTCTCGCGAGTTCGTGACAGCCAAATACGACGTGCGGCAGTTGATTCGCTGGATCTGCAATTCGGAAGCCTACAATCTGACCAGCCGGGTCAACACGCGAAATCCCAAGGCCAAGCAGGATAACCCCGCCAGCGGCGACGTCGCCATCTTCAGCCACATGTACCTGAAGTCGATGTCGGCCGAGCAACTGTACGATTCGCTGATCATCGCCACCGGCGCCCACAAATCGGGGAGCGGAAGCTGGGAAAAGGCTGAAAGCACCCGCCAGCGCTGGATGCAGCAGTTCGTGCAGGCGTTCGGGACCGACGAGAACGACGAATCGACGTCGTTCGACGGTACGATTCCGCAGGCGCTGATGATGATGAACGGCGAACTGATCACCAATGCCCTCAGCGACGCCAAGGGGACGCTGCTGTACGACGTCCTCAATGGAAAGAGCAAGCCCGTTGAAAAGGTGAAGTCCCTGTACCAGGCCACGCTGTCGCGGGCGCCTTCGGCCCGTGAGATTCAGACGGCCAATAAGATCCTGCAATCTGCGTCCAGCCCGCTCGAGGCCTACCAGGACCTGTACTGGGCCCTGTTGAACTCGAACGAGTTCATCATGAACCACTGATTTCGTATCGATTCGTTCCCGAAACCAACCTGTTTGCCGACTCCATTCCCTGCAAGGTGCCCAAAATGTTGAATTCGTCCCTTTCCGTTCCATCCGGCATGTCGCGGCGCCATTTCATGCAACACCTGGCGGCCTCCACGATGGCCATTCCAGGGCTGCAGTTCCTGAATCACCTGCAGGCCAATGCCGCCGAGGTCCGCAGGAACCAGAAGGCGTGCATCCTGCTGTGGATGAGCGGCGGTCCCCCCACGATCGACATCTGGGACCTGAAGCCCGACTCCAAGAACGGCGGCGAGTTCAAGCCGATCAGCACGGCGGGCGACCTGCAGATTTCGGAGCACATGCCCCAGACGGCCAAGGTGATGAACAACCTGTCGGTCGTGCGCTCGATGAGCACCCGCGAGGCCGACCATAACCGCGGGCGGTACTACATGCACACCTCCTACATTCCGAATCCCACCGTCGTGCATCCCACGTTCGGCTCGGTCGTCAGCTACGAGCTGGGAGCGAAGCGGAAGGAACTCGAAATCCCCTCGTTCGTGTCGATCGGCGGCCCCAGCATGGGGCCCGGTTTCATGGGGATGATGCACTCCCCGTTCCAGGTTGACAGCAATGGCGACATTCGCAACGCGGCAATGAAGGACCTGAGCGAAGCGCGGTTCGGCCAGCGGACGGCAATGCTCGACGCCATCGAGACCGATTTCATCCGGTCCGATCGCGGCCAGTTGCCCAAGGACCATCAGGACGTCTACAAGAAGGCCATGAGCCTGTTCACCTCGAAGCAGATGCAGGCCTTCAAAGTGAACGAAGAGAAGCCCGAGACGATCCAGATGTACTGTGGCACCGGCGCGAATGCCGGCGGCGGCCGCATGGGCATGGGGGCCCGCAACCCGTTCGGCATGGGGTGCCTGATGGCCCGCCGGCTGGTCGAAGCGGGCGTGCCGTTCGTCGAAGTCGATCTGGGCGGATGGGACCTGCACGCACAGGTCTTCAACACGCTCAAGAACCAGCGCCTGCCGGTTCTTGACCAGGCGATTGCCGGCCTAACGACCGACCTCGAGCAGCGCGGCATGCTCAAGGACACGACGATCGTGTGGATGGGTGAGTTCACCCGCACGCCGCGGATCAACCAGGACACGGGCCGCGATCACTGGGCCACGAGCTGGTCGGTGATGGTGGGCGGCGGCGGATTGCGCGGCGGCGTGGCCGTCGGCGAGACCGATAAAGACGGCACGAGCTGCGTCAGCCAGGCCTACCTGCCCGGCGACATCTGGGCGACCGTCACGCACGCGCTCGGAATTCCGCTCGACACCGTGCACACTTCGAAGAACGGCCGGCCGATGAAGATTGCCAACGGCGGCACGGCCATCAAAGAACTGATCGGCTGATTGGTTCGAGCTATGCTGAATCTCACGCAACCCCGCAGGTTAAAACCTGCGGGGTTGTTCGTTCTCTCGTTGTCGATGACGAATTCTGCCACTTCTCGCGGCACCGGACCCGAATACACGATTCGGACGCAAGACAAGATACGGCACGAAACCCATGGCACGCCCGCTTGACTGATCTGTCGAATCTGGCCTAGAGTGCAGTCGCTGTGCGAGAGATGATGGAGGGTGGGCTGTGCCCACCAATCCGCCAAATGTTTTGGTGGACACAGCCCACCCCGCTGGAAGCGCATTCAATGACTCAGGCGTCCGATTTCGGCCCGAAATTCCCGCAACTGCGCATGCGCCGGCTGCGACAGCATGCCGCCCTGCGGGAGCTCGTGCGCGAAACCGAGATTTCGGTGCGCGATTTGATTTTGCCCTTGTTCGTTCGCCCCGGGTCGAACGCCCGGCAGCCGATTGCGTCGATGCCCGGTCACGACCAGCTCTCGGCCGACCTTTTGACCGACGAGGCCAAGGCGATCGTCGAACTGGGGATTCCGGCCGTCATCCTGTTTGGCATCCCGGCGTGGAAAGACCTGACAGGCTCGGCGGCGTTGCGCGACGACGGCGTCGTCCAGCAGGCAATTCGCAAGATCAAATCGGCAGCGCCCGACCTGCTCGTCGTCACAGACCTCTGTTATTGCGAGTACACCGATCACGGGCATTGCGGCGTGCTGATCGACCGCGGCGGGCGCAGCGACGTCGACAACGACGCCACGCTCGAGTTGCTCGCCCAGCAGGCGGTCAGCCACGCGAAAGCCGGGGCCGACGTCATCGCCCCCAGCGGCATGATGGACGGAATGGTTGCGGCGATCCGCCGCGCGCTCGACGCGGCCCGCTTCGACCACACACCGATCTTGAGCTACGCGGCCAAATACGCCTCGGCGTTTTACGGACCGTTCCGTGAGGCGGCCGAAAGCGCGCCGCAGTTCGGCGACCGCGCGAGCTACCAGATGGACCCGGCCAACGCCCGCGAAGCGCTGCGCGAAGTGGCGCTCGACCTGGCCGAAGGGGCCGACCTGATCATGGTGAAACCCGCCCTGTCGTACCTCGACGTCATCTGCCGGGTGAAGCAGGCGCATCCCGAAGTGCCGTTGTGTGCGTACAACGTGAGCGGCGAGTACTCGATGGTCAAAGCCGCCGCGGCCAACGGCTGGCTTGACGAACGCCGCACGACGCTGGAAGTCCTGACGTCAATCAAGCGGGCCGGTGCCGACATGATCATCACCTATTCCGCCAAAGACGTCGCCCAGTGGCTCGCGTAGCCCGCTACTTCTCGTACAGCATCACCGTCATTTTGCCGTCGACCGTGACGAAGCCGCGGTACAGGCCTTCGGTGTTGTGCGACATGGCGAAATTGCCTTTGGGATCGAGGGCGATGGCGGCCCCTTCGCCGCCGGCTGCCTTCAGCTTCTTGCGGATGACTTCATCGGCCGCCTGCTGCACAGAAAGCCCCTTGTATTCCATGAGCACGGCGATGTCGTGCGACACGGCATAGCGGATGAAGAACTCGCCGTGGCCGGTGCACGAGACAGCGCACGACTTGTTGTCGGCATATGTCCCCGCGCCGATGACGGGAGAATCGCCGATGCGGCCGTACTGCTTATTCGACATGCCGCCCGTCGACGTGCCGGCTGCTAAATTGCCCGCGCCGTCGACGGCCACGGCGCCGACGGTGCTGAGCTCATAGGGGCGTGCGAGCGGGGCGAGCGCGGCCCCTTCGCGTTTTTTCTTGTCGTAAGCCTCGCGTTCTTCGCGCAACTGGTCCTGCAACTGCTTCCACCGCTGCTCGGTGCGGAAATAGGCCGGATCGACGATTTCGAGCCCGGCGTCCTTGGCGAACACTTCGGCCCCCCGGCTGATCAGCATCACGTGCTTCGTGCGCTCCATCACGGCACGGGCGGCCGTGATCGGGTTCTTGATCGTTGTGACTCCCGCCACGGCGCCGGCCTTCTTCAACCGGCCTTCCATGATCGACGCGTCGAGCTCGTTGCGGCCATCGTGTGTGAACACGGCCCCGCGCCCCGCGTTAAACCAGGGATCGTCCTCGAGAATGCGAATGGCAGTCTCGACTCCGTCGAGGCTCGTCGCATTTGGCTTCTGGAGCGCCGCGTAGCCTTCCTTCAGGGCCCGCTCGAGCCCCACCCGCAGGTGCTTTTCGAGCTCCGGCGTCATCTCTTTTTTCGGGAGCCCGGCGCCGCCGTGAATCCCCAGAACAACGTTCGGCACGGCGGTCTCTTGAGCCGTGACGGAAGCGGCGGCAGTCAGCATCAACAGGCACCCGAGCAAGGATCGTTTCACGGTATGATTCCCGACTGTTTCAGTGCGGTGATTTGAGGCGGCGGTGGCCGAGTCGCCAGCGACGCTCAAGCGGGCCAACCCGCCGCCATTCAACCGGCGCGCTCCGACGACTCTATTGGTCCTCTTTTTTCTCGGCCTTATCGCCCGCTTTGGCTTTGTCGCCGGCCTTTTCGCCGTCGGCGGGCTTCTCGGTTTTCTCGATGCGTCCCCAGAGATGTCCGCCGACTTCGCCGTGCTGCCAGGTTCCGGCGTACCGGTCGCCGTAAATGAGGACTCGCGAGGTAAAGGTCCCCAGGCCTGGGATCGTCAGGTTGGTCAGGGTGATGACCGGCGTATCGCCGGCCCATTTGACCGTGAGCGCCATGGGCACCGTGACGTCGCGCTTGCCATATTGAATGCGGGCCACGAAAATCCAGGTGTCGTCCTTCGATTTGGTGACGCGCGTAATCGTGTATTTTTCCATTGCGGCCGGCGTTTCTTTTCCGTCCTTGGTGACGCTGTAATTTCCGGAGAAGATGACCCCCGACATGTCTTCGGCGAATTTCTTGTCGAGGGCCGCCTGGTCGAGGGGGGCGTCCTGGCCGGCACCGTTCGGTTGCGCGGCATTTTTCTCAGGTCTGGCCTGCTCAGCTTTGTTTGGCGGTTCGCCCGCGGTGACAGCGGCGGAGAGAAGTGCTCCCAGCAGGACACAGGCCGAAAAATGGCGAAAAAACTGGGGCATCATGTCGTCTCCGATGTTGAAGATCAATCAGGGGTGATTGATTCTTCCATCCCCGTACCCAGGATTCAAGCCCGCAATGCGACCGAATCATAGGCCCGCCGCACGGCGGAATGCGCCAGCCCGTGTCTCGGAATTCTGCGGACTTTCAGCGCCGTGGTGCCGATGAATACTGGTGCCAGACCGCTGGCCCCTGCCGACCGGGACTACCGGAACCGCCAGGATCAGCCAGCGGATAACGTCATATACGCGAATCGCGTCAGACGTCGAACGACCCGCCTGCCATTCCGTCGGAGGTGCCAAAACATAAGTCGAAGGCCCGAATCAGCTTACGGACCGTGATCACACGGCCGGATTCTCGCCTCTCTCGAAGCGAACTCCACCGTCGCAATCCGGCATTCGTTCGACCCAGCAACTGCGGCTATTCCTGCAAAGGAATACGCCGCAGTTGATTTTTTATGCCCCCGCCGCGGAGGGACGGCCGGGTTGAGGCGCTTGAGGATCCCGCCGCACCCGACACCCTCGAACTTCGTCGGCCATTGCCGTATTCTGGATCGTTCCAGAATTCTCCTCTGCCGGGTGAACAAACAATGCGGGGCGGAACGGTCATTGCAGCGCTGGCCCTGGGTCAATTCCTTCCGGTCGTCGCGTGCGCACAGCAATCGCAGGCTCCTCTGGCCGCGACCGGCATCGACCAGCGCATCCCCTGGACGACCTCGCGCGTCGTCGGTTCGCCCGATCCGCCTCTGCCGCTGCGGGCCGTACGCGCATTTCCCCAACTGTCGTTCGATCATCCGCTGTACATCATCGGTGAGCCGGCCCCACGCCCTGGGACCGACCTGAGTCGATCGCAGGCGGCGGCCCAGCGCCTGTTCGTCGTCGAGCAGAAGGGAAAGATTCTCGCGTTCCCGAACGACCCGGCCGTCAACAAGACCGACGTGTTCCTGGCGCTTTCCGATCGCGACACCTACGGCATGACGTTTCATCCCGGCTACGCCGAGAACCGGCACGTCTATGTGTTCAGCAATGGTACGAATTCGAAGGAAAAAGACAAGCTGAACCGCATCTCGCGGTTTACCGTGTCGCGCGAGCCCCCGCGGGCCTGCGACCTGGCCAGCGAGAAGATCATCATCGAATGGGAATCGAACGGCCACAATGGCGGCGACCTGGCGTTCGGGCCCGACGGGATGCTGTACGCTTCGGCCGGCGACGGCACCTCCGATTCCGATACGAACATTACCGGCCAGAAAATCAGCGACCTGGTTTCTGGCATGCTGCGGATCGACGTCGACCATCCCGCGCCCGGCAAAGAGTATTCAGTCCCGAAAGACAACCCGTTCCTCGATCTGGCCGACGCGCGCCCCGAGCTGTGGGCTTACGGTTTCCGCAACCCGTGGCGGATTCACTTCGATCCGCAGGGGAATCTATGGTGCGGCGACATCGGACAGGATCAGTGGGAGATGGTCGAAATCGTCCGCCGGGGCGACAACTACGGCTGGAGCGTGATGGAGGGGGGACATCCCTTCTACCTCGAGCGGCAGCGCGGGCCGCACCCGATTGTGACCCCGGCCATCGTGCATCCGCACAGCGAGGCGCGGTCGATCACTGGCGGCGTGACGTATCTGGGCAAGAAATTCCCCGAGTTCGCCGGCGCCTACATCTATGGCGACTACGGCACGGGAAAAATCTGGGCGGCGCGGTACGACGGCAAGAAGGTCGCGTCGGTGAAGGAAATCGCCGACACGCCATACCAGATCCTGGGGTTCGGCATCGATGCCACCGGCGAGTTGTACTTCGTCGATTATGCGGGGCCTCTCTACACTCTCGAGCGTCGGTCGGATGAAAAGCCCCTCCCCCCGTTTCCGACCCGATTGAGCGAGACCGGCCTTTTCAAATCAGTGGCCGGTCACGTCGTCGAACCGGCACTGATCCCCTATTCGGTGAATTCGCCCTTGTGGTCGGATCACGCGCACAAAGAGCGGTTCATCGCCCTTCCGGGGATGTCGCAGATCGAATTTTCCGAGGATGAAGCCTGGAAATTCCCCGAAGCGACGGTGCTCGTGAAGACCTTCTCGCTCGACCTCGAACCGGGCCGCGCCGCCTCGCGAAAGCGCATCGAGACGCGCCTGCTCGTGTTCCAGCAGAATGAATGGGTGGGATACACCTATCTCTGGAATGACGAGCAGACCGACGCCGTACTGGTCGACGCGGGCGGCGCCGACAAAACATTTACGATTCGCGAGCCGCAGGGACCGCGCGAGCAGGTGTGGCATTACCCGAGCCGCGCCGAGTGCATGGTTTGCCACAGCCGGGCCGCGGTGTACGTACTGGGCCTCAATACGCGCCAGATGAACCGGATCCACGACTACGGCGGCCGGCGAGCCCACCAGTTGAGGACTCTGGAACACCTGGGTGTCTTTCTCAATAAGGACGTCCCCCCGGCCGAAGCCGCCGCAGGGCGCGCGAAGCCGTGGCACTTCCCCAAGCCGGTCGAGCAATATCCGGCACTGGCCGATCCCGGTGACACTTCGGCGGGCCTGGAAGACCGGGTCCGCTCGTACCTGCACGCCAACTGCGCCCAGTGTCACGTGGCGGCCGGTGGAGGGAACGCGGCGATGGAGCTGGGCATCCTGACCGCGCGAGAAAAAACGAAGCTGGTCGGAGTCCCGCCGCTGCACGACCGGTTCGGCATCACAGACCCCCTGCTTGTCGCGCCCGGCGCTCCCGAACGATCGGTGCTGCTGCACCGGATGTCGATTCGCGGCCGCGGGCAGATGCCCCCGCTGGCCTCGTCGCTCGTCGACGAAGCCGGAAACCGCCTGTTGCGGGAATGGATTGAACGGCTGCCCTGAGGCGTTGTAACATCGTAAGAATGTTCGACGTCGGCAGTTTCCGAACGCGTACGTGCGGCACACACGGCCGCCGGTCGTTCCTGCGCCTGGCGGGCTCGCTGGGCCTGGCCTGGGGCCTGCCGTTGTCGCGCGTTTCAGCCGCCGAAACGAAGACGCCTCGCGCAAAATCGGTGATCTTTGTCTTTCTGTGGGGTGGGCCCAGCCATCTCGATACCTGCGATCCCAAGCCCGACGCACCGGTGGAATACCGCGGGCCGTTCAGCGCGATTGCGACGCGCAGCCCGGGAATGCATTTCACCGAGCTGGTTCCGCGCCTGGCCGATCGCAGCGACCGGTACTCGATCATTCGTTCGCACTCGACGACCGAGCCGGGCCATCCCGACGCCGGGACGATGGCGCTCACCGGGTTCAAAGAAATCCCCGCGCCGGTCCAGCCCAATTTCGGTTCGATCATCGCCCGGCATCGCGGCGGACGCGCGACTCTCCCCCCATTCGTCTCGCTGGCCCGCGGTGTCGTCATGGACAGCGGCCGCCGCATCGAAGGTTACGGCGGCGGCACCTTGTCTTCTGCTTACGATCCGCTGCTGGTCGGTTGTTCGGCCGAGGGTGACGTCGAAATTCCCGCGCTGCGCCTGCTCGATGGGCTCAATCCTTTGCGGATTCGCGATCGGGTCGGCCTCGTCAGCCAGCTCGACGCCGTGCCCCGCGCGCTCGAGCGCGCGGGCTTCGACACGTGGGACCGCAATTTTCAGTCGGCGTACGACCTGCTGCTCAATCCCGCCGCCCGGCAGGCCTTCGACCTGACGCGCGAGTCCGACGCCACCCGCGCCCGCTACGGCTACACGATGTTCGGCCAGAGCAGCCTGCTCGCACGCCGACTCGTCGAGGCCGGCGTGCCGTACATCCAGCTCAACTACAGTCGCCATCCCGAAGCGATCAACACGGGCTTCGAATTCGGATGGGACACGCACCTCTACAACTTCGAGCTGCTCCAGGACCAGCATTGCCCGATTCTCGACCGGGCGTACGCCGCGCTCTTCGACGATCTTCACGAACGCGGGCTGATCGACCAGACGCTGGTCGTCATGATGGGGGAATTCGGCCGCACTCCCCGCATCAGCTCGCACGCCGCGCGCGATCATTGGCCGCCGTGCTACTTCTCGATCTGGGCCGGCGGCGGCGTGAAACCGGGGCGCGTCATTGGAACGAGCGACCGGCTGGGCGAGCATCCGGTTGGCGAATCGATCTCGCCGCTGATGGTGGGGACGACAATCGCCGAATTGTGCGGGCTCGACACGCAGGCGCGGGCCGAAATGAACGTGCTGGCCGGCGGCAGGGTCATCGATGCCCTGCTGTAACCCTGCCACCATCGAGATCGTCCCCATTTCCGTAGGGTGGCTTTCCAGGTCGCCCGGCAGTTTTTGCGCAACGCTGGTTGCGCTCGCCGCGCTGCTGACGGCGCTCGCCGCGCCGGTCTCCGCAACCGAACCCGTGCAGCTCACGCGGGACGGCCGGCTGAAATTCAGCCCCGTTGTCAGCCACGATGGGCGCGAGATAGTCTATGTCGAGCTGGCCGATCCGACAATTTATCGGCTGACGCGCCTCAACCTCGCCGACGGCTCGACGAAACCGCTGCATCCCGATGCCAGAACGTCGGAATTCGAACCCGCTTTTTCCGCCGACGGAAAAATCTATGCGTACCTCAAAACGTCGGGAGTCCTGCGGGTCAACCTGATCATTCAGGAAGTCGGCGGTGCGACCCTGGGAGACGTACCGCCGGCCGACGGATTCTCAGGCATGCGCAGTCCGGCGATCGCCCCCGATCGAAAACACGTCGTGTATTCGTTTCACGACGGCGGGCATCAGCAGTTATTCGAGGTGGACATAACGGGCAAGGCCAGGCGTGCGCTGACAACCTCGCGCGGCATCAACAACTGGCCCGCCTATTCACCCGACGGCGCCGAGGTCGTGTTCGGCTCCAGCCGCGACGGCGACTTCGAAATCTACCGCATGCCCGCCTCCGGCGGCGACGCACAGCGCCTCACGTTCAGCCCGGGCCAGGACATCCGCCCGCGCTTTTCCCCCGACGGGAAGCAGATCGCCTTCACGACCCACCGCGACGGCAACGCTGAAGTGTACGTGATGCAGTCCGACGGCTCGTCCCCCCGCCGCCTCACGACCTCCCCCGACCGCGACGACTACCCCGCCTGGTACCCCGACGGCAAGCGGCTCGTGATCGTCAGCGAACAAGGCGGCCGGCATGACTTGTATTCAATTTCGGTGGAGTGAATCCACTGCCCGGATAGCAACATCCATTCGCGCATCGCCTCTTGACCGTATCGTGTCGATTCGACTCGCAATTTGTTAGACTGCGTGCTCACCAAACTCGCTTGGGCAGAGGCGGCACCGTCCGCAGCGCGGGGCACGGAAAGGAATTCGTGAGCAACGAACCTTTGTGATGAAATCTCTGAGTGCATTCGAATTGGACTTCAATGAGACCTTTCGGCACCTGTCGGCTGCGCCGATCGCTGAGGCGGTCATCCAGTGGGTCGCCAGGGCTGGGAAGCCGCTTGCCCGTGACGAGCTCCAACAGCAACTTGCCGACCGACTGCGCGACTACCCAGAGAGCCAACCCCAGCAGAAGCTTCAATTTGAAGCGAAAATCGGGCCGGACGGGCCTTCGGCGCATGTTCAAAATGACGCGTGGCTTGGATTTCGACTGACGTCGTCGGACCAGCGATACATTGCGCAATTCCAGCGCGACGGGCTCATTGTGAGCCGCCTTCAGCCGTACGAGAACTGGGAGATCTTTTCGGCCGAGGCTGGGCGGCTGTGGAAGATTTTCGTCGAGTTGGCCGAGCCGCGTGAAGTCGAGCGGCTGGGCGTGCGGTTCATTAACAGAATTGATGTCACACTTTCAAGCGCGCGGAGGTACCTCTCGGCTCCGCCGAAGTCTCTCGACCGGTTCGGGATGCCGCTCAAGGGTTTCCTTTTTCAGAGCATGCACGAAGTGCCGTGGGAGCCGCTCCAAATCAATGTCATCCAGGCGATCGAGCCGCCGGCAATCGCCAGCGCCGGTGGATGCGGGCTCATTGTGGACATCGACGTTTCTACGACGCAACCGCTTTCGCTCGCCGACGACGTGCTGGACGACTACCTGAAAAAAATGCACTGGCTGAAAAACAAGGCGTTTTTTAGTTTAATATCGAAGACGGCCATCTCGCGCTTTGAGAAGGGCGAAAAATGACGCAATCGTTCACTCCTGGATTCAGCACCGCGGCCCATTTCGTCGAAAGAGTTACTTCATCAAGCCGCCAGCAGCTTCAGGAGTCCAACACCTTCGGTCTCGACAGCGCGCTGCGCGACGAACTGGCCACCGTCTGGGGACAATGCCAGACTCCGAACTGGGATGGATTTGGCGCGCTCCCTGTCAGCGCCGAAACGCTGCGGAACGCATACCAGTTCCTCGAAGCTCTGCCTCCTGGAATTCCTTCCCCGTCTGTCGGAGCGGAACCTGACGGTGATCTTACGCTGGAGTGGCACCGATCGCCGCGGCGGACGCTCTCCATCAGTGTCAGCCCCACAGGCGACCTTCATTTTGCAGCGCTCTTCGGCTCGAGCCGATACTATGGGACCGAGGTGTTTTTTGGCGACGTTCCAGACGGGATTCTGGACCTGATTCGGCGGGTTCAGCCGGCATGATCGACCAAGCCAATGTGCCGGACGTGGGAGCGGAAGAGACGCTGGCGCGATACGTCGTGCATAGCAGCCATATCCGCCGAAGCAACCAGACATTGAAGCCCGATACGTTCATTCCGCATCCCTATCGAGATCTTTCCGTGACTCGGCACCTTCTCGCGATCGAGGAGGAGCTTTGGTCTGTGGGCGAGGACGTCGCCGATGCAAGCGGCAAAACACTGTACGGACGGGGCGACATCCGGGTCACCGTTTGCACAGGGCAGCAGCTTCTCGTCCAAGCGAAGCCGACCAGCAATAATCCGAATCATGCTGATGTAACCGGCTGGCCCGCCGACAAACCGGCTCAAAAGATCATCGCCCAGGAAATCGCGGCCACAGCCGTATTCGTAGCGAAGGGGTGACTTTTGTCCGTTCATTCACTGAAGCCCTGGACTGAGCTCGTCAAGCTGCACCCCGACGTCGAATCGGGGAGGCAAACATCGACGGATTGCTGATAGAGCATGGATATTGAATTCGGTCACCAGCCAAGTATCCACCGGGTTTCGAGGAGTGCTCCGAATGGCCAAATTGACGGGCTGCTTATTCTACGACGTCGACCTCAATGAATACGACTTTGGAGTGAAGGACGCTGTCGTAACGAAGAAACGTATTGCAATCGACTGGGACGAAGACGGCGAGCCGTACGATTTGCTGGCGCATTCAAAAGACGGTGGATTGACCTATCAGGGAATTACGGGACTTCCATACCGGCTAAAGCCTGGAAGGTCGAATTAAATCGGTATGACGCGGTTGACCATTCCGTCCTCCTCGTCGCCCAATGAAACCAGACCGACTCCGGCTTCAAAGGTGGCTTTGTCATTGAACTGGCCAAAGAAAAGAATGGTTGTGATTCTTCAGATTGGAAATCAGTCTCGCGTGTCCCGGCTGCGCTTCAATTAACCGGACGAATTGTCGCGATCGTCGGCCGGTAGCTCGCCGCGAAACAGAAGAGCGAGTTCGGCGATTCCCAGCGAGCGGGCAACCAGAAAGTACGCGGCGGCGGCGAGGAGGATCGAGAGGCCGAGGACGAGTGCTTCGTGGACATGGCCGAGAATAGCGCGGGCCAGCAGGCCGGTCGCGTAGTAGACGGCGGCCATGGTCGCGGTGGCTGTGAGGGCTTTGCCGGCGGTGGCGGACAGGTGGCGCCAGTCGAGTTGGCCGATCCGGCGCTGGATCAGCCACGACAAAAGGGCGACCTGAACGGAAGCGGAAATCGCCGTGCTTGCGGCCAGGCCGCGCTCGCCGAACGGCCAGACCAGGCTCAGGTTGAGCGTCAAATCGAGCAACACGGCAATGATGCCCACGGTGACCGGCAATTTCCGCTCGGCGACGGCATAGCAGCCCCGGTACAGCACGGGAATCGCGCAGTAAGCCCAGACTCCCGCCGCATAGGCGATGACGATCGGGGTGACGCGGGCCGTGTCGGAGGCGGTGAAATCGCCGTGCTGAAACAGCAGCCGGGTCAGCGGCTCGGCGACCAGCACCAGCCCCGCGCTCGCGGGCAACCCGATGGCGATCACCAGCCGCAGGCCCAGCGAGAGGTCGTCTCGCACACGCGAAAATTCTCCGCGGGCGGCGTGGCGCGACAGCAGCGGAAACAAAACCGTCCCCAGCGCGACACCGAACACTCCCAGCGGAAACTGGTAGACGCGCTCGCCAAAATACAACGCCGAAACGGCGCCTGGCGAGAGCGGATGCGCCAGGCCCCCGAGGAGACGGGCCTGAGCCTCTCCTGCGAGAGGGGCCGTCAGCGTCCAGGCGATCAGCCGATCGAGAACCGTGTTGATCTGGGTGATCGAGAGGCCCAGCGTTACCGGAAGCATCGATCGCATAATCTCGTGTACGGCCGGCCGCACCTCTTGCCAGCGCCTGTCGAACCGGTAGCCGAACTTCCGCAGCGTCGGCCATTGCAGGGCCAGTTGCAGAACGCCGGCGATCACAATGCAGACAGCCAGGGCGTAAATTTGCGCCACACGATCCGGATCGAACAGCGGATCGACCAGCCAGATGCTGGCGATCCAGCAGACGTTGAGCACCACCGGCACCAGCGCCGGCCACGTGAAGTGCCCGAGTGCGTGCAGCACGGCGGTGACTTGCGCCGCCAGGCAGATGAGCAGAGCGTACGGCAGCATCACAGCCGTCAGCCCCAGCATGAGCTGCGTCTCGGTCTGCCCTGCGAAAGCGTAAGACAGGCCCAACAGCGCCAGCTCGCCGGCGAGCACAAGCCCCGTGAGGACGACCGCCAGCAGCGAAAACACGGCGCTGGCAAGCTGCCAGGCGGATTCGCCGCTTCCGTCGCGGTCGCTTTCCAATTGTTTCGCAAAGACCGGCAGGAACGCGGCCGAGAGGGCGCCTTCCCCGAACAGGCGCCGCGACAGGTTGGGAATCAGAAACGCAAACGAGAACGCGTCCCAGACCGACCCCAGCCCGAACAGGCGCGCCGACGCGATCTCGCGGAACATTCCCAGCAGCCGGCTGGCGAGCGTCGACGTCGCCACGACGCGCAGTGCGGAAAAAACTTTCATGCCCCCGACCTGACGCAGTGACTGAACCGCGCGTGGCGCATCCGGCGAGAGCGCCTGCTTCACGGACCCTGGACTCGAATCCATCGCGGAACCGTCAGTCTTGCGACTCGTCCTGAATCGTTCCGGGCCGGGCGTAACGCGGCGGGTCGATCGGAGAGAGCTGCGCGCGGTTCAGATTGAGCTGCTCGAGGATGTAGATCACGCGCTTGAGCGGCAAGCCCCATTCGTGCGCCCAGACGAGGATTCCGAGATTTTCCATACCGGCGTGAGCGCGGTCGAGAATCATCTCGAGCAACAGGTCTTCATTGCGAATCAATTTGCCCACCAGCCCGAAATCTTCGGGGGCGAATTCAGACCAGCTTCGGCTGCCGGAAAGATGCTCGAGGCATTTCAGCCGGCAGAACAGCGGCCAGTACCGGCGATACCAGTCGGTGAGGGCCCAGTCCCCCAGATCGATGCCCCGCTTCTGGCTTTCGATCCATTTGTGCCGTTCGGCTTCCCGCAGACCTTCTTCGTAAAGGCTGAGCACTTGCACTGTTTGTACCCTCCCTGGCAAAACGTGCCGATCCAAACCTGGTGTCCCTTCGCAACGGTTCATCACGAAGCATCCACAATCGCCGGCAACTGATTCGCTCGACGACGGCGGGCGGCTGACGCGAGACAGACTCTATCGGAATCGTAACTTGCTGGCGAAGAATCGGCAAGATTGAAATGAAATTTCAGCGGTTTTCCGCGATTTCCGCAAGCAGCCTGCGGGGAACGCCGATGTCGATGACGTGCACGTTGCCTGTCAGCGCAGGCGCCCCGGGTGCATCGAATCCCTTCTTGCGGGCCACGAACGTCGCCGTGTGGTCGGCGCGCACACAGGCGCCCAGCGGCTGCCCCGTGTCGCAATCCATTCCGGACGGCAGATCGACGGCCAGCACTTTAATTCCGGATCGGTTGATCGCTGCGATTGCCGTGAGGAAGGGCTCGCGGATCGTGCCTGTCGTTCCCGTGCCGAGGAGAGCATCAACGATCCAGTCGCCGCGCGCGAGCTGGCGGTCGAGCTCGCCCGGATCAGGCGCTGCGCCGTGCACGAGCACCGGCAGGCCTGCAGCGGTGGCGATGCGATAGTTGATCTGCGCATCGCCCGTCAGCGCGGCCGGGTCGCAGAAAAGCAATACCGTGGGAACAAGGCCATGCAGTTCGAGGTGCCGGGCGATCACGAACCCGTCTCCGCCGTTATTGCCCTTGCCGGCGCAGATCACGACGGGGCCCCTGGCGCCGAGCGAGACGAGCAGTTCCGCGGCGCCGCGGCCGGCGTTTTCCATCAGCACGATGCCGGGCAGTCCGTAGTCGGCGATCGCGCGGGAGTCGACGGATCGAACCTGGTCGCGGGTCAGCGGTGGCGGCATCGGTTCCGTCGTCTTTCGTTGGTCGTCTTTCGAGGCGGGTTCTGCTAGTATCCGCATTTTATTGGAGTCTATTTTCGCAGAATGCAACGAGTTCGCCACCCTGGAGAGTGCACAACGTGCTCAAGGCTTATGCCGATCAATGGGCGCTCATCACCGGAGCGTCGTCGGGGATCGGAGCGGAATTCGCCCGGCAGCTTGCGGCCCGGGGCATGCACCTGGTTCTTACGGCGCGGCGCGAACAGTTGCTGACGCAACTCGCGGCGGAGCTGCACCAGGCCCACGGGACGAAAACGGAAATTCTCGTCGCTGACCTGTCGGTCCCGGTGGAACCGCCGTGCCTGCTGCAGGAAATCGAGAACCGCGGGATCACGATCGAGCTGCTGGTAAATAACGCCGGCTTTGGCTATGTCAGCCCGCTGGAAACGATTGACGTCGAGCACGTGCAGAACATGATCCGGCTGAACGTCTCGGCCCTGACCGACCTCACTCTGCGCGTGCTGCCGAAAATGGTCGAGCGGGGGCACGGCGGGATCATCAATGTCTCGTCGATCGCGGCGTTTCAGCCCGTGGGCTACATGGGGCCGTATTCAGCCAGCAAGTCGTATGTTCTGCATTTCAGCGAGGCGCTGTGGGGCGAAGTTCGCGATCGGGGCGTGACGGTCACAGCCGTGTGTCCCGGTTCGACCCGCACCGATTTCTTCCGGATTTCGGGGGTGCCTGCGTTCCTCGACAAGCATTCGGCGCAGGACGTCAAGCCCGTCGTTCGCGCGGCGCTCAAGGCGTTCGAAAAACGGCGGCAATACGTCGTCTCGGGCTGGAAGAATTACATTCTGTCGCTGCTGGTGCGCCTGGCCACTCGGGCGACAGTCGTCAAGGAATCGATGAAGTACTTCCGGCCGAAAAAATAGCGCGACGGTGCGTCACGACATCCCCGCGAGCATCCGCCAAAGGCGTGACGGGCAGAGTACGAGGAGGATGGAAGATGGAGGATCGAAGATGGCGGGATTGAATTTCCCGTCGCCATCCTCCATCTTCGATCCTCCATCCTCGTTTCCCCCAACGGCAGCGACTCACCCGCGCTCGTAAATCTGCCTGACGAGCACTTCAATCTCTTGCTCGAGGTCCGCGGCGCAGCAGTCGCCTGCACCGGCCTGGCGTCTGACCACGAGGCCACCGATCTGCTCTTCGATCTGCGGATTGCGCTCCGGCAGGGGGAATTCCCGCAACAGGTGCGCGTTGATTTCGAGATTCACGCCGCGCCGCTTGGCGTGCCGCGAGAACCACGCCAGCGCCAGTTCGGAATTCAGGATTCCCGTGAGTGCTTCGAGTGAACAGGCCGGCTGCTCGCCCGGCAAGATCGCGTTGATCGAAAACCCGACGAAAGCCGGCCGCCCGCAGAACACAAATTGCGGCCGCTGGCCCATCTGCACACTGAAGATCTTTGGCTGCAGAAAGATTTGTTCATCGCGCGGCCAGTGCAGGTGCCACCAGGCGCAGCGGCCGAGCGAGACCTCGCGTCGCCTTTCGAGGATCGGGCGATACTGTTCGAGGTGGGCCCGGACGGACGGGAATTCATCAAGTGATGGCGCTGTCTGCCGCGTGACATAGAGAATCTGATGCGTGTGCCATTCCGGCATGTGGAATCGCCTGACCGCGCGCGTGTCGTAATACGGCCGCAGAAGCGTCTGTTCGAGAGGGCTGAGATTAAGCACCGCCAATTCGTCCGCCGTCAGCACGAACACACCGGCCCCCAGACGATAACGGCCCACGAATTCCTGATGCAGCCGGCGCGTGATGCACGGGGGGTTCTCAGCGATTCCCTGCCGCGTGACGAATGAAGTCCCGAGCAATTCCCCGCCGCGCAGCAGGTTCGGCTCCGAATCGAGCTTCGCGACCACGAGGCGGCCGTTCTGGAACAGGTCGTCGTGCAACAGCGTGAACGGACGAGGCTCGGTTGCTGTGGAAACGCGGCACAGGCCGCCATTCGAAATTGGCGGGCTGTCGCTCTGGCGGTCGGATTCTGGCGCGCGTTTGCGGAGTCGAAAAATCATGTGCCGGCCGGCGACCGATTTGAACACCGGCGCATCGTCGAGCAGCTCGATCTCTTCGAATTGCGTCTCGCGACGTAGACGGTCGATCAGGCGGCCGGCTCCGCGCGAAGACAGCCAGTAGCTGCTCACGATGAACGACAACACGCCTCCCGGACGGAGCAAGTCGAGGCTGCGGTGCAGAAAGTAGTACCAGAGATCCATCCGCGCTTCGCGCCACCGCCGGCCCAGCTCGCCGGTTGCCAGGCCGTCGAACAGCGCCTTGGCGCTTCGCTCGCGCACGTACGGCGGATTGCCGATGATCATGTCGAAGCCCCCGACGCTCGCGGCAGCAGGAAAGTCAACGGCCCATGAAACGGCATCGGGAGGGTCGTGTGATTCGCTCAGATCCAAGTTCAGCAGCCGCTGACCGGGGACGGAGAAATCTGCGCCGGTCAGCGAATTCCCGCAACGAAAGTTCTGCGCCAGGACATCTCCGACCTGTGCAGTCAGGCTTCCAGGCGGGTCGATGCGGTCGAATAACTGGGATCGCAGCGACTCGACTGCCAGTTTGTCGATGTCGGCGCCAAACAGGTGCTCACGGACGATCCCCAGCCGCTCTTCCGGCGAGCGGTTTGAAGCAAAATGCCGGCGCAGCAGCTCTTCGAACGCCGCCAGCAGAAACGCGCCGTCGCCGCACGCCGGATCAAGCACGCGACAGGCAGGCTGCGCGTCGGCGCCAGGTTCAGACGTGGCCGTGGCCTGCCAACTGTCGAGACACGCGCAAACCATGCGGCGCGCAATCGCAGCTGGCGTGTAAACCTTGCCCACGCCGCGGCGTGCTGTTGCTGGAATACCGGCCATGGCATCGAAGACAAGTGAAAAATCTGCTCGCTCAACGTTGAGCGACGATTCTATCGTCTCCGGATCGCTTCGTCGCGGCGCGAAAAGACAAGAGTATTTCGGATCTGGGATTTCGGATTTGAGGCTCCCGGAAATCAAATCCCAGATCCGAAATCCCACCTCCGAAATGCCCTTCACTCGACTTCCGGAGCGTGGATCCGCAGGCTCTCGCGACGGAGCCATTTCGGCCCGCGGAGGCCGTGCTCGATGTCGTCTGACGGCAGCATTTCGGCCGGATTGACCGACAGGCTCTCGGGCATGTTCTGAGGCGCGTCCTGGACGCGGACGATGCCCGCCCCCAGGTCGTTCAGTTTGTGCTCCAGCCGATCGTACCCGCGATCGAGATGATAGATTCGGCGGACGACCGAGTCTCCGTGAGCCGCCAGCGCCGCCAGCACCAGCGCCGCCGAAGCCCGCAGGTCAGAGGCCATGACCCCCGCGCCGCTGAGCATCGGCACGCCGCTGATGATGCCGCTCGCGCCTTCCCGCCGGATCGAGGCGCCCATGCGTCCCAGCTCGGCGACGTGCATGAACCGGTCCGGAAAGATTTTGTCGGTGACGATGCTGATGCCGGGGACCGTCGTCAGCAGGGCCATCAACTGGGCCTGCACGTCGGTCGGCAGGCCGGGGTAGGGGAGCATGATGCAGTCGGCGGCGGCCAGATCGCGGCGGACCGTGATGCGGGCCGCGTTGCCGACTGTTTCGATCGACACGCCGATCTCACGCAGCTTCTCGATGACGGCCGTCATGTGCTCGGCTTCGATGTTCTCGACGACCACGTCTCCCTGGGTCATGGCAGAGGCGATCATCAGGGTGGCGGCTTCGATCCGGTCGGGGATGATCTTGTGTTCGCATCCGGTGAGCCGTTCGACCCCCTCGATGTGCAGAAACGGCGTCCCCAGCCCGGTGATCTTAGCCCCCATCCGATTCAGGTAGTTCCCCAGGTCGACGACTTCGGGTTCGCAGGCCGCCGCTTCGATCGTCGTGACTCCCTGTGCCAGGGCCGCCGCAGTCATCACGTTGCACGTTCCGGTGACGGTGCTGCCGAACGGTCCGCCCAGGTAGATTCTTGCGCCGCGGAGCCGCCGGGCCCGGGCGAAAATGTAACCACGTTCAACGCGCAGCTCGGCCCCCAGCGCCGCGAGTCCCTTGAGGTGCAGATCGACCGGGCGGTCGCCGATGTTGCAGCCCCCCGGCAATGACACGCAGGCGCGTCCGCGCCGCGCCAGCAGGGGACCGAGCACGCAGATTCCGGCGCGCATCCGGCGGACGAGCTCGTAATCCGCCAGGCACGGCCCGGAGTTTACGACTTCCAGACGCAACGGCGCAACGACCTGCGGCTGCGAGGCGTCCCCCTCGGCCACTCCGAACGGAAAGCAGACGTGGTGCTCAGGAAGCGGTTCGTCGGACGTTCCGAGAGTTTCCTGATCGAGCGCAGGCGTCGCGTCCTGGATGGCCGGGGCGTCGCCGTTGCGATCGGGCTCGACGGATTCGGGCGCGGTTTCTGCGCCCACTCGGATGGCTTCAACTCCCAGGGCCGTGAGCAATTGGCACAGCGTCGAGACGTCGACCAGATCGGGGACGTCATGCAGGACGGTGGGGCCGTCGGAGGCGAGGACCGCCGCCATAATCGGCAGAGCGGCGTTTTTTGCTCCGCTCACCCGGACGCGGCCGCGCAGTCGCCGCCCGCCGTGAACGACAAACATGTCCATCCCTGGACCCTCCGCATCGAGCGAATCACAAAAAGGGGGGCCGATGATCTCTGAAACGAAAACCCGGTGCAATGCCGGTATTGGCAACGCTCCCTTGTCTGTTATCTATCGGTCGTTGATCGGTATCTTTTGATGTTTCTGGAGAGTTCGACGTATAGGAAGTTTGGCCCGTTTGGCGAAGAAAAAACGCCGGCGGCTGGTTTCTTCCGCCCGCGGCGGGTTCAGATTGTGGTAACCGGGCGAAATCAGCTAATATCCAAGCCGATATGAAGAGGAATCGGCTTGGCTGGAATGGACGTCCCTGATCTGCCAAAATTGACCGCGGGAGATTCTCCGATGCCCGGCACGCGCTCTTCGACAGTGCGCAAATCATTGTTGGCCCTTGGCTTAGCCGTTCTGGCGGCCGTGCCCCTGTGCGCCCAGCCCGGTCGGCCCGGGTTTTCCGATCCGTTCGGCCTGCGCGGCCAGGATCGTGCCAGAGGCTTCGGCGCCGATTGGACGGCGACCCTCGAACGCACCGGCAAGGCCGATGAAGTGCTGCTGCGAATCTCAGTCAAGCTGGCCCCTGAGCACTACGTCTACCCGACGACGTACGACAAAGGGGCGCTGATGAAATTCAAAATCGAAAAGGCAACCGGCCTCGAGCCCGTCGAAAAGGACTTCGTCGCCGATCATGAGGCGGAACCCTACGACGATCCGGACCTCAACAAGATCGTCGAAAAATACTACGACGCCGTCGCCTGGACGCGACACTTCCGGCTCAAGCCCGGCGTCGATGCATTCAGCGTCTTGATCGCAGGGGAAGTGGTCTATCAGATCTGCGACGCGATGAACTGCCGGCCGGACCAGAAGTATGCGTTCCATGTGAAGCTCGCAGACTCACGCGCCGCAGGCCAGGATTCGGTCGAAGAGGTGCCGAACTCCGTCGCGACAGAGTCGGAAGATTCTCATACGCGCTTCGATCAACTGATCGGAAAGGCTGAGGATCACAATGTCGGAAGCACCTGGAAGGTCCTGGTCTCTCCTCGACACGTCAAGCCTGGCAGCGTGATCACGATTTCTGTGCAGGCGGATTTGCAGCCCGGTTGGCACGTCTACCCGCTCGATCTGCCGCTTTCAGAGGACGGCGATTCGCTGCCGACCGTGATCGGGCTGACGGAACTCGGCGGATTGATTCCCGCTGATACCACAATTGTCGGGCCGCGCGTAATCGCCAAGGCTGCGACCGACGACAGCGGCAAGATCGACCGCTTTCACGAAGGGCGGCTGGTCTGGGCGCGGAAATTCAAAGTTCCCGCCGACTCCGGTTCTGGCAACATCAATCTTTCGGGAAAGATCGCCTGGCAGATGTGCACGATGAGGAAGTGTCTGCTCGCGACCGGGTTCGAATTCAGCGGCCGCCTGACGACGAAAGAAGTTGCGAATTCCGACTTGCTGGTGTTGACGGTTGGAAAGACGCTGTCGAATGCTGAGGCGAGCGAAGCGATAGAAGAACTGCACCGTTCCAATTTCGCAGGAGGCGCAACGCTCGTTCAAACCGAGGAATCCACGACGACCACCGTCGAGGCCGCCTCCACCCGGAAAAAGAACGACGACGTTCGTAAATCGCCGTCAGTGGTGATTGAAGGCGAGGACCCTGTCGCCCAGGCGGGTGCCGCGGGCGGGAAATTGAATGCCATGCCCTTGCATGTGTTTCTCGGGCTGGCTGTTCTCGCTGGATTCGCCGCGCTGGCAACGCCCTGCGTCTTTCCGATGATCCCGATCACGGTCAGCTTTTTCCAGAAGCAGGCCGAGAAGGAGCATCATCGTCCGGCGGCGATGGCGTCAGTGTACTGCCTGGGGATCATCGGTGCGTTTACCGGTTTGGGAATGCTGATGAGCATTCTGTTTGGAGCGACATCGCTTCCCGAATTTGCGAACACGGTGTTTTTCAATCTGATGCTGGCGGGACTTCTGATCTTCTTCGGATTCAACTTGCTCGGCATGTTCGAGATTCGCATGCCGAGCTGGCTATTGACCTATACCGCCGGCCAGGAGAGCAAGGGCGGGTTCATCGGCGTTCTGTTCATGGCGCTGACCTTTACGTTGACCTCGTTCACGTGCACGTTTGCCTTCGCGGGGGGGTTGCTGGTGATGGCCGAATCCGGCGACCGATTGCGTCCGATTCTTGGCCTCCTGGCGTTCTCGACCGCCTTTTCGCTGCCATTCTTTTTCCTGGCATTGTTTCCCAGCATGCTCAAGAAGTTGCCCAGGAGCGGGGGCTGGATGAATGTCGCTAAGGTTCTGATGGGGTTGGTCGAGCTCGGCGCGGCCGTCAAGTTTCTGGGAAATGCCGATCAGCGTTGGAACGGTCAACCGGCAATCATCGATTTTCATCTCACGATTGCCATCTGGGCCGTGATTTCGATCGGCGCCGCGTTGTACCTGTTTGGTGTCTTTCGCCTCCCGCACGATGTTCCGACGGAAAACATCGGCGTTCTGCGGTTTGTCGCGGCGATGAGCTTTCTGGGATATTCGCTGTACTTGGGGGTCGGCATGTTCGGGGCCCAGAAGCCGCAGGGCGCAATCTGGAAGAATGTCGAGGCGCTCGCCAATTCAACATTCGACGTGGGGACCGATCCAACCGGCCCTTACAGCAAGCACGGTGACTTGAAGTACGCTCTGGACTTCGAGCGGGCGCTAAATCTTGCGATCAAGGAGAACAAGCCGCTCTTCCTGGATTTCACCGGCGTCAACTGTGCGAATTGCCGCAAGATGGAGGGTGGTCCGATGAGCCAGCCGGAAATTGAACAGCGCCTTGGTAAGTTCGTTCGCATCCAGCTCTTTACAGATACCCTTCCGCTTCGCGACAGGGCAGAAGCTGAACGATTGACCGAGTTCAACAAGAAACTGCAGAAGCGCTGGTTTGGCGCCATTTCACTGCCGTACTACGCGGTGATACCGCCGGATCGAGCCGTGCTGACTGACCCGTCGAAGATCCTCTCTCAATTTGAAGGATACGACCCGGATCAGTCGCTCTTCGCCCGGTTCCTTGACGACGGCTGGTCGAAGTGGAAAGAGATTCAGGCGCAGAAAGGCCGGCAAGTCGTGGAGCGAAACTGAGGCTCTTGGGCCTCACTCATCCGCGTCTTCGTCCAGGCTCGGCGCGTCGTCGGGTTCGTCGGCGTCGTTGGCATCCGCGTCGTTTTCGGCGGTGACCTTCGGCCGCCGCGGCTTGCCCACTTTGCGGAACACGGCGACTACGTCTTCGATCGGCACGACGAACAGCACGTTGTCGGGCTCGAAGTCGACGGGAATCGCATTCTTCGGGTGGAACAGAACCTTGTCGTACTTCCGCACCGGGAAGTCGACGTCGCGCTCGATCTGGGCGCTGACCTCCACGATCCGACCCGTAATCGTGGGAATCTCGGCCTTGTCGGGCAACACGATCCCGCCTCGGGTTTTCTGGCGGCTTTCATCCTTGCGGATCAAAATTCTTCGCCCGAGTGGTTCAACCGATTCGTTCACGCGGCCCTCGTCAAAAAAAAAGCTCGCCGGCGCGGCGATCTGCCGCACCGCTGTTCAGTCCATTCAATTCTACGCAGCCCTGCGACCTTTGGAAATGGCGGTTCGCCGGCGGCACTCGCATTGATCGAAATCGGGCCGTTTCATACCTTACGGGCATGGACGCAATGCGACGGCTCGTGCCGGGAGTCATGATGGCGCTGATCTGCGGCACGAATGCACTGATCGCTGCCACGGCCGCGCGGGCCGACGATCCGCCGGCCCGCGCCGCGGGTGAGAAAACTGTGCCCGAAGTCGATGGCGACCGCGCGTTCGGTTATCTCACGAAAATCTGCGACATCGGACCGCGCATCAGCGGTTCGCAGGGGATGGAGCGGCAGCAGCAGCTCATCGCCGATCACTTTTCGAAGCTCAAGGCGCAGGTGCGGTTTCAATCATTCGACGCGGCCCACCCGCAGACGCGCAACCCCGTGCGGATGAACAACGTGATCGTGTCTTGGGACCGCGCGGCGAAGGAACGCGTCCTCGTGGCGTGCCACTACGACACCCGCCCGCGCGCCGACCGCGACGTGAACCCGCAGCTTGCCGTGCGGGGAGTGTTCCTGGGGGCCAACGACGGCGCCAGCGGCGTGGCCCTGCTGATGGAGATGGGAAACCATCTGCACAAGATCAGGCCGACGTACGGCGTCGATTTTGTGTTCTTCGACGGCGAAGAGCTGATCTACAATGACGCGCTCGATCCGTACTTTCTGGGTTCCATCCATTTCGCGAAGGACTACCGCGACAATCCGCCCGAATACAAGTACGTGGCCGGCGTGGTGGTCGACATGATCGGCGACAAAGACCTGCAGCTCTATCTGGAGCAGCGCAGCATGCAGTTTGCGCCGGAGCTCACAAAAAGCATCTGGAAAACGGCAAAGCGCCTCGGAGTCCGCGAGTTCATCGACCGCCCAAAGCACGACGTCCGCGATGATCACCTGGCGCTCAACGAGATCGCCGGCATCCCGGCGTGCGACATCATCGACTTCAACTACGACCACTGGCACACGACGCGCGACGTGCCCGCCGCCTGTTCGGGCGCGAGCCTGGCCAAAGTCGCCCGTGTCCTGCTCGCCTGGCTCGAAGAAGTCCCCGGGCCGGCCAAAAAGCCTGAGAAGAAGAGAACGCGGTAGACGCTTGGCCCCCCGCTGACTAAGGCGTCAGCGAGCCAGCCTATTACCATTCCCATTCTTCGTCCCAATTGCCGGATTCGGCCGGCATCGTGTCGACCGGCGCGTCATGATCGCCGTCGCCCATTTTGTGGGATTTTATCCGCATCAAAGAGCTCGGTCGATTCATCTGCGTACGATTCGTAGTTGACCAGTTGTTCGAGAGTATCAGCCGAAATGTCATCGGCGTTTTCGCAGGTCATTGAATAGTCGCCAAAGGCCGGCGCTTGCGGCTCGGGACCGGTTCCAGGCCGACGGTGCTTTGCCAGATCGATCCTCAGGATCCCGATGTCGCTGGAATTGACCGCAACTGTAAAGCTCCACCCGATCGTCGGAAAGCTACAGTCTGGAGTGGATGACACGGCGTGCTGTTGCATCCGCAGCAGGCGACGGACAAAGTGCAAAGCGCGAAACTTAATCGGCGCAGCGTCCAACCAGTCATAACGGCTTGTCGCATCATACGGTCCGAGGCTTCCCTGTCTGACGGCCAGCTTATTAGACTGGACTCCAGGCGCAAAGTTCCAGGAATCACGGCATGAAACCCAGGCGCAGACGCACTCGCGCGATCGCCGCAGAGGCGTCGTACATCTGTGATGCGTGCGGCGAAGAGATCGTGATCCCGGTCGATCCGCTGCAGGGCCAGTCGCAGGAATACGTCGAAGACTGCCCCGTGTGCTGCGCGCCGAATGTGATTCATGTCGAGATCCACGACGGACACGACATCCGGGCCTGGGCCGAGCGCGAATAGCGGTTAACGCCGCCCCGCCTTTTCGGTTCCACCGGGCGATGTACCGGATTTCCGCCGGTGCGTTTAACCGCGACCCGCCAGCCCTTATAATGCCCGAAAATCTCCATCCCGCCGGCATACGTTCTGCGCAATGGCCTACGACAATCTTTCGGATTTTCTCAACGAGCTGCAGGACGACGGCGAACTCGTCCGCATTACGGCCGAGGTCGATCCGGTCCTGGAAATCACCGAAATCACCGATCGGGTGAGCAAATCGACCGACGGCGGGCCGGCCCTGTTCTTCGAGAACGTCAAGGGCAGTGCGATGCCCGTCGTGATCAACCTGCTCGGGTCGTACAAGAGAATGTGCCGGGCGCTGGGGGTCAAATCGTTCGAAGAGGTCGCCGATCGGATCGCCGGGCTGATCAAGCCGCAAGTGCCGGAAGGCTGGATCGAAAAGCTGAAACTGGTGCCGCAGCTCGCGCAGCTTGCCAAACTGCCCCCGCGCATTGTACGCACCGGGGCGTGCCAGCAGGTGATCAAGCTGGGTCGCGACGTCGATCTCACCGAGCTGCCGGTCTTGCAGTGCTGGCCCCAGGACGCCGGGCGGTTCATCACCTTCGGGCAGGTCTTCACGAAAGACCCGGCCAGCGGCGAGCGCAACGTCGGCATGTATCGCCTGCAGGTCAAAGACAAGAACACCTGCTTCATGCACTGGCACCTGCACCACGACGGGTGCCACAATTTCATGGAATACAAAAAGCTCGGCACACAGATGCCGATTGCCGTGTCACTGGGGGGCGACCCTGTCTTTCCCTACATGGCGACGGCCCCGCTTCCTCCCCACACCGACGAATGCCTGCTGGGGGGATTCTTGCGTGGGGCGCCGGTCGACCTTGTCAAATGCCGCACGATCGACATCGAGGCTCCCGCGAGCGCCGAGATCGTGATCGAAGGCTACGTCGATACGACCGAGCCGTGGCAGACCGAAGGGCCGTTCGGCGACCACACCGGGTTCTACAGCCTGTCCGACCAGTTCCCACTGTATCACGTGACGGCCATCACGCACCGCGCCAACCCGATCTACCCCACCACGATCGTCGGCAAGCCGCCGATGGAAGACTTCTGGATGGGCAAGGCGACCGAGCGGATCTTTCTGCCTCTCATCAAGATGTTCGTTCCCGAGCTCGTCGACTACAACCTGCCGCGCGCCGGGGCATTTCACAACCTGTGCTTCGTGAGCATCCGCAAGACCTATCCGCAGCAGGCGCGGAAGGTGATGAACGCGATCTGGAGCATGGGACAGATGATGTTCTCAAAAATCGTCGTGGTGGTGGACGCGCACGTCGACGTGCAGGACGAAGAAAAGGTGTGGTTCCACGTCGGCGCCAACGTCCACCCGGGGCGCGACGTGGTTTTCAACGCAGGCCCGACCGACATTCTCGACCATGCGGCGCCGGTGTGCGGCGTGGGTCACAAGATGGGGATCGACGCGACCCGCAAGTTCCCCGAAGAAGGCCACCCGCGGCCCTGGCCCGACGAAATGGTCATGTCGAAAGACGTGAAGGATCTGGTGACAGGCCGCTGGGCGCAGTACGGGCTGGGGTCTGTGCTGCCTGAGACATGGTAAGGGGGATTTCGGAGGTGGGATGTCGGATTTCGGAGTCTCGCGTTCCCACGCTCTGCGTGGGAACGCCCGTACCGACGCTCTGCGTCGAGTCCGAGCACGCTATGCAGACCGTCGACAAATCTGAGCAGCGGATCCGCCGGATGTGCGGCGAGATCTCGCCCCGCTACGACTTTCTCAACCATTTCCTGTCGGGTGGGACCGACTGGTACTGGCGCTGGCGCACGGTGCGCGCGGCGGCCCCGCGCGGCGACGCGCCGATGCTGGATGTGTGCACCGGGACGGGAGATTTGGCGCTCGCGTATTGGAAAAAGGCGCGGGGGAAGGCCACCGTCGTCGGGGCCGATTTCACCGGCGAGATGCTGGTGATCGCCGCGCAGAAAGCGGCGAAGCCGCAGGCCGCAGGCAGAGCCAGCGGCGTCACGCTGGGATTCGTGCAGGCCGACACCCAGCAGCTCCCATTTCCCGACGGGCAGTTTCAGATCGTGAGCGTGGCTTTCGGATTGCGGAACGTGACCGACACGGCCCGAGGCTTAAGGGAAATGATCCGCGTCTGCCAGCCCGGCGGA
Source organism: Planctomycetia bacterium (assembly GCA_016200145.1). Taxonomy (GTDB): domain Bacteria; phylum Planctomycetota; class Planctomycetia; order Planctomycetales; family Planctomycetaceae; genus JACQFH01. The sequence goes on along the minus strand of JACQFH010000043.1, from coordinate 32,814 downwards.
CGGGTGGTTGTGCTGGAATTCTCGCTGCCCGGCAACCGGCTGCTGCGGGCGCTTTACACCTGGTACTTCCGCAACATCCTCCCGCGACTCGGCCAGCTTCTCTCGCGAAACAGCCACCAGGCGTACAATTACCTTCCCGATTCCGTCTCCGAGTTCCCCTACGGCGAGCGGCTGGCGGCGCTGATGAAAGACTGCGGCCTCGCGACCGTGAACTATCAGCCGCTCACGTTCGGTATCGCCACGCTGTATATTGGCCAGAAGTAAAGGACATTTCGGATGTGGGATTTCGGATTTGACGGTGCAGTGGGGGCCAAGCGTCATGACGAAAGAGGAATTGAAATTGCGGACGAAGCAGTTTGGGTTACGAGTGATGAAGCTGGTTGACGCGCTTCCCAAGTCGGCTTCTGGGCGTGCGATTGCGAATCAGCTCATCCGCAGCGGGACGGCGATTGGTGCAAACTACAGGGCCGCCTGCCGTGCGCGTTCAAGGAGGGAGTTTCTGTCGCGACTGGGGGTTGTCGAGGAAGAGGCTGACGAAAGCACATACTGGCTCGAACACATCGTCGATTCCGGTCTCGTCAAGCCGCGCCGCGTCGGTGCCTTATTGCAAGAGGCTAACGAACTCACTCGCATCTTCGCCGCCGCCATCAAAACAACGCGCAATGGTTCAAAGAAGGCAAGCGAAACATGAAAATGAGCTGAATCTTCCCTGTAGGAATGAGTTCCTCGACATTCAATGCTGATTTTCCATTAATTCCGAAATCCCACATCCGAAATAACATTTATGCATGATCTCGTTGTTGCCATAACCGGGGCCAGCGGTTCGATTTATGCCATTCGGCTGCTCGAAGTACTGCTGGCCGCGGGGTACCGGGTGCACCTGACAATCAGCGAATCGGCGGCGCTGGTCCTCAGTCGCGAACTGGGGATTCACGTCGACCTCAAGAATTTCAAGATCGGGCAACTGCTGCCAGAGGATTCGGATCTGACCTCAGAGAGCGCGCTCGCGGCGTTTATTCCGGATCGCTCGTCGTTTGCCGACATCAGCTCGGTGTTCGGCGATCCCAAGGAGGAGGGGGTCATCTACCATCACTACAAGGATTTCACCGCAGGGATTGCCAGCGGTTCGTTTCTGACGTCGGGGATGGTGATCTGCCCGTGCTCGATGGGGACGCTGGCGAGCATCGCTGGCGGGCATTCTGAGAACCTGATTCATCGCGCCGCCGACGTCCATCTGAAAGAGCGGCGCAAGCTGATCGTCGTGCCTCGCGAGACTCCCCTGTCGAGCATCCAGCTCGAGAATATGAAACGGCTGGCGGACGCCGGCGTGACGGTGATGCCGGCGATGCCGGGATTTTATCACACCCCGCGCTCGATCCAGGACCTGGTCGATTTCGTCGTCGGACGAATCTGCGATCACTTAGGGATCGAACACAAGCTGTTCAAGCGCTGGGGGGATGAGTGAATTGCGCGCGAGCGCACGCGATCATTCTTCTTCGGGCGGTTTTTTCTTCGGGGGCTGTTTCTTCTTCGCGCCGCCTTTGAGGGGCGGCTTTTTCGGCGCATCTTTCTTAGGCGGCGCTTTCTTCGGCGCCTTGCGGCGCGCAGCGCGCTTCGGGGTGCCGCCGTCGCGGGCGGCGCGGGCTTCGATCAGCGCCAGGGCCTGTTCGAGCGTCACCTGTTCGATGGTCGTCTCTTTAGGGAGCGTCGCGTTCACCTTGCCGTGCTTGACGTACGGCCCGTACTTGCCCTCGAACACCTGCACCGGCTGGTTGTCCGCGGGATGCGGGCCAAGCTCCCTGATCGGTGTTGCGCCGCGGCGGGTGCGGGCCTGCGCCAGCAGCTCCAGGGCCGCCGGCAGGTCGATCTTGAGCACGTCTTTGTCTTTGGGAACTGACTTATAGACTTTGGCCGGCCCTTCGTGCACGACATACGGCCCGAACCGACCGATGCTGGCTTTGACGGGCCTGCCGGTCTCGGGATGCGCCCCGAGCGTGCGCGGCAGGCTGAGCAGATCGAGGGCCTGCTCGAGCGTGATCTGCTGGGGATCGATGTTCTTGGGGACCGTCATCCGCTTGGGCTTTGTTCCATCTTCCGCAACGTCACCCAGTTGCACGTAGGGCCCGAACGGGCCGATCATGGAATACACGGGCAGCCCCTGTTCGGGGTCCATGCCCAGCGCCTTCGGCCCCTGTTTCTTGAGGGCCAGCAGCGCCTCGGCAATTTCGTCGGTGATGTCGGCCGGCATAATGCCGTCGGGCAGAGATGCCGTCAGGTTTTCGCCGTTCTGTTCCTTGATGAGGTAAGGACCAAACTTGCCGATGCGGATCTTCGAAGAGAGTCCTTCGAGCTCGACGGTACACGCCTCGCGCGGGTCGATGTTCGCCTCGTGCGACTTGACCTGCTCATCGAGTCCGTCGTGGCCGAGGTAGAACTTCTTCAGGTACGGCGTCGATTTCGTCTGACCGGCGGCGATATCGTCGAGCGTCTGTTCCATGCCGGCCGTGAATTGCTCGTCAACAAGCTGCGGGAAGTTTTTTTCGAGCAACCGGGTCACCGCCATCGCCGTGAAGGTGGGCGGCAACTGATTCCCGACTTTGACGACATAACCCCGGTCCTGAATGGTGCCGATGATCGACGCATAGGTGCTGGGCCTGCCGATGCCGTCGGCTTCCAGAGCGCGGATCAGCGTGGCTTCGGTGTACCGGGCGGGAGGCTGCGTGTCGTGCGAGATGGCCTCGAGCTCGCGGCAAGCCAGGTCGTTTCCGGGAGCCAGCGGCGGCAGCGCCGCCTCCTGGTCGTCGAGTGCCGCTTCGGGGTCGTCGACCCCTTCCACGTAGGCGCGGAAGAATCCGGCGAATTCGACGTGGCGGCCCGTGGCGCGAAACTCGGCCTCGCCGGCGGTAATCGTCGCCGTCTGAAACCGCAAGCGGGCCTCGGCCATCTGCGTGGCGACGGTTCGTTTCCAGATCAGCGAATACAGCGCGAGCTCACGGCCCGCCAGGCCCAGCTCTTCGCCGGTCTGCATGGCCGTACCGGCGGGGCGGATGGCCTCGTGGGCCTCCTGGGCGCCTTTGGATTTGGTTTCAAATGTGCGGACGCCGTCCGAGAGGTATTCGACGACGTAACGGTTCTCGATGCAACTGCGCGCCGCGCGGATCGCTTCCCCGGAAAGCGATACCGAGTCGGTCCGCATGTAGGTGATGTTGCCGTCTTCATACAGCCGCTGTGCGACCTGCATCGTCTCGCGGGCCGACATCCCCAGCTTGCGGTTGGCTTCCTGCTGCAGGGTACTGGTGGTGAAGGGGGGATAGGGCTTGCGCACCTGCTGCCGCTCTTCGAGGTTCGTCACCTTCCAGCCGGTCGTGCGAAGGCGGTCGCGCAGGTCCTGGGCCGTCTGCCCATCGACCAGCAGGACGTCGGAGTCGGCCTTGATCCGTCCGGTGCTTTCGTCGAAGTCCTTGCCCGTGGCGATCCGCTTGCCGTTCAGCGTGTAGAGCTGCGCTTCGAGTTGCCCCGCCGCCGCGCCATCCGTGGGGAGCGTGGCAAGCGTCGCCTTCAGGTCCCAGTAAGTTCCCTTTCGGAACGCCCGGCGCTGCAACTCGCGGATGACGATCAGCCGCACGGCAACCGACTGCACGCGCCCGGCCGACGTCTTGGGGGCGATTTTCTTCCAGAGCAGGGGACTCAGGCGGTAGCCGTACAGCCGGTCGAGCACGCGGCGGGCTTCCTGCGCAGCGACGAGATTCTGGTCGAGCTGCCTGGGCGAGCGGATCGCTTCGAGGATGGCCTCTTTGGTGATCTCGGAAAAGACCATGCGCTTGACGGGAACCTTGGGCTTGAGGACCTCGGTGAGGTGCCAGCCGATGCTCTCGCCTTCGCGGTCTTCGTCGGTCGCCAGGATCAGCTCATCGGCGTCTTTGAGAGCGGCCCGGAGCTCGCTGATGACCTTTTTCTTCTTCGGGGGAATGATGTAGAGAGGGTCGAAGTCGGCCGCGACGTTCACGCCCAGGGTGGCCCAGGGTTCCTTTTTGACTTCGAGTGGTATCTCGGCCGCCCCGTTTGGCAGGTCGCGGACGTGCCCCATGCTGGCCAGCACCTTGAAGTCGCGCCCCAGGAAGCTGTTGATCTTCTTCGCCTTTGCCGGCGATTCGACGATCACCAACCCTTTCAGCTTGTTTTTTTTAGCCACTGAGCGCTTGCTCCGCAGGAGGGGTTGGCCTTGTCACACTCGCGAACGCGGCTAAAATCGCCGTTGGGCCGGGTCGCAAATGGTGCCACCCGTCGAAAATCCATAATTCATCACTGCGCACTCTGTCAAGGGCGCTCGCACGATGCGTGCGGCCGGGGACCTGCCCCGTGCCGACTCGCCGGCCGGCTGCCGGAGCGGGAAGCGCGGCTCGCGGGGAGCCATCGTCTGGTCGCGGGGCTCCCGCGTTTTGTTATTGAAAAAGCGAGACGAAAGGTCTGCATCGCATGCATCCATTTAAGGCATTCCGAAAGCATCAGAAGCTCCTGTTGGCCGCGGTCACGCTGATGGCCATGATTGCCTTCGGGCTGGGCGACGTCTTGCGGCAGATGGGCAACCCCAACCGCGGCACGCGGGAGGGCCAGGTGATCTTCGAGACGAACATCGGCAACCTGACCGATTTTACGATTCATCAGATGGCGAGCGAACGCAGGGCGGTCCATCGGTTCATTGCGTCGGCCTATTCCACCGCCAATCCCAGGCTCGGCAGCCCGCAGTTTGCGAATATGGTTGTGCGCCAATTCGGGTTCGGCGGGGTTTCCGAAACGGACATGCTTTATCGGTGGCTCTTTCGCCACGAGGCCGACCGAATGGGCATTACGGTCTCCAACAGCCAGATTCAGGAATACATCAACAACTGTACTGTGAACGGCCTCGCCGAATTCCTCGGCGCGGGGAACGGCAAGAAGCTGACGCCGAAGCAGTTTCAGCAGGTTGTCAGCGAAATGCAATTGAGCCAGAAGCAGATTTATGATCTGCTGCGAGACGAGCTGGAAGTCGTCACGGCTTACCGGCTCACGTATCCGGCGCTGGCGCCTTCGCCTGAAAAATACTGGCAGTATTTCGAGCAGCTCAACACTCGCGAAAAAATCGCGGTGGCGGCCGTCCCGGTCAACAGTTTCATCGACAAAACCGGCGAGCCGACCGACGCCGAAATCGCCTCCCTGTTCGAGAAGCACCGCTATGAAGGCGAGGCCGCGTTCAACAGCGAGTTCAGGCCCGGGTTTCGGCAGCCGCAGAGAGTGAAGTTGCAGTACATCGAAGTCGGTTACGACCAGGCCGAAGAGAAGGTGAAATCCGAGAGCCCCATTACCGACAAAGACATCGAAGACTACTACGAATCGAACAAGGCGACCACCTTCTGGATGCAGGAGCGCCCGGCGCCCCCGCTTGACGACAAAACGCCGATCGATCCCGAGATCGCGCCGGAAGATGATGGTGAAGCGACGCCCGAACACGGACCGTCTGAGGGACCGAAGCTCGATCAATCGCAAAAGGGAGACAAAGACGCGAAACCTGACGACGGGCCCGCGAAACCGCAGTCGGAAGACGGCGCCAAGTCTGAGGACAAAAAGCCGGATGTCAAAGAGCCAGATGTCAATGAGAAAGACGCGCAGCCGGAATGCACGCCGGGCAGCGACGACAAAGATTCACAGGACGGCGAGAAAGACAAGTCGGACCAGTCGCAGGAAAAGCCGGCGAAGAAAGGTGAATTGGCGGCGGACGATCCGAAACCTCAACCGGGTGAGGAAACCGCAACAGAAAAGGGCGATCCGGGAACCGACGCGCCGGCAGAGAAAGATGCGGACGGCAAAGACGCTGACGCGAAAACGAAGCCTCCCGCTCCCGAGGTCAAATTCAAGCCGCTGGACGACGACCTCCAAGATCGAATTCGCCGGACGATCCTGGCCGATCGGGTCGCGGAATCGATGAAGGCGACCGCCGCAAACATCCGCGAGGCGATCAATCTCGTTTCCGAATCGTTTGCGACGACTGGCGTGAAACTGGTCGATCCCGATGCAAAGCAGGCGGCCGAGCTGGAAACGCGCGCCGCGGCGGAAATGCGGAAAATTGCCGACCGGTTCGGCATGAAGTACGGCGAAACGCCGCTCGTGACCGCCGGCGAGCTGAGCGAAACCCCGGGCATCGGGCGGGCGTACGACCCCAACAGCCAGATGTCGATGCGCGGAGAGATGACGACGATCATGGAACAGGCGTTGCGCATGGATCGCCTGTGCCAGGTCTTCGAATCGGAAACGTTCGGCATCGCGCGGTACCTGTCGTGGAAGGTTCGCGACGTGGAGACTCACGTTCCGGATCTCAAGGAGGCCGGGATTCGCGAGCAAGTCGTGGCTGCCTGGAAAAAGCTCAAGGCCGCGCCGCTGGCGCGCGAACGGGCGGAAATGCTCGCGCAGCAGGTGCGCCAGAGCGATAAAGAATTCAGCGCAGCGCTCGCCGACGAAACGGTCACGGGGACTTCCGTCGGGCCGGCGCTGACGGCATTCATCTCCGGGGAGTTCTCGTTCTGGCAGGAATCGATGGTGCCCAATCCGATGGCGATGACGCGGCAAACACAAGTTCAGCTCGGCAACCCGAGCGGGGTTGTCAATCCCGGCAGGCAATTCATGCAAGTGGCGTTCGAGCAGCTTTCTGAAGGGGAAGTCGGCATCGCCCCGAACGACGACGCCTCGATCTACTACGTCGTCAAGGTGCTCTCACGCCGTCCCGCCGACCGCGAAGAATTCAAGACGGCCAGGTTGTTCGACAGGTCGTCGGCATACGCCTCGATCCTGCAGCATGAATTGCGATACACGATGCAGCAGCACGACGAACGCGTGAAAGACAAATACGCGATTCGCATGAAAGACCTGCCCAAGTATCGCGCCCGGCACGTCAACTACGATGAAGAGTAGATCAGGCTTTCTAGCCTGACGGCGCTGGGCCAACGCAGGAAGTGACGGGTTGCGGGCCAATGACAAGTGCTTGTGCTGCGGGGCCGTGCGGCGGAAATCTCACGAATTCCGTTACACGACGTCGTCCATCGAGCAGCTTAAGCCGCCCGCGGCCGGCACGTACGTTTTCGAAACGTAGTCCATCACCATGCGGTCGGCGTTGAACCGCCAGCCCAGAGTCCGCACGGCGCGCTTCATCCGCTTGATCCAGGCCTGGGGCAGGTCGTCCTGATCGCGCTCGTAGAACAGCGGGATCACTTCGTTTTCGAGCACCGCGGCGAGGCTTTTGGCGTCGCGCTCGTCCTGGATGTCCTGATTGACGTGGGTGTGCCCCGTCCCGATCGCAAAGCCGTTCGACCCGTCGTAGGCTTCGGCCCACCAGCCGTCAAGAATCGAGCAGTTGAGAACACCGTTGAGCACGACCTTCTGGCCGCTCGTTCCCGAGGCTTCCAGAGGCCTGCGCGGGTTGTTGAGCCAGTCGTCGACTCCCTGCACCAGGTGTCGCGCCAGGTTGATGTCGTAGTCTTCCAGAAACACCAGCTTGCCGCGGAACGGCTCCTGTTGTGACAGCTTGTAGATTTTCTGCAGGATCGACTTGCCTGGCTCGTCGGCCGGATGCGATTTTCCGGCGAACACGAACTGAATCGGGCGGTCCGGATTGGTCATCAGTTTCCCGATCAGATCGACGTCGCGGAAAATCAGATCGGCGCGTTTGTAGGGGGCGAATCGCCGCGCAAAGCCGATCGTCAGCACCCGCGGATCGAGTGCCGTCGAGAGCTGGGCCAGCACGGTTTCGGGCACATCGCGGCGGCGGGCCTGCTTGATGAGCCGGTTGCGGGCGTAGGTGATCAGCCGGCTCTTGAGAGTCTGGTGAGTCTCCCACAGTTCGCCGGGCGAAAGGTGCTCGACCGGGGCCCAGACTTCGGGTTCGCCGGTCCGCACGTACCAGTTGAGGGGCAGCACGCGGTCGTACAGGGTGCGAATCTGGGCCGCCAGCCAGGTCGGCACGTGGATGCCGTTCGTGATGTGACCGATCGGAATTTCCTCTTCGCTGCGCCACGGCCAGAGATTGGCCCACATCCTGCGGCTGACGACGCCGTGCAGGCCCGACACGGCGTTGGCGCGCCGGCACAGCTTGAAGGCCAGCACCGTCATGCAGAACGATTCCTGCTGGTTCTGCGGCTCGACGCGCCCCAGGCTCATCAGCGAATCGTGCCGCAATCCCAGCTCGTCGCGCTGCGGGCCCAGGTGCTCTTCGATCAGCTCGGCATTGAAGCGATCGTGCCCGGCCGGAACGGGAGTGTGCGTGGTGAAGGCGCTCATCGCGGCCGTTTCGCGCAGCGCTTCGTCGAACGAGAGCTCGTCTTCTTTCATGCGCTGGCGGATGACTTCCAGCCCCGCGAAGGCCGAGTGCCCCTCGTTCATGTGGATCACGCCGGGAATGATGCCCAGCGCCGCCAGGGCCCGCACGCCTCCGATTCCCAGGATGATCTCCTGCCGGATGCGCGTCCGCTGGTCGCCGCCATACAGCCGGCTGGTGAGGTGCCGGTCTTCATCGCGATTTTCGGGAACATCGGTATCGAGCAAATACAGCGGAATTCTTCCCACGTTGATCCGCCAGGTGCGGGCATGAATCTTGCCGCCGCGCGTGTCGACGCTGATCATCACCGGCTTGCCGTCGCGCGACAGGGCCGGTTCGATCGGCAGCTTCGAGATCTTGAGATCGGTGTACGTTTCCTGCTGCCAGCCGTTCTCGTCGAGGTACTGCTGAAAATACCCCTGGCCGTAAAAGAGGCCCACGGCCACCAGCGGAATGCCCAGGTCCGAAGCGCTTTTCAGGTGGTCGCCCGCGAGCACCCCCAGGCCCCCGGAATAGATCGGCAGCGATTCGTGCACGCCGAATTCCGCCGAAAAATAAGCCGTCGGACGATGGCCGAGCACGCCGGCGTGGGTTGCGCCCCACGTGTCGGTGGCTTCCATATACTCCTGCCAGCGGCGGTAGGCCCAATTGATGCGGGTGTGCAGGACAGCCTCTGAGGCCCGCTTTTCCAGCACGTCGGGGGGGTACTGCTCGAGCAGCAGCACCGGATTATGCCCCACGTCGGTCCACAGGTTCGGGTCAATCTCGCGGAAGATCTGGGTGACTTCCGGCTGCCAGCTCCACCACAGATTTTTCCCCAGCTCCCGCAGCTTGTCGTGGACCGTCTTTTGCTTTGCCATCGGATTCCGTCCCTGTCGTTGCGCCTGCCCCCAGGATATTCCGCCTCATGCTCAGCATGGAAATATAGCGATCTGGGCAGAGAAGTTCCAGATGCCGGAGCGGGAGGTGGTGTCCTGGTTTGTTGGGCAGGCGTCACGGCCGCCGCCTTTGCGGCCGAGCTGCAACAGAGCCCGACCGAGGCGTGATCGGGTACGCACAATTTACTCGGGCACACGGCGCGGGTAGCATCTGGTAGTCTTGCGCCGTGACTCCCGGATTGGCGACAGGCAAGCGAGCGGATTCGATCGCCGCTTGAGGATTCGACGCTCATCATCCCGGGCCATGAATGCCAACTCGCCAATAACACCCGCGACAGGAGACTGCCGTGACGAGCCGCCAATTTCGCCAAGTGCTCACGGGAATGGCACTGATCTGCGGAGGTTTTGCGGTCGGATGGGCAGACTCCGGGCGCCTGGCCCGGGCGGCGCCGCCTCGTGCGTTGAATCCGTCAGCGATTGACGAGAACGAGTTGCCCCCCGTCAAGCCAACGCCTGCTGCCGCCGGCGATCCCATCGCGCAGGAATTCAAGGCGGCCCGCGCGGCCTACGACGCAGCTTTGAAAAAAGCCCGCGACGAGTTGGCTGCCGCGTTTCCCAAACAGCGCGAGAAGGTCCGCAACGGGGAATTCACCGACCTGGCAGCCGAGAAGCCGGAGGACAAACCGTCCGACGCGACCGACGAAGATCCGAAACAGGAAAAGCCCAAGGCAGCCAAAGGCAAGGGGGACAAAACCGCGACCGCTGGGGCACAACGCGGGGCGCGACCGGGCCAGAAAAATGAAAAAGGTGCACGTCAGGTGACGCCTCCCGGCATGCCCGGAAGTCGTGCTCAAGAGGCGAGCCGCAAAGCCGCCGGCGGAAACATGCCCAAAAGTCCTCAGAACCAGCGCACCACGAAGAGCTGGCCGCAGGGGCTGCTGCCGGTGTCGCCTGAAGAGCAAAAAAATCCGAGTCTGCGCGAGTTCAGTGCACAGCAAAAGCTGTTCGGCATGACCGGGGCGGTTCCCACGCATCCTGCCATGCAGGAGGCCGTTGATGAATACCACAAAGCGAAAGAAGGCGCGACCGAAACCTATCGCGAAGCCGTCGACAAATCCGTGGCGGCCTACGAAACGGCCGGCGTCAAGGACCCGGTCCGGCTCAAGCCACTGCTCGGACAGCAGGCGCTGCTTCAACACGCAGACCTGGCCGGGATCTGGTCCCGCGAGGTTCCGTCGAACACGGTTCCTCGGCACGAGTACTGGATCATTGACGTCGATCCGAACACGGGCGACTGGCAGGTGGACGGAATTGACTGGGATGGCGTCACCATCTATGGCGTCTACCATGGTCAGCGTGTCGAGCTCAAGGGGAACGGGCTATCGTTCAGCGCCGTCCAAGTCGACGCGACGTCGGGGAAGCTTGCCGCGAAGGGAACTCCGGCAACGATGAAGCTCCAGAAACGGAAACTGGTCCTGAACGAAAGCCTGGGCAAGGTCAAAACGACCGGGGCGCTGTCACGCACCGAAGAGGAGGTGGTTCGCAAGCGGATTGCTTATTATCTCGCGAAAGCCGGTATCGGCAACCGGAAGGGAGACGGCGCGGCTTCCGCCTCGGCCGCCGACAAGGTTGATGTGGCCGACGCCAACGCCGTCTGGCGCGAGATCGCAGCACTTTCCTCATTTCCCTGTTACCACAGCGATAACTCCGGTCCGTTCTGGGGCGAGCGGCTCTACATTCCGTATCGCAGCAGTCAACGGGCGCGGGAAAGAACCTCGACCTGATTAAAGACCTGTTGAGTCATTACGACCATCTCGCCGAGTCAGGTCATCCCTATCTGAGACGCGCGGCCGAGCGGGCGCAGACTCTGTGCCGGGCCCGTTGCCAGCTCGCGTTGGCCGACGAGCAATTTGGCAACACGCCCGCCTCGTCGATGCACGAGTTTCAGCAAAAAGTCTTCCTGCCAGCGGGCAGATACGTTTTTCAGCGCGAGATCGACCGCGCGCAACTCGAAGAGGAACTGCAGAAGCAGTATCCGCAATACAATGTGCGCGTCGTTGACGCACCGATGACCGAAGCCAGCCGCCAGAAGCTGCAAGAGTTCCTGGGGGGCGTGGTTGGCATGAAAGCCGACGTGGAACAACGCGCCGTGGTGAGCGGGCTCCTGGCTTATGCCGACATGGCCCAGATCGATCGCATGGCCGAATTCTGGCAGAACGTGCTGTTGACGCTCGCGATGCGCTGCGGCGGGCCTGCCGCAGCAAAGCCCGTTGTCGAAGTCGAAGGGGTCTGGAACGTCCGCTCGTCGAGCGACAAGTTCCAGAAGCTCAACAACTTCAAAGTCGAGAACGTTTCGGGGCAGGACCTGACTCACGCCGTGATCGAGCTGGTCGCCAGGAATGAATGGGGCGAAAAGGCCGCGCACTACGTCTACTTGCCGAAACTGGAAGTCGCCGAGGCCGTGCGCCTTGTGCCGCACTTCCGCTGGAACCGCCGGCGCCTCGATTTTACGAACACGATGACCGTCACCTGTTCGATCTGGTCAGACCAGGGGACGATGGTAGGCCGCCAGGCGGAATTGAAAAATCCCGCCCCCAATCCGGACCCGGCCGGCTGGCGCAAAGACTACCTCAAGTTCGATCGTGAATTCACGGCCGCCGGTGAAGCCCTGGGCGAGGCGATGCAGGCGCTCAGCCTGTTGCCGATCGATCCCCAGCGCCAGAAGCGGATTCTCGCCGAAGCCGCCGCGCCGGGAGCATGCTACGTCTTCAGGCTCTCGGAATCAGAGAAGACGCGACGCACCCTGATCTTGAATTTCAAACGACTTGCTGCGGACGGCACAACCTTCGAAGCCGAGATTTTCGACCCGGCCGACAAGAAACCTTTCAAGGCCGATACGCCCGTCTGGACAGGAAAAATTGTGGCCGATCGAAAGTCCGGCTGGGTGATCCGTCTGGACGCGGATTGGACGTTCCAGATCGCCGCGGACGATCGCCCGGTCCTCTCAGTTCCGGGCCCCAAAGGCGGAGACAGCGAAGAGACGAAGCTGCCCTTGCTTCCCGTAAAAGGAAAGTAATCTCGCCACGAGCGGAATGGCCCGCAGCCTTTGTTCACTCCCTGACAGAAGCCGTGTGCCAGAGCTGTTCCGAGTGCCGGATTTATCGGATTTGACACGCGCGTCGCGGCAACCAGGTGGTTCAGATCAATCGCGAAGTCGCATTGAACCGGCGCGTGGACAGTTTTGTGCTAGAGTTGAATCAGCTTTGCGGGCTGATTTGGAGGTGCGTTATGCCGATTTGGATCTCTCATGTTTGCGATCGTCTGATTGCGTATGGCTTGATGGCGACACCAGGCGAAATCGGCCGATTGTCGATCCCCGTCGTGGTGTTCGTGTGGGTTCTGACGCGATTCACACGATAACTGGGTTTCGTTTCGCCTAAACTGGTGGCATGGACGCTCCTGCAGCGCCGATTCCCGGCCCCAGTCCCAAAAGTCGTCTAGCGCAACGTCGGGATCGTCTCGTCGGTCCAGCGGTCGCTGGTGCGGGTCGGGTCGTCGGCGGGCTCTCGCGCCGGACGCTCGCGCAGATCGGGCCGGGGCTTGCGCACGGGGGGCATCTCGCCAGGATGTGCAGCGGCGTCCAGGCCGGCGGGCCGACGGGCCTTCATGGTGGATGACGCGGGGACGATCGCCGGCTTGCCCGCGGGGGCCGCTTTCCGCCGGCGCGCCGATTCGACCGCGGGCCGCACGCCCGGGCCGCCGTCGGCCGTGGCCGATCTCGGCAGCGGGGGATCGACTTTCACCTGCGTCGTGGCGTCGAACTTGCGGCCGTCGTGGATGCTGAGCTTCGCATGCAGAGTCAGCTCAGAAGCGGACGGAATCCTCTGCCAGTCGAGCTGGAACAGATAGCCCGTGCTGATGAAACCGCGATGCCAGTGCTCGCGGACTTCGTCGGTCGTAAACGTCCACTGGCCCAGACGCTGCTGTTCCCCTTCCAGCGACATGTCGAACAATTCGAGCTCGACGGCGCCGGCCAGCTTGACGAGGTCGCCGTGCACGTCGACGGGGATCAGCATGACCGACAGGCCTTCGTCTCCGGGTTGTCCGTCGCGGTTCTGCCCGCTGGTGAGCAGCGAGTTGAACTTGACGGCCTCGGCTCGATAGAGCACATCGGCCTGCTCTTCGGTGAGGGAAACCTGCCGGTTCCGGTTCAACTGTTTTCGCAAAGCGACGGCATCGCTGCGAGCGACCTTCAGGTCTTCCTCGGCATGGGCGAGCTGGCGGGTGAGCTCTTCCTGGGCCTGCTCTTTGTTGCGCAGGTCGGCCTCGAGCTGGTCCATTTCGCCCCGGGCCGAGCACCCTGCGAGGGCGAAGGCGCAGACGAGAGCCGTTCCGGCCGATCGCAGGAACGACATACGGTAAAATGACAGCATACGAACGGCCTGAAACGAAGTGCCCCCCTGCGGGCAAAACGCTACGGCGCGGACACGGGCGGAACGACGTTGGCGGGGAGACGTTCGAGGATATTGTCGATCAGGCCGTACGACTTGGCTTCTTCAGGCGACATGAAGTTGTCGCGGTCGGTGTCCTGTTCGATCTTGGTGAGCGACTGTCCGGTGTGCTTGAGCAACACCTCATTCATCATCTGCTTGACGCGCAAAACTTCCTTGGCGTGGATCTCGAGCTCGGTGGCGGTGCCTTCCATCCCTGCCAGGGGCTGGTGGATCATGATGCGGGCGTGGGGCAGAGCGTTGCGTTTGCCTGCCGCCCCCGCTGTCAGCAGGATGGCCCCCATGCTCGACGCCTGACCGATGCAGTAGGTCGACACATCGGGGCGGACGAACTGCATCGTGTCGTAAATGGCCATGCCGGCGGTGATCGAGCCCCCCGGCGAATTGATGTACATGTGGATGTCGGCCTTGTCGTCTTCGAACTGCAGGAACAGCAGTTGCGCGACAATGGCGTTGGCGACGACGTCATTGACCTGCGTCCCCAGAAAGATAATGCGATCTTTCAAGAGCCGCGAATAGATATCCATCGCCCGCTCTTCGCGGCCGCTCTTTTCAATGACGTAGGGCACGATCGACATGAGATGATCTTTCAATAGGCAGCGCTGGCGGTTTCGCGACGTGGTTCTACTTCTTGTCGTCTTTCTTCGGGGCCTTCGTCAGAACTTCGTCGACGATCCCGTATTCCTTGGCCTGGATGGCGCTGAGGTAGCGGTCGCGCTCGGTGTCGCGCGCGATGCGCTCGAGCGGCTGGCCCGTGTGCTGCGCCAGAATCTCGTTCAGGGTTTCCCGCGTCTCGAGGATTTCCTTGGCCTGAATCTCGATGTCCGAGACCTGGCCTCCGACCTGGCCGTACGGCTGGTGGATCATGATTTTCGAATGCGGCAAAGCGAAGCGCTTGCCTTTCGTGCCCCCCGCCAGCACGATGGCCCCGCCGCTGGCCGACAGGCCCACGCAATACGTCGCGATGGGGCAATCGAGGAACTGCATCGTGTCGTAGATGGCCATCGTGGCACTCACCGAGCCGCCCGGCGAATTGATATACAGGTGGATGTCCTGGTGCCGGTTCTCGGACTGCAGAAACAGAAGCTTCATCACGATCAGGTTCGCGCTGACGTCGTGAATCGGCCCGTCGAGAAACACGATGCGGTTCTCGAGCAGCAGGTCGCCAATCGTCATCTGCCGCTGACGCATGTAGTCGCGGGGCCGCTGATTCTGCGGCGCGACGAGCCCCGAATACGTGTCAAACATGATGATCCCTCAGGAGATGATAAAAGGGCCGGATGGCCGCGTCGCCAAGCGGGGCGGGCCGAGCCGATCCGGTATTCCTCCATGAATTCATTCGATGATCCAGCCTATTTGGCGCCAGCTTCGGCGGGCTTGGGCGCCGGGGCGACTTCCTGTCCACAAACCGACAACTCCACCGCTTCGACGTCGCCTTTCTTCGCGGCCTCGCCCGGCACGTCGACGAACACCGCCTTCTGCAGAACCACGTCGACGGCTTTGCGCTCGAGGATCTGGGCGTCGAGGTTTTCCATCAGGCCTGATTTCTCGAGCCGCGCGCGAACGCGGCGCGGGCTCTCGCCGCGCTGCATCGCCATGAACGCAATTTCCACGTCCTTGTCCTGCGGGGTGACTTCCAGCTTTTCCTGCGTGGCGATCTTGTCGAGCACGAAGTGCTCTTTCAGGGCCTGGCGGGTCGTCGAGATCTGGCTCTGCAGCAGTTCATTCTGCCGCGCCCGGATCTGTTCGTCGGTGAAGCCGGCCTGCTGCATTTCGAGAATCTCACGATGCAGGGCATTCTCGACCTGTCGCTTAACCATCGATTCGGGAAGGTCCCAGTCGGCCGACGCGGTGATCTGCGCAAGCACCTGCACGCGCGTGGCCTGCCGCTGCTCGTACGTCAACTGCCGTTCCAGAACCTGCCGCAGTTCCTGCCGCAGCGCGGCTTCCGACTCGACTTCGAGCTGACTGAGGAACTCCTGATTGAGCTCCGGCAGCCGCAGCCGCTGCACGTCGGTGATCTCGAAATGCACCGTCACCGGCTCGCCGCGCTGCTCGATATTCGAGGCCTCGACGGAAATCTTGCTGTTTGCGTCGCGGTGGTCCCCGGGGCGGACACCCTGCATCAGTTTGTCGAAGCCGGCGATTTCGGCGTCCGAAAACCGCAGCATCGGGCGGATGCGGATCTTCTGATCCGAGGCGCGCGACAATTCTTTGCCGTTGCTCTCGAAAGAGAGGTTGGCCAGCACAAAGTCGCCGGGTTCGGCGGCGCCGTCGTGCGGCACGAGCTGGCCGAACTGGGCCAGATAGTTTTCGAGATACGACTGGACTTCGGCATCAGTGATGGCCCGCATGGGGCGCTTGATCGTCAGTCCCGCGTAGTTGGGCAGGTCGAATTCAGGCCGGACTTCGACGTCGAATTCATAGGTAAAATCTCCCTCGTCGGGCAGCACCAGCGCCTCGATATCCAGGTCCGGCTCGTTGATCGCGTCGAGCTTGTGGTCTTCGCCGAGTTGCTGCAGGCTCTGCATCAGCACGCGCTGCCGCACCTGGTTGCCGACTTCCTTGCGGAACCGCTTTTCGACCAGCTTGCGGGGGACGTGCCCGGTGCGAAAACCGGGAACGGCGGCGCTCGTCACGAGCTCCTTGACCGAATCCTCGTAAAAGTGCTCGAGGTCGGAACGGGGGATCTGCACTTTGACGTGCTTTTTGCAGGGCCCGGCAGTCTGGATATCGACGACGAGCGACATCTTGTAGGGAGCTTCTTCGCCTTCTTCGCCCGCCACGATGGTGCCGGAAGTCGCTGCCGTCTCGTCGGTTGGGGTGGATTCGCTGTCTTGGTCGCTCATGATGATTGGCTGTTCTGTCGCAGGCTGGAAATCGCCGGGAATCGTATGACTTCGCTGCGGCGATCGGGACCGTATTCTGATTCCAGAGAGCGGGTGATGGGGTTCGAACCCACGACAACCACGTTGGCAACGTGGTACTCTACCACTGAGTTACACCCGCATGGCGTTTTTCCGCCAAACGGTCGATTATAGGGGGCGGAATGAGGCTTTCAAGTCTCACACCTTGCTGAATCAGCGGGGCGATACCCAACCGGTCGTCAATTCTCCTCTGGATCAATTGATGGCAGGCGGCGCGCCGCTGGAGTCGACGCACCGACGGCAAATGCGAGACATTCTTCACGCAGCAGTTCGCCCGTTGCACTCGGCGTGCAGCGCTCCTGCCCCCGCCTTGCGTTTGCCGCGCTCGAACAGCATCAATCCGTTCCAATACGTGGGATGCCCGGTGCGCGGGGTCTGCACGTCGAGCAGCATGCGGTATTCGAACGGGCTCCGCGCGATGAAATCGAGGTTGGCCTGCCGCACCTGCGGCCAGTTCGTGTCGTCCACCAGCACCAGGCACCCGCGCCCGAAAAATGGCTCGGCCAGCGTCAGGCCGTCGAGCTGGTCGTCATAGGTGTGCGGCCCGTCGAAGAGGTACAGCCCCAGCGTTTCTTTGTGTTGCGCAGCGAAGTACTCCCGGAAGTCTCCTTCGCGAAACACGTGTTTGGGACTGCGCGCCCGGTTGAACCTTTTGAGGAAGGACGTCCGGGGCGAGTTGTTGTGCGAGAAGTTGTCGACGCCGATGCACAGCTTGTGCGGGTTCGACGCCATCCCGGCCAGAAACGTGAATCCATTCCAGACGCCGACGTTGAGATAGGCCCGGTTGTCGGGCATCAGGGCCACGGCACGGTTGATGATCGCGCCGATGGCGAACGTCGACATTCTGGGGATCTTGCAGGCCCTGGTCAGGCGGCGCTGCATGTCTTCCTGGTCTTCGGGCAGGCGCGTCATCCACATTTCGAGGTGGATGCCGGCTTTCCGGGCCACGTTGTTGAGCGCGCGAAACCCGGACGGGCGCGGGGTCGATGGTTGCAGGAGACGAAACGTGATGTTCTGAACGTAATCGGCGACATCCATGGCGCCACTCCCCGACGGACCGAAGTGAACCTGACCCACCGGGGCGGTTGATATCCCATTGCCGGTAAACCGTCAATATGAGAGGCCTGAGGCTTGAGGCCAGAACCCCCCCCTTGGACCTCGCCGATGCCGCCGGGAGAGCCAGGCGCCGGGGAGCGAAGCGCCGGGGAGCGAAGAGGGGGAGACAGGAGAGGGGAGATAAGGAGATTTCGCGCCCGTAGCCGAATTCGCCAGAATTCTGGTGGGGGCCGAGTTCGACAGCTATTTCTGCCACCACAACAGATAGGCATCCATCCATCGCCTCGCCCGGTCAGGCCCATGCGCGAAGGCCGTATGCATTGGAGAATAAATGTGATCGGCGAAGGCGACGGCCAAGGCGGCGAGGAGGACCGTTATCGTTTAAGCGTCCCGCACTTGCGCGCGAGCCGCCACGCGCCCAGCGCGATGATTCCCAGCCCGATGATGCTCGGCTCGATCCAAAAGGCTCCGGGCACGGTGTCGACGAAGAGCAACACGACCCCGAAAAGCACGGCGACACCTGAAAGCAGATCGACCATGCCCGACATTTTAGACGAAGTGTCGCGCCTGCGGAAAGAAGACCTGCATCTTCGTGCCTCTTGCGCTCTCTCGCATATCCCCCTATTTCCTTTCCTGCCACGGCATACTTTGTCTTGCGAAATTACCCGCGCGCCGGGGATAATAGGTGTTCGTTTTCTGCGCCGCCGAAGGCGCCGATACGAAGAGACAGGGTCAGAGACCCAGAGGGGGAGACAAGGAGAACAAACCGTCGCCGAATTCGCCAGAATTCGGGCGTTTCTGCCCTCTCCTTGTCTACATTCCCAAAGCTCACGACGAATCCCACACCGAACTCCACATACCCCACGCACCCGCGGGCGCACCCATGGATCCCGTTGAAATCCTGAAAGATCTGGTGGCGATTCCCAGCGTCAACCCAATGGGCCGGGACGTATCTGGGCCTGAGTTCCTCGAAAGCCGGTTGAGCGATCACCTGGAAGGGTTCTTCCGCAAGCTGGGGGTCGATTTCCAGCGAGTCGAGGTCCTGCCGGGAAGGGCTAACGTCGTCGCCCGGTTCGATCGCCCCGGCACCGCAACCACCATTCTGCTCGACGCGCATCAGGATACCGTGCCCACCGACGGCATGACGATTGCGCCGTTCGACCCGGTGGTCCGGGAAGGGCACTTGTACGGCCGTGGCGCCTGCGACGTCAAAGGGGGAATGGCGGCGATGCTGAGCGCGTTTGCCCGGCTGGTCGCCGAACAGCCAGACAAGCGGGCCAACGTCGTCATGTCATGCACCTGCGACGAAGAATCGACGGCCCAGGGGGCCCGGGCCCTGGCACGGATGTGGGTCGATCCCGGGAATTCGCCGTCGCTCTTCACCGCGCCGCCGAGCGTGGCCGTCGTTGCCGAACCGACCGATCTCAACATCATCGTCGCGCACCGCGGGGCCGTGCGGTGGAAGCTGCAGACGCGGGGGCGGGCCTGTCACAGCTCGCGGCCGCAGGAAGGTGTCAATGCGATCTACAAGATGTCGCAGGTTTTGGTGTGCCTGGAGCGCTACGCCGAAGAAGTCGGCCGGATGATCCCGCCGCATCCGCTGTGCGGCTCGCCGACCCTGTCGGTGGGGCGGATTTCCGGCGGGATCAGCGTCAACACGGTCCCCGACGAATGCTTCATCGAAATCGACCGCCGTGTGGTTCCGGGGGAAGATCCGGAAACCGTCATTCCCCAGGTGACCACGTATCTGCGCAACCGGCTCGACGTCGATTTCGAGATGCTGCCTCCGTGGCTCGACGGCGCGACCCTCTCGGACCACAACAACGGCGCCTGGGCCGATCGCCTGATGAAGCAGATTACGCCGGTTGCGGGCCCGCACCGCAAGCTGGGCGCCTGGTACGGCACCAACGCGTCGCGATTCGCCCCCAGCGGCGTGCCGGCCATCGTGTTCGGCCCGGGCTCGATCAATCAGGCCCACACCGTCGACGAATGGATCGACGTCGGCGAGCTCCGCCGCGCCAGCGAGATCTACTATCGCTTCTGTGCCGAACCCGGCGTGTAATCGTTTAACCGCAATCCCGTCGGGATGCGCGTGTCGAGCGCACGAAACGGATCTGAACCGCCAAGCCACTCCCGCGGGAATCAGCGTCGTACGCATCGCTCAAGCGAGCATGATTCAAGTTACAAAAAATCGCTGCCCACGTGTCTGAAGGCAGGTTTACGACATGGAGCCGACGGCGAACGCGATTCAGGAGATGGTTCGGT
Organism: Planctomycetia bacterium; assembly: GCA_016200145.1. Taxonomy (GTDB): domain Bacteria; phylum Planctomycetota; class Planctomycetia; order Planctomycetales; family Planctomycetaceae; genus JACQFH01. Next base: position 12,836 of record JACQFH010000043.1, on the reverse strand, counting down.
TTTTCCTACCGCTTTGCAACGATCAATCCACGCTCCTCGAGCTGGACGAAATGGCATCGGAAGAAAGGAAATGGCAGTTTGCCCATGCTTTGTTCAGTAAGATCCGGGACAAAACAATTCGCGCTAACGAGGCCAAGGATCAACTGCTCCAATATCAATATGGCTTTGAGGAAATCTGTGCAAAGACGCTGTACAACATATCGGGACACATCAAAGGCACTACGGAGTTTCCATATCAGTTTGACGACGACTCACCGTTCTGGGTCATTCCGATTGCTGTGAGTTTCGCCCGGGTCCTCGGCGTCGCCGACCCCCTCAGCATTTCGTCATTACTGCGTCCACGGGCCAGTGGGTGACTTTGCAAAGAGAGTTAACAGCGTACGAAGTCCGTGAACGGCGGTTTGCGCCGCAAGAGTCTGCCCCAACACATCATCCAGACGACTCGACAAAGTGATTGCACGCAGATGTTGGGCGGCAACGTCGCTGACTTTCTTCCTGCCTTCATGCCATCCTGCATTCCTTAACTCCGAGCTCCTAAAACACGATCCCGGGACGAAGCGGGCAGGGGAGTCGGACACAACTTGAATCATCTTTTCGTCGTTTTCGTGTGTTTCGTGGACCGCATCAGTTTTGATTCCGCGTACTGGCGGGGCTTTGGTCTCTGCGATATCGACGCCGGGTCGTCATCCAGGACATCGAGCCACCGGTCCGCAGCCGAAATGCCGGCGGCCCGGTAATTCTCGGCTTTCCGCAATATGGCAGTTCGGGTAGGATTCGCCCCCGTTTCCCCTGCCAGTTTTTCCGGTCATTTGGCGGCCAGCGCCGCCGCGCGCCGTGCGGAACCTGCATGATCACGTCGTCCGGAATTTGTCCTCGATTTGTGCGTGCGGCGCTCGTAATCGCGTGCCTGGCGCTGGCGGGATGCGCGCGCCAGCAGGCAACGTTGACGTCCCGCTCGGAAACGGCCGAAAAGCTGTCGGTCGAGGCGCGGCAGGCCCGCGAACGGGGCGACCTGCAGTCGGCCCGGACGCTGCTGACGGCCGCCGTCGAGCGAAATCCCAACGATTATGAGACGCGTCTGGAGCTTTCCGAGATGCTGCTCGCGGCCCGCCAGGCCGAAGCAGCCGCGGGACATCTGCAACTGCTGCAGGACCAGAATCCGGACGACCCGCGCGTCTATGTCGGGCTGGCCGAAGTCCGGTATTTGCAGCACAACCTGAACGAAGCCGACGGTCTGCTGGCCCAGGCGCTCGACCTCGATCCGCGAGACGCGCGGGGCCTGCTGCTGCGGGCGAAAATTGAACAGTCGCGGGGCAACCTCGATCGGGCTCTCGACGATCTGTACCAGGTGCTCGATTCCGAAGGGGAGCATGTCGAAGCCCGCATGTTCGTGGCCCGGTTGCATGTGCAGCGAGGCGACTCGCGCCTGGCTGCTTCCGAGCTCCGAGCGCTGATGGACGACCCGAGTCTGAATGCCGAAGCGCGCTCGCGGGCACAATGGCTGTTGGGGAGGTGTTACTCGCAGGACGGCCGCTGGTCCGAGGCGGCCGCGGCCCTCACCGCGGGGATTTCCAGCCGCCAGGGCAATTCACGAGACTGGTGTCTGCTGGCAGACGCCTGCCGCCGCGCGGGGGATTCGCGTGGTGCCGAGGCGGCCGTCGAGAATGCCCTGGCGCTCTCGCCGCGGAATTCGCAGGCCATTGCGCTGCGCGCCGCGCTGGTCGCAGATGCGACGGCAGCCGCTGCGCCGCAGGCGCCGGCGATCGCCCGTGCATCGCATTTGGAAGACGAGTCAGACGCCGATGAACCCGTGCGACGGAATTAATGCTTTGTCAAATCTTGATTTTCGGATTGATTATGGTCTCACCAGCGGGACCGAACACGGGTTCCACCGCGTCGGCTGGCGCCGGCTGCTGGCCGTTGCCGCCTTCGCCGCCGCCGGTGAGCTGCTGCTCGCGTATTTCGTCGGCCTCGATCGGCCGCTCCGTGCGGATGAACCGCATTTCGTCAGAGTGATTGTCGCGTTCGGCACGAGCCCGCTGAACCTCGACTTGTTGGCCCATTACGACGCCATGTCGGGGCCGGTTCCGTTTCTGCTCTACGGCGCCTGGGGCCGGGTGTTCGGATTTGAACCCCAGGCGTTGCGCCTGTTTTCGATTGTGGTGGCGGTCGTCACGTACACGCTCTGGTACTGGTTCCTGCACTCTGAATCGGGAAACGGGCGGCTGCCGGCGCTGGGCACGGCGTTCGTCGCGCTGCACCCCTACATGCTGTATTTGAGCCTGTTCATCTACACCGACATGCTGGCCATCCTGTGCCTCGTCGGGGCTCTGGCGGCCGTCCGCCGGGAGCGGCCGCTCCTGCTGGCTGCCGCGTTATGCGGCGGCGCACTCAATCGACAGTACCTTGTCTTCGCCACGGCGGCGGCCGGCGGTTATTGGCTGGCGCGATGGATTTACAGCCGTCAGGGCCGCGAAAAAATCCATTTGCTGGCTGTGGTCGCGTCAACGATCCCCCTCGGAGCCCTGTGCTGTCTGTGGGGCGGGCTTTGCCCGGACGGCGCGCTGCGCCACGTTTATCCGGATGCGCACGCTACATTCCATCCTTCGTCGCTGGTGCTGTACGTCAGCCTGGCGGCCCTGTATCTCGCACCACTGTTGTGGCTGCGGCGGCGGGAGTTTTTCTTCCGCAGGAAGACGATTGTGTTTGCGGCGGCCTCGGCCTGGCTGTACTGGCTGTTTCCCGTGACGGCTTCACGATCGGCCATTGAAGCGAACACTCGGCACGTCGGCATGTTACATCAGGCCCTGGACTTCGTCACCGGGAATGATTTCGTGGCACAGTGCGTGTTCTTCGCCGGTTTCGCCGGTGGCCTGGTGCTGATCGGGGAACTCGTTCTCGACGCGATCGCCCGCTGGCGAACTGCGCGACTCGATTTCCAGATTTTCCTCGACCTCGTCGTACTGGCGTTCCTGGCCGTGATGCCCTGGTCGTACCTGCACTGGGAAAAATACCTGATGCCGCTCGTCCCGGTGCTCGTCTTGCGAATTCTCTTCGTGCCGTTCCGGGAATCGAACCGCTGGCGATCAGGCTTCAGCGTGCGCGCGCTGCGGGCCGGTCACACAATTGCAGCCGTCGAGCGCCAAGAACGCGTCCAACAACAGTTGCAATTATGTGAATGACGTCCCGGTGCGCAGGCTTGGCGCGCTGGAGTTCGGCGTCAGTCGACGACGACCGGGTTCTTGAGCACACCCAGGCCGGCGATCTCGACTTCACACACGTCGCCGGCTTTCAGGAACACGGGCGGCTTGCGGGCCATGCCGACGCCAGGAGGAGTTCCGGTAAAGATCAGATCCCCCGGCTCGAGCGTGACGATCTGCGAGACGTACGCGATCAGCTCATCGACCGCGAAAATGAGCTCGCGCGTCGTCGAATTCTGCATCGTTTCGCCGTTCAACCGCAGCTTCACCGACAGATTGCCCGAGTTGGGAACTTCGTCGGCCGTGACGAGCCAGGGCCCGGTCGGGGCGAAGGTGTCCGGAGTCTTCCCCAGCAGCCACTGCTTGCCCGGCTTCTGGAGCTGCCAGTCGCGGGCGGAAACGTCGTTGCCGTTCATGTAGCCGGCGACATAGTTTGCCGCTTCTGTCCGCGGGATTCGCTTGCCGCGCCGGCCGATCACCACGACCAGCTCGGCTTCGTAGTCCACCTGATGGCAGACGGGGGGCAATCGAATGGAATCTTCCGGCCCGATGACTGTCTGCGAGAACTTGCTGAAAACAACCGGCTCGGGGGGCGGCTCCATGCCGCTTTCGGCCGCGTGGTCGCGATAATTGAGGCCGATGCAGATCACCTTGTCGGGCCGCTGGACCGGCGCCAGCAGCTTTCCGGAGATGAACTTGCCGGCGGTAAAGCCCTTCTCGGCAGCGCTCCGCGACCGGACAAACCCGGTATCCAGGGCCAGCAGCTCTTTGAGCGACGGGGGCAATCCGGGATCGGCGGCGCACAGGTCAATGAACTTGTCGTCGCGGACCGCCACGACGCGGTTTCCGCCAGATGTCGAAATGGTCGCCAGTTTCACGTGTTCGTCTCCCCAGGGCAGGTCAATCTGTCAGGAAGTCCGATCCTACAGTTCCCGGATCGAGGACGAAAGTGTTGAATTGCGCGCAAGACTGCCAGTTCGTCGCAAGTCGCTATGTGCTCGTCAGTTGCGGAGCGGATCGCCACGTGGACTGAATTGTCATTTCGTGGGTCATTATTCACTCTATGGATATTCAGAAGTTCTGTCTGACCCCCTGCGGCAGACTCCGGGTCGGTTCGATTCTGCGGAATTGGCAAGATCTGCCGAAGATTCCGGTTGTAACGGCCGATATTAGATGTTGTTGACGGCTGCCGGCTTGCAGGCGGTCCGTCGATCGTCTGGATCATTTACCGGTTTCTTCAACAGACTTTCGGCTGCGGTCGAAAGTCCCTGCGAGAAGCGCAATGAAACTTAACCTTCATTCTCCACGCGCCTGGCTGCTGGTTTTGGGATGCGCGATGGTCTGCTCCACGTCGGCCGGCTGCCAAACGACCGTGGGGGGCCAGACTTTGCCTTCCCCGAATTACCTGCGGGATGACTTGAGCTACTTCCCCCCTGGACCTGAATTCAAATTGAGCCGTCAGGTTCAGGCGATGGAAGAGTACAAGCTGCGTCAACAGGGCGTGCAGACCGAGTAACTCGGGAAACCGGGATTCACTCAACTATTCGGACCGGGCGAGGCCGTGCGGCGTCCGCTCACCCGAGTCCACATCGTTAACTTCGTTCGCCTGCGGCAGAAGCTGACCTGGCAGTCTTAACAACTGCCGATCAGCGATCCGGCGCAGGCGACGGGGGGGACGAAACCCTTCGCGGCCGTCGAATTTCCGGGCACGATTCTGGCATCGTGCCTGGCAAATTCGCCGGCATGCGAAGGGATTTTTTCATTCTTTGGGCCTGTACATTCGCATTTTCCGCTGATAGTCTAAGGAACGATCTCCCCGCGAGAATCGTCGGCTCGTTCTGCCTGGGTGGAATTCGTTGCAATTTCCACTCGGCCACGGGGCGACGTAAAGCGCGCGGTCGATGGTCTTCCAGTGGATGCGCTCCATCCCCGGTTGATTGTGCGACCAGCCGGCTCGGAAACGTTCCGGCGCGCTGTGACTTCCCTGGCCCGAAATATGGCACGGGGCATTTGACCAGAATTCACACTCTAGAGGAAAAGGTGCGTTGCTTATGGCATTCATGAAGCGTCCGTTCGGCAAACCGAAATTCGGGAAAGCGGGGGCGAAAGGCCCCAACAAGCGCAAGGCCGCCAAGGCCAAGCGAAACCTCAAGTGCCGATTCTGCACGAAGGAAGGGTGCCCCCGCCCGGTCTACGTCGATTACAAAGACCTGAGAACGCTGAAAGTCATGATCACGCGCGACGGCCACGTGCTGGCGCGCCGCCGGACCGGCAACTGCGCCAAGTTTCAGCGGGCCGTTCGCCGCGCCATTCTCCGCGCCCGTTATATGGGTCTGTTGCCCTACGTGATGCGGGATGATTAGTGTCGGCGCCGGCGACTGCCCCTGACGTCCAACGGTCTCGTCGCTTCGCGGCGGCCGACGTCTCGCTGGCGCTGGCTGCGGTCATTCTGACGCTCATCTTCTGGCGTCCCCTGTGGCTGGGAGGCGGGCTCGTCGGCAGCGACATCTACGCTTATTTCCTGCCGCAGAAAGCCTATTTCGCCGACTGCCTGCGTGCAGGGACGCTTCCCGTCTGGAATAACCTGGTCGGCCACGGCTATCCGCAAATTGCCGAGAGCCAGACCGGTGTGTTCTATCCTCTGCACTGGGTCGTCTACCCGTGGCTTTCGCTCAATACGGCGTACTCGGCGAGCATGCTCATGCACTATGTGCTGGCGTTTGTATTCGCCGCGATGTACGCACGGCGCCTTGGCCTCACTCCGCCGGGCGCGGGAATGGCGGCGCTGGTTTTCACTTACGGCTGGTTTCCGCCACGAATCTGTCTGGAATGGTCGATTACCACCGGGGCCTGGCTCCCTCTGGCGCTCTGGTGCGCCGAGTCGTACGTGCAGTTTCGCCTGTGGCGATATGCCTTTTTCTTGACGGCCGTTCTGGCCGCGCAGATGCTGGCCGGGCATTTCGTTCTGGCGTTCGTGACGCAACTGTCGGTGCTGCTCTATGTGCCGGCGCGCCTGTGGTTCGCGGCGAACGATCTGCCAACCGAGACGGGAAGAATCCGACGCGGTCTCGCCGCGGGCGCGACGGCGGCCATTCTGGCATCGTTTTTTGTCGCCGCCGCTCAATTGGTCCCGACTTGGGAGTTGAAGCAACACAGCCAGCGCCGCGCCGTGACCGACGAACACGACCACGGCTATGGGTACATTCCTCCCCGCTACCTCACGCAGATCGTCGACCCCTGGAAGACGTGGTATGCCGACGAGAATTCAATTTATTCGGCGATGACGCCGGGAGGTCCGCGGACAAACCGGGTTGAAGCGCATCTATACTTCGGGTTCGCACCACTGCTGCTGGCCGTTTTCGGAGCCTGCTGCGCGATCCACTCTCGCGACCGCAAGCTCATCTTGTGGCTGCTGTTTGGGCTGGCCGCCACGATCTACGCAACGGGTTGCCTGTTGCCGGTCACAAGGCAGATTCCAGGCTTCAGCTTCTTTGAAGGTCCCGGACGGTACGGCGTCGTAGCGACTCTGGCCGCGGGACTTCTGGCCGGGGTTGGCTTCGATCGGATCGACCGCCTGCTTCCTTCTGCGGCGCGGTCGCTGCTGGCGACCATGGCGCCAAATGCCGCCCGCCGTGGCACGATCTCGGCCGAAAACGCACTCCGCGGATTGTTTGCGCTGGCCGCATTCTTATGGTCGGCGGCCGACTTGTATGACGTCAGCCGGAAAGTGACCTACACAATTCTGGTTGCTGATCCCCCGGCGGCTCATCTGGCCGAAAGTCCGCTGCGTGAGTATTTCGCCCGATTGCCGCAGCCGTCGCGAATCTTCAGCCAGGGCAAGAACCTGCCGTCACTTCTGGGAACGGCGACGGTTCCCACGTACCTGGGACTGGGACCGGCGCAGTATTTCGATCCAAAGCTGGTGTTACCGCAGCCGGGGCCGACCGACGCGCCAAGTCGCGAGCAACTCGACTGGTTTCATCGCGCAGGGGTGACGCATTACCTCGGCTTCGAGCCCAGCGACGAGAACGCCTGGTCGGCCAGGTTGGCCTGGGTCGGGCACGACGGGTTTTTGAATCAGGCCCTGGGTCGCCCCGGCAACTCGAAGTTCTTTCTGTACGAACTCCAAGGGGGGCGCGGCCGTGTCGCCTGGAAAAGTCGTGCTGCCGCCGGGAATTCCGCGACCATCACCGAATACGCCCCCGATCGCGTCGTGATCGCTGCCGATACGCCCGAACCCCGCACCCTGATTCTCACCGACCTGGCCTATCCCGGCTGGCGGGCGAGCCTGGACGGCAATCCGGTCGGTTCGGAGGTCGTCGAGGGCATGTACCGGGGGGTCGAAATATCTCCGGGAAATCATGTGTTAATCTGGACCTACCAGTCCGTGTCCCTATACTGGGGTATTGGGATTAGCCTGTCTTCAATCCTGATCCTGCTGGCCCTCGCGCACGTTCGTTTCTGGTATCCGGCGGCGCTCCCGCGACTCTTCAGAATGTCCTGACAGTTCGTGTGTTAGCTCCGTCTCACAAATCGGGTTCGGGAGCGGCATCTGACGGAATTCGCGATGAATCGTTCGGATCGATCTCTGGTACGCAGTGGAAGCTGACGAATTCGTAAGAAAAGTCACGTCCGTCACGTCATGCATCATCAGTCATAACCCAGTCGAGGCCTCCTGGATCAATGATGTTAGCTGCGTATATCACGGAGACGGGCGACCCTTCGGTCATTCAGTACGGCGAGCTTCCCAAGCCGACACCCTCGATCGGCGAAGTCATCGTCAAGGTCGGGGCGGTGGCAGTCAACCCGATCGATACCTACATCCGCAGCGGCGCTATCGCGATGCCGCTCCGGTTTCCGTTCATTCCAGGTTGTGACCTGGCGGGCACGGTCGAATCGGTGGGCCTGAAGGTCCGGCGGTTGAAACCTGGGGACCGGGTGTGGGGGAGCAACCAGGGATTGTTCGGCCGGCAGGGGACTTTCGCCGAATATGCCTGCGTCGATGAGAAATGGCTCTACCCGACGCCTCCCACCGAGACCGACGCACAGGCTGCTGCCGGCGCACTCGTGGGAATCACGGCTTATCTGGGGTTGTTTCGGTTTGCGCATGTGCAGGCCCCGGAACTTGTGTTCGTCAACGGAGGTGCGGGTGGCGTAGGCTCGGCCGTCATTCAGCAAGCCAAAGCAGCCGGAGCTCGCGTCATCACGACCGTCGGCAGTCCTGAGAAGGGGGTTTACTGTCAGAGCCTGGGGGCCGACATCGTGCTCGATTATCGCTCGCCCACCCTCGATGAAGAAATCCGCCACTACGTGGCGCCAACCGGCGGCATCAACGTCTGGTTCGAAACGCAGCGAGAGCCGACTCTGGAACGCACGATCGACCTGATGGCCCCGCGCGGGCGGATCGTCCTGATGGCCGGCCGACAGGCGCGCCCTGATTTTCCACTGGGCGCGTTTTACACCAAAGACCTGTCGCTGCTGGGGTTTGCCATGTTCAACGCGTCCCCCATCGAGCAGCGGGAATGCGCGACGGCCATTAACGACCTGTTCGTTCGCAACGGCTGGCATCCCGCCGTGGGAGTCACGCTGCCACTCTCGCAGGCAGCCTACGCCCACCAGTTGCAGCAGGACAACACGCTCTCCAAAAAAGGGACACTGGCCGGCAAGATCGTACTGATTCCGGGTTCGTGAATCGCGTCGAATTCCCGGTCATTTTGCCGATCGAATCACAAAATGGTACGGTCGGGGACGCGCGGTGTCTCGCTGCAGGTTTTCGATCTGGGTGTTGATCGCCGTCGCCCGCGCGGCTTGTGCCGTTCGACCGGAATTGTCGGCGTCGTACGCATTGGCCAAAACCTGCGACAGGGCCAATTCATGGCGCGCGTCGGTCAGATTCTTGAGCGCCGCCGCTTGCGCGTCCCACGGTCCTCCTGGTTGCCAGGGGTCCGCGGTTGCCGAAGCGATGTTGACCCCGCGTGCCAATTGGTCGGCAGAGTACTTGCCGACCATTCGTCCCTCAACGAGCAGCTCATACTGGCCGGGCACCAATTTCTGAACCGACAGCAGATACCGATTCAGTTCGTCGTGGATCGGGACAAACCGGTAATTGAGGGCCCAGAACAGTCCCTGATTGAGTGGCAGTCCTTCGTCGTGCCGGTCAAATTCGAGCGTCGCGTCAGTCATCTTGATATTTGAGATGCGACAGCCAGCCTCGACTACGGCTTGCGCAGTTGCCGCGTCGATCGTTGCCGCCGACACATCGGCCGGAGCATCCAGTCCCTTCAGGATGGCGAAAGCCATCGCGATCTGTCCGAGGTCGTTCAGGTGAACGCCATCGGCGGCGTGCAGCGAATTCTTTTTCGCCGGGTCCTTGATCACTTCGTTTGCCATCCATACCCGCTTTTGGATCTGGCGCATGGCGCGCTGCACGTCGATCGCACCGCCCCCCAGTTTTTTGGATAGTGCCAACCCTTCATCGCACATCGTCTGTAAGAAATCAGTCTCCGATTTCTCCGGATCGGCTCCCGTTACGGCCGCGGAGCAGATGTAGACGCGCACTTTCTTCTCGCGACATTTTTCAACAATCCCTCTGATACCGGCAAGATAGGCCTGTTTGTGCTCGTCATCGGCCTTCGTTCCCCAACCGATATCGTTGACGCCGTAGGCCACGGTGAGCACGGTCGCGCCATGCGCAAGCACATCGCGTTCCAGCCGTGCGAGTCCGCCGGCCGCCGTGTCTCCCCCGCGGCCGGCGTTGACGAACCGTACCTTTCGCTCGGGAAACCGCAGCAGCGTATAGTTCTCGATGACCTTTCCATACGCCCGCGCCGCGGTGATGCTGTCCCCCAGAAAGACAACCGTGTCGCCGTCGTGCAAAGCAAAATCGCCGGCACGGGCGAGGCCAGCAACTCCCAAGAGCACCGTCAGCAAAAGACAGCACCGAATAGCACGCGGCATGAAAAACTCCCTTCAATCGGTCGGAATCGCCGGTCGGTCCACGGCTTCAGGACGGACGACGCGTCCGATGAGCACGATGCTGCCGGATTGTGTGTCGCGAATCAGAAACAGGAATGGGCGATTCGCGCGAAAGACAGGGACTTGGGGATTGGCGTTCGGGCCGGGCGCGCGATGTTCGCCCATTCCCGGAGCCAGGCGCGGTCCCTGTTCATCGAACTGCGCGAAGACTTTGTGGACCACGCCGGAGAGCGCCAACCGCTGCGACTCGGAAATGCCGCTGAAATCGGCGGCCTCCGAGTCGAAGGCTGATCGCATTCCCAGTTCCTCCAGCTCCCGGCGAAGATTGAACGCCGATTCCAATTTGAATCGCGGAAGGAAGATCTCGGCCTCTTGCGAGTCCTGGGCGGCCAACCATCTGGCCAGGCTGTTCTCGTTGAGAGCGGCTTCCAGGACAGTCAGCCCCGACGGTGACTCGGGAGCCAACAGGACGACCATCGAGACGTCCTGTTTGCCGTAAGTCTTTTCGAGGATCTGAACACCGTCGACGACCGCATACCGGCACCTGTCGGCTGGCAGGTGCATCAATGCGACGTCGACTTGCCCGTTCGGGCTGGCGAATCCGGTCAGACGCGTCGCCGCCGGATCGAATGGACTCGACCATTTTCCGTCGAAATGCACGGCACTGGCCACGGCGAATCCTGTGGTCGGCGTGAAGTCCCCGGGATTCGCCAGCCGCAGGATTGAGCCGCCTGTGCGCGCCACGGTCCAGCCGTTGATGGCCTGGGCTGCGGCCCCCGGATCGGCAAAATCGAGCGGCAAAATGGCCGACTGGTAATAGTCGCCCAGAACCTTCTGGAATGCCGCCTGGTATTCAATCCCCTGGCGGCCCCAGAACTGGCGGGTGAGTTGCAACCGGGCGTCGGGCCCCCACAGGAACATCCCGGGCTGCAACGAGCGAAACGCCGCGGGCACGTCCTCCTGCCTGACGACATAGTGCATGGTGGCTGCAATCTCTGCGGCCGTGTGTCCGCGCGCGCCGGCGTAGGCCAGGGCTACCGCGCCCGAAATGCAATACGGAGAAACCAGCAGATTGCCGGACGTGTCGCGGGCCAGTTTCGAATAGAGTTCCAAAGCGAACTGGTTGTTTCCGCGAACAAGTGCATCGCGCGCAGGATCAGCGGCACGCCACGGACTGCGGGCCATTCCACCGTACGTTGACTCGAATATCTGCGGCTGGGATCCTGCCGGGTCCGCGAGCCGCACTTTTCGAAGTTCGAACAGGAACGCGGCGATTTCTTCATGTGTGGATTGCGTCTGCCGGTACACAAGGAAAACGCCGTCGTGGAAACGGAATACTCCCGGGTAATGGTTTCCTTCCTCCCATCCATCGGGCTGAACCAATGTCGTGACCGCATTCGACAGCGACGTAACGTCGAAATTGACCTTGCCATTCTGAGCACGAAATTTGCCCGCGATGTCGCTGATGTCGTAGATCTGATGAGTTATGGCATCGGCGGCGTGGGCCATGGTTGTGATCTGCAAAACTTCGTGCTGAACGATCCACGCCAGTTGCACTGGCTTCAGGAGCAGGGCCAGCGCCGATCGACCCGAGATCTGCGCGTAATGCATGGACACGCGTTTCCTGATGTCTACACCGTCTTCAATGAGCCGAGTGCGGTCGATGACGAACGGAACGCCGGCCTGCGCGGCGATTTTCGTAAGGACTTCATCCAGCGGCTGATGCTCGGCCTCGACGGTTACGTTGCGATCCAGCGCCTTGCGGATCGCCTCTTCCCGCAACGCTGCGGCAGTCCGATCGGACGTCACGACGATCGGGTGCGGTCCGGGAGATCCTCGTACCTTTCGACCGTAGCGCAGGTCGGTTAACAGCCGGTCGACTTCGGCATGAGCCCTTTGTGTCTGACGAATCGACAAAACGCGGCGCGTCCCAAGCGAGAGGCGCGACATCGATCCAGGTCCGCTGAGATCTTCCCAGGAGTCGGGCTGGACGGAACACGAAATCATGTTCATCAGAGAAATGAAATCGGCTCGCCCCGGCGCCTTCGAGTCGGCGACCAAGACCAGATCCGTGACGTCATAGACTCGAACTTCAAGCAGATCCGCTGCTCTTGACGTGGGTGTTATCAGCAATACCTCGTTGGCGACGACGAATGTAAGTTGGTCCGGGTCGAGCAGAAGCCTCAACGCAGAGCGCGGCGTGATCCGCGGAACTTTGAGAGTGACCAGCTTGCCGAGCGAGATCCCGTCGTCGCTGATCGCCTCGCGGTCAAACTCGATCGGGACGGCTGCCCGTTGCGCCAAGTCGCGGACCGCCTCGTCGAGCGGCACGTCGTTGACATCCACGGAAATCGTTTCGCCCAGCGCGCGGTGGATCGCTGATTCTCGCTGCTCGGCAGCCGTGACGATCGGCGCGGCAGGTCCGGCCGGCATCTCGGACATTGCAGGCGAAAGATCGGGCTTGTCCTGCCGCGGAGCCCCTCTCAGAAAGAGTGCCAGCAAAACCGTCGCGCTCATGACCAGCCACGCGACTCCCCACGCGGACAGGCTGTGAATTTTTCGAATTCTCAACCGAAGCTTGGCGAACTCGGATTGCATTCCGCCGACGATGCGCTAAAACGTGTGGCCATGAATCCTGCATCGCCCCCGCCGTCGTCGGAA
>JACQFH010000567.1 GCA_016200145.1 Planctomycetia bacterium | reverse complement strand
GCAGCGCCAGCCAGTCCAGCAGCTCGGGATGGGTTGGCAGAGCACCAGACCGTCCAAAATTTTCGACGGTCGCCACGATGCCGCTGCCGAAATGGTGCTGCCAGAGGCGATTCACCCAGACACGTGCCGTCAGCGGGTGCTCCGGGCTGACGAGCCACCGCGCCAGCGCCAGACGGGCCCCGGTCTTTTCTGCGCCCGGCCAGGGGGGCGTCGCGACAAACGGGGTCTTGCCGTCGGTCAGGACGGAGGGCACCCCCGGGCCGACCAGGCGACCTGCGTTTTGAAAATCACCCCGCTTGTAGATGTACGTGGGGGATGAATCGCCTCGATCCCAGAGCGCGCGAACTTTCGGATGATTGACCAGCCGCGAGCGGAGCCACAACAACTTTTTTTCGGTCTCTTCGGCAGCCTGCATGTATGCCGGATACGTATCCTTGAGCAGGTTATCGCGGTCGTACTTGTCGATCGCGACATAGAATTCGTATTTTTCCGCCAGGTCCTTGAGCCGGTCGTCGCGCTTGTCGGGCGGAGTGGCCAGCATCAGTCGCAGGTCGTCGCGCAATTCCGGCGGCTGTTTGGCCAGCCGCTGCTCGACAATCTCTTTTTCCAGCGGCTTTGCCATTTCGGCGAGCGCCGCGTTCAGTCGACCGATCTCCGCAGAGCATTCCGTATTCGTCTTGTGGTTGATCTTTTGCTGCTCCGCCAGCGCGACCGGGTCCTGCGGAGGCGCCACGTAGGGCAGGAGGCGCGCGGGCTTATCCTTCAAACCGTCATTGGGCACCATCCAGTTGTATTCGTCGAGCGCCCCCTTGAAGACGGCTCTCAAGCGGTAGTAATCGCGCTGGGGAATGGGTTCGAGCTTATGGTCGTGGCATTGGGCACACTGGATCGTCAACCCGAGGACGCCCGAGCTGAACACCTGAATCTCGTCGCTGATAACGCTGATGCGGTCTTGAATCAGCCCAGATTCCCCCTGGCTGGTGGGATCGGGAGTCATCCGCAGGAATCCGGTTGCGATCAGATTGTCCATCAGCTCCTGAGTCATGACGGGGGCCTGCGCCGAATCGGCCAGCTCGTCGCCCGCAATCTGCTCGAGGAGAAACCGGTCGTACGGTTTGTCGGCGTTGAACGCGCGAATCACGTAGTCCCGGTACAGCCAGGCATGGTCTCGATCGGCGTCCCTGCTTTCCGTGTCGGCATAGCCCGCCAGATCGAGCCAGTAGCGTCCCCACCGTTCTCCGTAACGGGGGGAAGCGAGCAGGCCGTCGATGAGCTTCTCGTATGCTTGCGGGTCGGGGTTGGAGACAAACGCGCGGACTTCCTCGGGCGTGGGGGGCAAGCCGGTGAGGTCAAAGTGCGCCCGGCGGATCAGCGAGAGTCGATCGGCTTCGGGAGACAGCGTCAGCCCCCGGGCTTCCAGCTTCTGCAGAACGAAGGCGTCGATCGGATTGCGGACGCGATCGGCGTGTTGAACGGTCGGCGGTTTGATCGGTCGCGGCGGCTGGAACGCCCAGAACTGCCGGTCCTGATCGCTGACCAGGGGATCAGGGCTGGTTTCCGCAACGTCTGGAGGTATTTCTTTTTCGAGAGCCCCTTGCGCAATCCACTGCTTCAGTTTTTCAACGTCGGGCTCGGGGGGCCGGGTAACGCCGGCGTCGAACACGCCCAGAGGGGGCATCTCCTTCGCGAGAATTCTTTGAAGGATCTTGCTCTTTTCCGGCTCGCCGGGAACCAGGGCGGGGCCCGATTTACCACCCTTCAGCATCGACGCCCGGGTCGTGAGATCGAGGTCCCCCTCGTGCCGGCGGTGATTATGGCAGATCGTGCAGTGCCGCAGCAGAAACGGAATAATGTCGTGCTGGATCAATTGCACGGCGGGACGGCCGGCGTTTTCGCCTGCGTCCAGGCTCTCGATCCAGAGGCGAAGCGTCTCCCTCTCGAGCGCCGAAACCTGGGTCTTGCGGTCGAGCGGCATTTCGCCGTTGTCGACCAGGTCGTACAGCTTGCTCGCGGCCGGCTGCCTGGGGACCAGCGCGGGACCAGATTCACCCCCCGCCAAAGCTCCCTCCGGCGTGCTCAGGTCGAGTTCGCCCTTCTTCACTTTCGTGTCGTGACAGCGCAGGCAGTGCCGTTCGAAGATCGGCGCGATATCCGTCTTGAAGTCGGGTTTCTTAGCCGCGGCCTGGGCATCGTCGGGAGGAGCCGCGAGGACAGGGCCGGCCACGCCGATCACCGCGAGTGCCGTTCCCAGCGCCACGAGTGCGGCAGCGAGCGGCGTCCATGACCGGTTCTGGCGTTGAAAGTCGTGCACAGATTCTCCGGGCTGTCAGGTCGAGATAAGTGATATTATATGACAGTTTGGCGCGCTCCCGGTCAAGGTGACAACACGTCGGAGAGTGTCGCCTTTCGCTCCGCGAAAGGGCGTTCTTCGCGGAGCGAAAGACGACAGAAAAACGCCGGCCCGAAAACGTCGCTGTGACGCCGCAGCAGGCGAGACGCCTGCACCACAAACAGGCTACCTCCGGGCAGAGCCGAGGTTTGCCAATCCCTTCGGTGGGCGGTATAGTCGTATCGGTGAATCCCCGCCACGATGACGGGGTTGGACACGGGACACGCCTGAATTTGTTCACGCCGCAGCCTGCGCATTCCGCCTCGTCGCAATCGGCATCCTGACCGGCGAGCGCACCATCCTGCGAGATGGGTTGAGCTGCGAGCACAGTGGACATGCCTGCTCGCAGTCTTCCAACAAGCAGCTGGGGTGTAAAGTCTCGATCGAGCGAACGGGGTCAACGACTCCCCCGTTGCAATGCTGAAGAAGTCCCAGGACGAGTCGCGGCCGATGAGGAACGTCCGATGAAGGACACGCCTTCTGATCAGGTTGAAGTGCCGGAGATCGAGGCGCTGCACAAGATCGAAGAACGCTATCGCGCCTTGCTCGAGCTTGGTCCCATGGCCGTTTATTCCT
>JACQFH010000566.1 GCA_016200145.1 Planctomycetia bacterium | reverse complement strand
TATGCTGTTGCGAAACCCGCCGCGGTTCTCGGGATGGGGCGCCGCCGTCAAGAAACTGAACAACGAGTCGTGACTGGAGCCCACGTCGGGGTGCGCAAGGCCCGAAATCACCGTAAAGTCATTCCGCAATTCGCGGAGCGGCTCGAGGTAGGGGGTAAGCTGGTAATCGGACCCCGGCTGCTGAGGGAAGAAATTCGCCGGGTGCAGCCCCAGCGGCGTGCAGATGCACACCATCCGCCGCGGCGTCGCGACTTTTTCGCCGGCACGCACGCGCGGCAACAGCGAATCCATCAGCGGCAGAGCCACGGTCACCCCTGCGGCACGCAGAAACCTCCGCCGCGGACAGGACGCTTTTGTTGTCGCAAGATCATTCATGTCAGTCTCCTCACAGGCTGACGGGCAACCGTCTTAATACTTACAAACCCACGGATGGCGTGGCAATCCCACGGATATTCGCAACAGATGATTCGCACGTGCTGAAATTTCGTTCTCAGGGGGATTGCCATTTCATCCGTGGGTATTTCTCAACTCATTTCATCCGAAACAGATCCGAGGCCACGATGGCGTGGATCAGTGAACGCAGGCCGTAATTCTTCTCGCGGGCCCGGGCAACGATGGCGTCAATTTGTGGCTGGTCGGACGGCTCGGGGGGGCCGCCGGTCGCGTACGTCAAGAGCCGCATTGCCAATGCCCGGGCCAGGTCGTCCTTGTCTGACAAGAGCAGCGATTTCAGTTCATCGATGTTCCGAAACGCGCGGCCGTCGGGCAGGACGTCAGCCGGATCAACGGCCAGGCCCCTGTAGTAGTTCATCTTCCGGCCATTCAATATCACCTCTTCGGCGCCGCGTCTCCAACTGAGAAGTCGATAATGATCGCGCCAGCCGCCGATGACGTCGAAGCTCTCCAGGGCAAATCCCGGCGGGTCGATTTTGGCATGGCAGGCCGCACACGATTCGATCTGCCGATGTTTAGCCAGTTGCTCGCGGATCGTCGTGGCGCCGCGGATGTCGGGTTCGAGGGCCGCGATGTTTTCCGGTGGCTTCGGCGGCGGCGTTCCCAGGATCCGGTCGAGCACCCACGCCCCGCGCGTGACGGGAGACGTGTCGGTGCCGTTCGCCGTTACCTTCAGCACGCTGGCCATCGTCATTACGCCTCCGCGATGCGCCTCGCGCGGCAAAGAAGTCTTGCGGAACTCCCAGCCGTGCACACCGGGAATGCCGTAATGTTTCGCCAGTCGACCGTTGAGCATGCTGAAGTCTGAGTCGACGAAATTCGCGATGCTCAAGTCGTCCGCCAGAACCTGTTGAAAGAACAGCTCGGTCTCACGCACCATCGAGGCCTTGAGCATCTCGTCGAATTCGGGATACAAAATATGGTTGGGGATCGTGAAGTCGATGTCGCGCAGGCCCAGCCACTGGCCGACGAAATTCTCAACGAACGCTGCCGCCTGCGGGGCCTGCAGCATCCGCTCGACCTGCGAGCGCAGCACGTCCGGATCGCTGAGAGTCGCAGGCACGCTCCGCGTGCCATCGTCACTGCGATTCGACGCGGCCCGCCGTGCCCCCGCTTCCGCCAGTGCGAGCAGCTCTTCGTCGGGCAATGTGCTCCACAGAAAATATGACAGGCGGCTGGCCACCGCGAAGTCGTCGAGCCGTCCCGGCTTTTCATACAGGAACAGAAATTCCGGCGACGTCATCACAGCCGCCAGACCCACGCGGATGGCCTGCTCGAACGAATGCCCTTCGGCAAGGCGGCTTTCGACCAGGCCCAGAAACGGCCCGACGTCCTCCGACGTCGCCGCACGCCGGTACGCACGGCGCACGAAATTGCGCAGAATACGCCCGGCGTCCTCGCGCGGATTCGATGACACGACCTCGACGCGGTCGGAATATTGATTGGAGGGCGCCTTGGCCTGCTCCATCTCTCCGAAAATGCGGCGATGGCTCTCGGGGGGCCAGGTTTCATTGATGGGGCCTTCCACTTCAATCCAATCGACCAGCACACCGGGACCGTCGTAGCTGTCGGCCCCCAGCTTGTGCACGACTTGTGCCCCCGCAAGTGCATATGGCAGAACGCGGATCGTGCTCCGCGCTTCGAGATGTTCGACGAACTCCATCACTCCCGGGCCCGTCGGCGAGGCATCGAAGTACCCCACCAGATGGTTCCTGCCAGTCATCGACATCGTCCCGGCGTCGAGCCGGTACGTCACCGGTTTGCCAGCGCTCTGAACGGCCGACGACGAAATGCGAAACCGGTATTTGCCGCGGTCCGGCGGATAGAACGGCGACAGCACAACCGCATTCCACGGCGACGACGAAAACAGAACGACACTGCCGTCGTCGGCCTTGCGGTACACCCGCTCTTCACTGGAACGCAACTGGTGCGTCTCCTGCAGGCTGTAGCGTTTCTTGGTTGAAGGCGGACGCGGCCGGTTGGCGATCGCCTGGTTGAGCGCGACGTCGGCTGCCTCCAGGTAGCGCTCGAGCAGAAACGACGAGACGTGCAGCGCGTCGCCTACGTTGTCGAAACCGGCGGCAGAACTGTCCTGGGGCAGCAGCTCCTGAAGCTCGGCTTTCACTCCCAACAGGTCGCAAACCGTGCGTTCGTATTCGCCCCGGTTCAAGCGGCGCAGCACGACCCGCCCTTCGGCGGCGCGCTTCGCCGAGTCGGCCCGGTGGATTCGCTCCGCGATCCAGCCGGACACCGATTCGACGTCGGCCGCCTGCGGACGGGGCTTCTTCTTCGGAGGCATTTCGCCCGATTTGATTCGCGTCAGCACGTTTCGCCAGCGCTGCCGATTGTCGCCGTCCGCGAAGTCGGCGTCGATTCGGTCAAGCCGGAGTTCCTTTTCGGCATTGTCGCCACGATGGCATTCGAGACAGTGCTTGACGAGAAACGGGCGCACCTTCGCGCCAAACTCACGCGCGTCGTTCCCCGGTTCGGCGGGTGCCGCACAAGCCGGGTCGCGGGCTGTTCCTCCCGCCAGACTGGCGACCAGCACGATTCGGATCAGGGTCCGGCGGTCGAGGGGCAAGTGTGAACCTCGTGATTCGCAGGCACGGACATCAAGACAGCGACACTCGCTGGCTCCGACCCGCCGCATCCGCAAATGATACCTGATCCCCACCGGGATTTCACGATGTCAGAAGTGCCTGGGCTGGTTTGAAGCGGCCAGAGCACCTTCACCGAAACGCCAGACGCCGCTGGGACGAGTGATTTTGCGGAAATCCCGGCCAACTTGAGAAATTCCGCTTCATTCCTGCGGACAATCCAACCGATGATTCCGGAAATACCGGTTAGTCCGGACGTAACGGTCGTAGGGACTACGAAGACTGCACGGGCGCATTTCGGTTTTGCCGGCAATCCGGTGTCGTGTTCACTTGTCAAGTGCTTTGCGATGAGTCGTTCGGGACCAAAGCACGATCCAGAATAATAAACGCAAGCATTTCATACAAAATGACTTACAAAGACGCACAGCCACTACAAATCACACTGTTGCAACGCGGAACAGGCAACTCGATTTGCCCCCCCGCGTATGATTCCATGATTTACCCGCGTGCCGCACTTCCCACGCGAATTTACGAGCTATAGTTGGCAGTGCCAAACATCAATGCCGGCCGGTTTTGCGCCTTGCGGACCGTTCGGAACGAGACTTCGACCTGCATGAAGGTGGTCGAAAGGAGAAGCTGAAAATGAGCCGCAAAGACGCACTCCTCAGAATCCATAAGAGCCTTGTCGAAAAGCGCGATGAACTGCGCCGGCAACTGGCGAATGAGATCGACCTGGCGCACGCCGCCGATGCCGGGACGGGTGACCTGTTTGACGCTGCGATGGATGGCACGCAGAACGAGATGCACAGCCAGTTGGCGGCATTCGAAAGCCGCGAGCTGCAGCAGATCGAACGAGCGATCAAGCTCATTCGCAAGGGGCGCTATGGGTCGTGCGAGATTTGCGACGCGGCGATTCCCGTCGCCCGGCTGAAGGCGCTCCCCTACACGACGGTGTGCATCGCTTGCCGGCAAAAGCAGGAAACCAAGGGGGGCGGCCTCGGCGAAGACGCCGAAAACTGGGAAACGGTGTTTGAATACGAAGGAGCGAACAGCGACCGCGAGCTCACTATTCGCGATATCGACATCGAGATCGATTAGGCGCTGCACGCACGTTGCGAGGAGCTTTTCCGGGCGAATCCGCTAAAATCGGCGTGAGGCCGCTGCACGGATCTTTCCGGGCGATTGGGGCAAACGGCGATGCCCGGCGCGCGGAACGACGACGGCTCCTACCCCCCTCTCTGGAAGGACTCGAGTATGAGCCGTTTGACCACGTGTGCCCTGTGTGCGCTAGCCCTGGCAGTGGGAGTGATGCTGGGGTCGCACGGCGACGTCCGCTTCGGAAAGCAATTGCAGGCCGACCCGGTCGACGGATCGGCAACCGACCGCGGTTACCGCGAACTGCAGGCCGGCCACACGGCACTTGTCGATTCCAGCGAGCTCCTGGCCAAAATCTCGCGATTGACGACCAACAGTGTGGTGCACATCCAGAGCGAGCGCAAGACGGCACGGGGCCGCATGGTGGAAGAAACCGGCTCGGGCGTGATCATGGAGAGCACCAAGCAGCGTGGGTTCTTCGTCGTCAGCAACCGGCACGTCGTCGACGACACTCCGCTCGAACACATTTCCATTCACCTGCACGACGGCCGCGTGATCCATCCCGCACGGATCTGGACCGACAAGGCCACTGACGTGGCGATCATGAAGGTCGCTCCCACCAACCTGCAGGCTTCGCGCTGGGGCGACAGCGACAAAGTCGAGATCGGCAATATCGTGCTGGCCATGGGCAGCCCCTTTGGACTCAGTCAGTCGGTCACGCTCGGCATCATCAGCGCCAAGGGGCGCCGCTCGCTCAAGATGCCCGAGAGCAGTGAGATGATCAACCAGGATTTCCTGCAGACCGACGCCGCCATCAATCCCGGCAACAGCGGCGGGCCGCTGATCGACATGCAGGGCCAGGTGATCGGCATCAACACCGCCATCGCCTCGCAGAGCGGTGGAAATGAAGGCATCGGATTCAGCATTCCCAGCAACCTTGTCCGCCGCGTGATCGACCAGCTTCTCGAGCACGGCAAGGTGACCCGCGCGTACCTGGGCGTCTCGCTCGACGACGATTTCACCGCCGACGAAGCCGCGAACCTCAAGCTCGACCGGCTCCGCGGGGCGCGCGTGGTGGGCGCTCACCCCGATTCGCCGGCTGCCCGCGCCGAACTCAAAAAGGACGACGTCATCCTGACCTTCGACGGCATCGAGGTTCTCGACGAAAATCACCTGATCAATCTCGTCAGCCTGACGGCTGTCGGCAAGAAGGTGAAGGTGGTCGTATTCCGGCAGGGCAAGCACGTGACAATCGAGGTGACGGTCGGCGACCGGCAGGACTTCGACATCAACCGCCAGCGCTCCGAGGCCCCCACACGGCCCGACATGGGAACGCACTTCCAGTCGCTGGGGCTCACTCTGCACCAGCTCGATCCTGAGCTCGCGCCGCAACTCGGCTTCGACAAATCGGCGCGGGGCCTGCTCGTGCTGAAGGTGGATCGCAGCGGGCCGATGGACGGTGAAGTCCAGCTTTACGACCTGATCGAAGAAGTCGCCCGGACCCCCGTCAGCTCGATCGAAGAGCTGCAGTCGGCCCTCGACGCGGCCACCGACGCCGACACGGTACTGCTCACGATCAAGCGCCGCGCCAACGGCCAAGTGCAAAGCCAGGTGGTCGCCTACCGGCGGTAAATGTAGGTCAGGTTTTCCAACCTGACGGCGATGTGCCCGCGAAAATAATTCACGATCACCGGCACCAGGTTCGACTCTGCGCCGAACGTCGTGCCAAGGGCCCGGGACCCATCATTCTCGCCTATTGCCCAGCGCAGTCAGACTGGAAAGTCTGACCTACCCTCACCTCAGAAGCTGCGTCATGTAATCGACGACCCCCTGCGGATCGATCTCCATGACGACCGAGGCGTTGGCTTTTCCGAGATTCTGCCGGCGCCGTTCGAAGACAGTCATCCCGGTCGTCAGATGTCCCTGGACTTCGACGTCCACCAGCATCGATTGCTGTCGCGAAATCGTCGGCCTGGCCACGGTCGCCAGCGCGACCACTTCGCGCAGCCAGATCCCCTCCATTCCCAGAATCTGATGGTGCGCACGAAAGTAAAACGGCAACAATTGCTTGAGAAACTGTGACGACGTTGAATGCCCCTGTGAGATGCGGTTGAAATTCTCGTAGG
Organism: Planctomycetia bacterium; assembly: GCA_016200145.1. Lineage (GTDB taxonomy): Bacteria > Planctomycetota > Planctomycetia > Planctomycetales > Planctomycetaceae > JACQFH01. Next base: position 4,983 of record JACQFH010000566.1, on the reverse strand, counting down.
TGATGACGGCGGCGCTCGTGGCATCCAGCGGCACAAGCGTCTTTGTCTCGGGACTCCCCAGCACGCTGCGCGCGGCCTCCGGGTGAAGATACATATTCGTCTCCGCGGCAGCCGTGATGTCGCCTCCCGTCGAGACCGCCCCTCCCAGGCACACCAGTCCTCCCAGCAATCCAAGGAAATCGGGCGCCCGCTCGCTTGCCGCGGCGACGTTGGTGAGAGGCCCCAGCGTCAGCAGCGTGACCTGATGCGGATGATCGCGGACCATGTCGATCAGCACCTTCGACGATTCGTGGCGATGGTGCAGATCGGGGGCGAAAATCTCGAGGTCTCCCAGGCCCGTGGGGCCGTTCAGGGCTTCGAGCTTCGAATCTCCCCTTCCACGCTGCCAGTTTCCGGCTGCAGGAGCCGATCCAATGCGGGGCCACTTCGGCGGATCGATCTGCGCCACGATGCTGTACAGGTTGCGCGTCGCGACGCTGCCGGAAACCGCGCCGGCCGTGGCCGTCAGCGCGAGAAGGTCGATCTCGGGGTCGAGCATCGCCAGCACAGCCGCCACCGCATCGCCGATTCCAGGATCAAGATCAATGATCAGCTTGCGCATCGCGTGATCGGCGCCGGCGGGGGGAAGACCTAAACCACTGCCAGCGGCGATATTATGCCGGGCCGGCAGGCCGGTCAACCGGCGTTGACCGAACTCTCGGATTCCGTTACTTTTCCGCCCAATTCAGGATCTGTCCCCCCTCTCAATCATCCGGGGAAGCCATGACGGCACCAGGACCGCAGGATGCGTACCGATCGAATTCCGTCGGCAGCCGCAAGCCCACCCCCGACACTCGGACAACGCCTCCGCCGCCGCACTTCCCCGCGGCAGTCGCCGCACACAAAGCAGACGAACCCGCGCCCAGTGATCATGACCTGACCGTCATCGTGCCCGCGTATAATGAAGAGTTGCGGCTCCCGGCGACGCTGGAAGGCCTGGCCGAATATCTGAACCGCTGGGGCATCGACTACCGCGTGCTGGTCGTCGACGACGGCAGCAGCGACGGAACGGCGCAGCTCACGGGCGATTTTGGAGCGCGGTTTTCGACGATCTCGCAACAGAATGCCGGCAAAGGGGCAGCCGTCCGCAACGGCATGCTCCAGGCCACCGGCCGCGTCATCGCATTTACCGACGCCGACCTCCCCTACGACCTGGATAGCCTGCGCGCCGCGTACGGCGCCATTCTGGACGGGCCCTGCGAGGTGGTGTTCGGCGCCCGCGACCTCAAGGAATCGAGTGTTCGGGCGCCGCGGCGGTTCCTGCGCACGCTGGCCCACTGGGTGTTTCGCAGCGCCGTTCAGTTCTTGATCTCGCGGCAGGTGACTGACACCCAGTGCGGGCTAAAAATCTTCAGCCGCCGCGCCGCGCTCGAGATTTTTTCCCGGACGACCATCAATGGGTTCGCCTTCGACGCCGAAGTGGTGTACCTGACTCGACGTCTGGAACTGCCGTTCATTCGCGTCCCGGTGACGCTGATTAACGAATACGCCTCGACAATCTCCCTGTCGCGCCACGCAATCCCGATGCTTCTGGACGTCATCGGGCTGCGGTGGCGGGCTTTGCGCGGCGACTACGACCTGGCGCCCGTTGCGCTGCCTGTCGCCGCCGACTCGGCGCCGGCCGCGCGGGAAAGGTCAGCCGCCTGATGCGCGATCCCTCTGCAATCCCGCCGTGCGATCCATTCGTCGATCGTGGCGCCGGGTCGCCGCGCACATTGGTGCTCCACGCCGACGATTTCGGCATGAACGAAGCGGTCACGAACGGCATTCTCGAGGGGTTTCGCCGCGGTCTGCTCACGAGCACTTCGGTGCTGGCCAACGCGCCCAATTGCGCCCGGGCGCTGGCGCGCTGGAAAGAACTGCAATCGGCCTTTGCGGCTGATGCCCTCCCTTCGTGCCAGTCACGGCGGCTGCTCAGCGATTCGGTCTCCCATTTCGACCTGGGCATCCATTTGAACCTGACGCAGGGGCGCCCGCTGACCGGGCAAAAGTATCCGGTTGAGCTGCTCGACGCGCGCGGGCTGTTTCCGGGTGTCGCGGCCCTCGGTCGGCGGCTGCTGATCGGTGGATGGCGATTTCGCAGCTCCCTGGAGCTCGAGCTCAAAGCGCAGATCGAAGTTCTGCTGGATCATGGGATTTCTCCGACGCACCTCAACGCGCATCAGTACGTCGACCTGCTGCCGGTTGTGGCTTCGCTCATTCCGCCGCTCCTGGTGCGATATGCCATTCCCGTAGCGCGCGTTCCCTGGGAAAGAAACCTGACGCAGGCAACCCTGCTGCGCCGCTTCGAACCGCTGAACTGGTGTCTGGGCCAGGTTAAGCGCATTTTTGCATTCCGCCACCTGCTCGCTCTTGGCCGGAAAGGCATCCCACATCCGGCAGGCTATTTCGGAACGTCACATGCCGGCCGAATCGATCTGGCGCAGATGCTGCTGTTCATTCACGCCGCCCGCTCCGGCCTGACGGAAATCGGCATGCACCCCGGATGCCCGGTTCCGTCGGAGGAGACGACGGTCGACGGTGAGGGCTGGTACGATCCATTGGCGGCACTGCGTCCCAAGGAGCTTGCACTGCTCACCTCGCCCGAACTGCCGCTGATGCTCGAAATGCACCAGATCCGCCTGGGCCGCCTCAGCGAACTGGCCGCTCCGCGATCACTTTCCGCCGCTGCGTGAGCCGTAGCGAAGGTGTCGCCCAACGCACCGTAGAGTGGCCTTCCAGGCCGTCCGTGCGTCTTTTTCCTCGTTCCCACGCAGAGCGTAGGAACGAAGTCCCGTCCGGCAGACGGAACCTGGAGCGAACCGTTACAATCACCGGCATGATACGACTGAGTCACCCGATTTCGTTCTTGGCGGCGCTTGCGCTCCTCATTGCAGTCGCGCCCGCGGCGGGCGCCGAGCGCGTCCTCACCAGTAAACTTCATCACGTCCGTTCAGGAGCGACGCGCGAGTGGGCCGATTTTCCAGCAGAAGCCGAGGCCGAACGCCTGCGCATCGCATTCACGGCCGAGCCGAACGCCGCCGAAGCGACGCTCCGAATCCGGCACCGCGACGTCAAGCAGACCTGGAGCGTGCGGATCAACGATCGCGAAATCGGCAAACTGCCGACGGATGAGAATGACGTGGTCACATTCTGGACGGTCCCCACAGGCATTCTCAAAGCCGGAGACAACGTGCTGCTCGTGTCTTCCGACGGCAAGATCAGCGATGACGTCGAGCTCGGCGACGTGCGTCTCGACGACCGGCCGCAGGGAGCGGTGCTTTCCGAGACACGGGTCGCCGTTTCGGTCACCGACGAGAACAGACAGCCGATTCCCTGCCGACTGACGATCGTCGATGCCAATGGTTCGCTCGTGACTACGTCGATCTCGTCGCAACCGGGCCTGGCCGTGCGTCCTGGCGTCATCTACACGCGCGACGGCCGGGCCACGTTCGGGCTGCCGGCCGGTCGCTACACGCTTTACGCCGGGCGCGGCTTCGAATACGGCGTGGTGTCTGCCCCGCTGACGCTCGAGGCCGGCGCCACCATCGAGCGCCAATTGACGCTGCACCGCGAAGTCCCAACTCCCGGGCTGGTCGCCTGCGACACGCATTGCCACACGCTGACGTTTTCGGGCCACGGCGACGCCACGCTCGACGAGCGCCTGGTCACGATCGCCGGCGAGGGGATCGAGCTCCCCATCGCCACCGATCACAACCGCAATGTCGATTACGAGACCGCCGCGCGCGCGGCCGAAGTCCGGAAGTATTTCACACCGGCCATCGGCAATGAAGTCACAACCCCGCGGATGGGGCATTTCAATGTGTTTCCGATCGCCGCTGACGCCTCACCCGTGGAGGCCGCCGCGACCGACTGGCCCGCGCTGTTCGCAGCGATTCGAGACTGTCCCGGCGTGATCGTAACCGTCTTCAACCATCCGCGTGATGTTCATGGCGGCTATCGTCCGTTTGGCCCGGAGCATCACTTGAGCCTCGTCGGCGAAAACCTCGACGGCTGGAAGCTGGAAGCGAACGCGATAGAGCTCGTCAACTCGGGCGCACTCCAGAGCGACGTGCTGCAGGTCTATCGAGACTGGTTCGGTCTGCTGAACCGCGGCATTCGCATTGCTCCCGTGGGAGCGAGCGACTCGCACGACGTGGCCCGGTATTTCGTCGGCCAGGGCCGGACGTATCTCCGCTGCGACGACCGCAACCCCGGCGGGATCGACGTCAATTCGGCCTGCCGCAGTCTGGCTGACGGGCACGTGATGGTCAGCCTGGGTTTGCTCTGCGAAATCAGCGTGAACGGTAAGTCTGGCCCCGGCGATCTCGTTTCGCCGGCGGACGAATTGACTGTGGACGTCCGCGTGCTTGGCCCATCCTGGACGAAGGCTGAAAGCGTCGCGCTGTACGCGAACGGCTTCAAAATCCGCGACGCGAAAATCGAGCCCGGTGATGCAGCCGGTGAACGGGGCGTGAAATGGAAAGGGACCTGGCGCTTGCCTCGTTTCGCGCACGACGTGCATCTGGTGGCGATTGCATTGGGGCCGGGCGTCAAGGAACTGTACTGGCCGATTTCCCGGCCGTACCAGCCATCGACGCCGGTCTGGAATTCGTACGTCGTCGGCTCGACCGGCGCGGTCTGGATCGACGCCGACGGATCGGGGTCGTTCAACCCGGCGTTTGAATACGCCACACGACTCGTCGACAAGTCCGCTGGAGACTTTACCGCGCTCGTCCTGAAGCTGGCCGATTACGACGAAGCCGTCGCTGCCCAGGCCGCACGCCTCGCACACGTCTGCCAACTCGCAACTCCTGCCGACCTGTTGGCCGCCGCGGCCCGCACCGACCACGGGCCGATCCGCAACGGCTTCCTCGCCTACGGGGAGGCCTGGCGAGAATGTGAAACCGCCCGGCTCAACCGCAAATAGGTAGTGCCCACGGATGGCGTGGCAATCCCACGGAT
>JACQFH010000570.1 GCA_016200145.1 Planctomycetia bacterium | reverse complement strand
GTCGACGGCGCGATTCACCGCGCCGCCGGGCCTGTTCTCATGCAGCAGACTGCGGAACGATTTCCAGAGGGCTGTCCCACCGGCTCGGCGGTGGCAACCGATGCCGGCCGCCTCAAGGCGAAGTTCGTGTTCCATGCCGTTGGACCGGTCTGGCGTGGCGGAACCGCAAATGAGCCCAAGCTGCTCACATCGGCGTTTCGCCGCTGCCTTGAGCTGGCTGTCGAGCACAACTGCGCAAGCATTGCCTTCCCGGCGATCAGTACTGGCGTGTACGGGTATCCGAAGGACTTGGCCGCCGAGGTATCGCTGGGGACAGCTCGCGAACATCTGGCGCAGCGTTCCGCGCCGCAACTGGTACGGTTTGTGCTGTTTGACTCCGACACGTTTGGGGCATTCGCGCGCGTTCTGGAAACCTGGCGCTCCTAAGCCAGAAGGTCAAGCCCCGGCAGGGGCGAAAGCTAATAGCCAGGGGCGCAAGCCCCTGGTATGCAAATCATGGAAATCGGAAGCCCTGGAAGGGCGGCACCTTGGGAGTTTCGCCCTTCCAGGGCTTGGCATCCGTATATGCCGAGAGTCCAGGGGCTCACGCCCCTGGCTATTAGCTTTCGCCGCTCCGCGGCTGATTGTTGGTCTGAATCTCCAAATTCGAACGCCGGCACGAGCACAAATTCAATTTGGGGCTGAATTCACCTCGCGGACAGAAATCTGCCACACCCGCACAAATCTTGCCCGTTCGTTGTCTCGCTCAGAGACCGCTGGTAAAAGAACAGGAAACCATCCCATGCGAAATTCAGTCACCGCATCTGTGCGTGCAATAATTCTCCTCCCCCCGTCCACGGGGGGATTGAGGGGGGGCCGTCAATCGACGCCGCCATGGACCCCGTTCGTCGTGCTGCTGGCGCTGCTTGGAATCCAGGCAACAGGTCGTGCCGATGATAAGCCCTCCCCGGATGAATCCGCGAAGAAACGACCCGCCGCGCCGGCGATTGAAAATGGCGCGGTGCCGCTTAACAAGAACGGCACCGTGCTGCTCGACAAGAAGAAGAACCGCGTGCTGCTGAAAACGCACGTTGTGCTGCAGCGCGGCGCGCTGGAGATGCTGATCTGCAAGAAACAGACCAAGGAACACGAGTCGATCCTGGCGATCGACGCGCAGGCCTACGTGATTCACACAGGCCTCCTGGCGCTCGGGGCCAAGCCGGGAAAGCCATATCACTTCGACAAGGAGTATTTTCCCCCGACTGGCCAGAAGATCGACATTTTCCTGAACTGGACTGACGACGCCGGCAAATCCCACCGCGTACCGGCGCAAAGCTGGGTCCGGCAGGCGATCAACCGGTACTGGTCAGTAAAAATGGAATCGCTCCCCGTGGGGCTCACTCTCCCCAAGAACAGTGAATTGCGGTACGACCGCAAGCTCAAGGAATTGAGCTGGTACGGTCCTATGACTGAGGCGCAGCGGGACGAATTCCTGGGCCTGAGCAAAGACAAAGCGTACCGGCAGGCAGTTGAGTCGTTTTTCGAGCAGAGCCAGTCCCGCGAGATGAAGGCCGACTGGGTCTTCGCCGGCAGCGGATTCTACGTCGACGAAGTCAGCGGTAACAAGCAATATAATGCCGAAGATGGCGACCTGATCTGTGTCGCAAATTTCGAGGGGGCAATGCTCGACGTCTCAATCGCCAGTTCGGCGTCGAACGATGAACGGAACTTCGAAGCCTATACCGACCGGATTCCGCCCAAAGAAACGCCGGTGACGGTCGAGCTGATCCCGGTGCCCGAACCGAAGGAAAAACCAGGTCCGAAAGAACAGAAAGACAACAAGAAGAAATCGTAGTCCATGAAAATCACCGAACTGATCTGCCAGATCCTGCGGATTGAAAACGTTGCCGCCAAGACAGCCAGTTGCCAGGACGCCGTCCTCGTGCGCGTGCGGACCGATACCGGGCTGGAGGGCATTGGCGAGGCCGATTCGTCTCCTGAAGTGGTCAAGGCGATCATCGATGCCCCCTTCAGCCACAACATCGCCTGCGGCCTGCGCGAGCTGTTGATCGGCGAGAACCCGCTCGACACCGAACGCCTGTGGCAGAATATGTACCGTCGCACGATGTATTTCGGGCGGAAGGCGGTCGGCATCACCGCCATGGCTGCCGTCGACATGGCCCTGTGGGACCTGAAGGGGAAACACTTCGGCGAACCGATCTTTCGATTGCTGGGGGGGCGGTTTCACGAACGATTCCGGGCATACGCTTCGATTCTGTTCGGACACGACGGAGCGGCGACGCGCGACATCGGCCGGAAATGGACCGCCGCCGGGTACACCGCCGTGAAGTTCGGCTGGGAGCCGATGGGGGAAAGCGAAGCGCTCGACCGCGAGCTGGTCCGCGGAGCGCGGTCTGGCCTGGGGGACGACGCCACGCTGTTGATCGACGCCGGCTGCGTTTGGGACGCCCGCACCGCGCTGCGCCGCGCCACGGCGTTTGCCGAGCAGCGGATCGAGTGGCTCGAAGAGCCTTTGCGACAGGACGACGTCGACGGCTACGTCTGGCTGCGCGACCGCTCTCCGGTGCCAATCGCCTCGGGAGAAGGAGAATGCGGACGCGAGTCATTCCGGCCGTTCATCGAGCGCCAGGCGCTCGACGTGTATCAGGTGGACCTGGCCCGCAATGGATTC
>JACQFH010000569.1 GCA_016200145.1 Planctomycetia bacterium | reverse complement strand
GGGACGGTGAAAACGCAGTCAGCGGTTCACGTGGTGCTTCGCGCGGAACGAGCGGTCACGATCCGCATCGCGAGCTGCACTCGCAGACGATCGACTTCCGCGCAGCGGTTTAGTTCGTTCTGGAAATACAGTCCATCGCCGCTACCGTTCGCTTCTCGGAACGATCGTCAGACTCTTTTTCGCGTCCGCGAGCCGGTTGAGGCTCTCGACAATTTCTGCAAACGTGTCGCCGATCACTTCGGGGTGATGAATCACGACGACCTGCTCGGGAGTCTCTGCGAGCATACGGATGAATTCCGCGAACTTATCTTCGTAGGCCGGTTGCTACGGGGCCGGGTCGGGTTTGCCCGAGAACGTCAGCCGCAGGACCGACCGGAACAGACGCAGGTCGAGCAACCGCTGGTCGGGGTCGGCAATGTATTCCACGAACAGCAATTGTTCGTCGAATTCGCGGTTGTCGATCACCAGCCGACCGTTCCGGGTGTCGAGGCAGGTGAGGCCGAAGTACGTGCGGTATCCCGGTACGTTGTTGCGCTGCAGGGAGTAATGGCACAGGAAGGTTAACACCGGCAGTTCGGACGGCTGATTCAGATCGATCCCCTGCCGATAAACCTCCGTCACCCATAATCGCTTGCCGGTCGCGCGGTCGAACCCGTACACGCGGCCATGGACGGTGATCGTCTGCGGGGTCACCTGTTGCCAGCCGGTGATCTCGGGCGGCTGATTGGCGATCACGACGTACCGATCGCGGGAGCGGATCACGTGGATCTGTCGCAGATCGGGTTCGGGCTCGGTGGCCGTTTCGAATCGGACGCGGCCGTCGCTGAGCGACAGCAGCGTCAGCTTGCCCGAGATTTCGAGGATCGCGGCCTCATCGAGTTCGACGAGCGAGAGTTGGGCCGTGTCTTCGAAGTCGCGGCTCCAGAGTTCCTTGCCCGTCCAGGGATCGAGCCGCGCCAGCACCTGGCGCGAGTCCTTTGTCCTCCAGGTGATGACGTGGGCCCCCAGTGTGTCGATGCGCTTGCTGGCTGGGGGCAGGGGCCGCTCGCCGAGCAGCCGGCCGTCGACCGCGTCGTAAACGGTTGCCGCCGCGGCCTCGGGGGCAACGACATAAATCACGCGTTCGTCACCGAAAAGTTCAGACCCCGGCGAGACGCCTTCGCGGGCCCAGATCGTCCTGCCGGAGAGGGGATCGAGGGCCAGCAGTTTTCGCCCGGACATCAGAACGACCTGCTCGCTCGTCACCGGGCCGATGGTCCCTGCCAGCTCTCCCATTTCGTTGTAGACGAAGCGGCGCCGCAGGCCGACTTCCAGCCGCCGCTGCGGAATCCCTTCCCGGCCGAGGGGACTGCCGAAACTGTACCTCCACAACAGGCGCGGGCCCGGTTCGTCGGCCGTTCCCAGGACGTCGAGGGCCAGCAATTGCGATCCGATCGACAGCAGCAGGAAATGGCCGTTCACGTAGCCGCGGTTGAGCTGCGGACGCCCGGGCGCGACCGGAAAATCGAGTGGCAGCTTCCACAGAGTTCGGCCCAGCGAATCGCGGGCCGAAACGTCTTTCCAGTTCATGGCGATCTGCACACGGGCGTCTTCGAAATACGCTCCACGCTGGCCGATAATCGGGATTTCGAAATGCCGCTGCCCGGCGGCGCCCACGGCGCCGAGCCGTTCGACTTCGATCGCCCCCGCAGGCCAGGGGGATTCGAGCGCAACTTCGCGGGCGATTTCGCTGCGGGCGAGCCAGTCGGCCGACAGCGCGCGACCGGTCTTGCCGTCGAGGGCGACGGCCTCGGGCCAGCGCCGCGCGAGCCGCCGCGCGTCGACCAGCGCATCGCGCGGGCGCTCGGCGGTCAGCATGAGCTGCACCAGCCTGGCCGCCGCGGATGCCGCTGCCTGCGGATCCGACGAGCCGGTCGCTCCTTCCAGTCGAAATTCCTCGGTGAGCCAGTCAGAATCCAGGGGGAGACCGGCATTCAACCGGTCGAGGCTTTCCGTCGCGACCGATCCCCCGAAATAACGCCACAGGCGCCTCAGCCCGGCGGAATCTCCGCGGCCGCGCCGGGCCTCGGCCTGCGCGGCGAGCGCGCGCGCGATCTGCACGCGCAGGTCGGGTGCGGCCGCGGCGAATAGCTCTGCCGTGCGGGCGCGCACGAGCCGGTCGCGCCGCACGACCAGTGCCGCATCAACGCGTTCGAGGTCCTGATCGGCGACGCCGGGGTCGCCGAATTTGAGCAGCGCCGCCAGCGCCGCCGGCGCGTCGCCCGAGCGCTTCAGTCCCTCGGCCCTGAGCCAGAGGTACGTTGCCCGTTCCTGCGGAGCCGAGAGCAGGGCTTCGATGTCTCCCTCGAGTCCGCGGTACGAATTGAAATCGACGCGCAGCCCTTCGAGCAGGCTTCCCACGAGCAGCGACCGGATGGCCGCGTCGTCCGATTTCAGCTCGAGCGCGCGCTTCAGGTCGAGGTACGCTTCGGCCGTCTTCCCGCGCTGCAGTTGAATCTCACCGCGCAGCGCCAGGGACTGGGCGTCGTCGGGATTCTGCGCCAGAGCGCGGGCAATTTCCGCCTCGAGCGCGTCGAGCTGCCTGTATCCCTCCACGAAATCGGGGCCTTGCGAAACGACTGTGCCGCGCACCGCCGCCAGGTTGCCCGGCACGTTTCCGGCAATCGATTTCGCCCGGGCCACGACTCGCCCGTCGTTGAGGTTGATGGTGGCCACTTCCGCAGTCGCGAGCGGCAGGTGCAGATATTCGCCCGCGATGAACCCGCGGCCGCTGGGCGCGGGCAGGTTCGCCGGACGGGCCCAGGCCGGCTCGCCGTCCGCAAGCTTCAGCGCCTGCACGAAGCTGCGCCCCACGACCAGCACCTTACCGCGGTGAATTCCGGCGACGAGCAATCCCTCGCCGCGCGGCTTTTTCCAGGCCAACGACCCGTCGAGCAGGTTCAGGCAGAACAGTTCTTCGGAATCTCGCGGCGTGACGACGACCTTGAGATCGGCAATCGTGACGTGCGCGTCGAGCCAGCCGTTCTGGTCGATCTGCGACAGGTTGGGGAGTCGGCCAATATTAATGCGCATACCGGGACGGCGGCGGAAGGCCGGCTCGAACAATTCGGACGGCTGCTGCAGCCGATACCGCCAGGCCAGCGTACGCTGGGCGAGGCTCATCGCCACGACCTGTTCCGAACCGATGGGGCAGACGAGGATGTCGCCCGAAAACGAAGGAGTCAGGCCCGATTGCCGGCGCGCGTAGGCCGCGGGTGGTTCGGTGGGGGTAGGAGTCGTCAGAGTCTGTTGCCAATCGAGCCGGCCGGTCCGCGGGTCGAGCACGACGAGCCGGATATCGCCGCCTGTTTCGACAAGGCAATACAGCCTGCGGTCGAGAACGAGTGGAGATCCGAGAAAATACGACGCCGCCAGCGATTCGTCGGCACCGCCGCGCGGACCTCCCGCTTCCCACATCGCCCGCCCGGTCTTGACGTCGTAGGCGACCAGGCGGTTGTAGCTGTGCCAGCGCCGGGTCGGATACTGTTCCAGCAGCACGGGATGAATTTGCAGGTCTTCGATCGCGAATACGAACTCGCCGTCGCTGCTCAGCGTGCCGAACGTCGTGTCTTCCCAGCCTCGGCTGGCCACCAGGGATGACAGGAAGGCGTTGACACCGACCTGGGCCTGGGGGCCGGCCCCGTGACGAAGCACGTCGAGCAGCATCTGGTCTTTTTCGCCCGAGACCCACACGAGCCGCCCCGAGGCAGCTTCATAGGCCCGCAGGTCGCCAATCCCGCGCGCGATCACCAGGTCGTCGACGATCAGGGGCTGCACCGTTGGCAGTGACGGTACGGGGGAATCGTCCTCGGCCGCGGCGCTGGCCGCCGATCGGCGGGCCTCGAACGTGCGCACCAGGAGCGCGTCGTGCTCGGGAAGATTCGTGGCGCCTGAGACGGTCTCTGTCCGCCAGAACCGGTTCAGATACGGGCTGCCTCCGGCGCTGGGGGCATTGCGCGACGCGTCTCCTCCGACGGTGGTCCATTGCGGGGGACTGGCTGTGGCTTCGGCCGGAGAGGCGCCGGCCACTCCCGCCAGCCAGGTGAGCGCCTGTGCGGGATCGTCGAACAGTTCCACGTCGCGCCCGGCGACGTTCAGAGTCTTTCGGGGGTAGTGCCGGTGCAATGTGGCCAGAACGTCGACGGCCCGATCGGTCTGGCCGGCCCGCATCCAACTCGACGCACAGCGCACCGACAGATAGGGCTCGAACCGCCGGGCGACGCCGGGTGCAGACAGCAGCCGTTCATATTCAACGGCCGCGAGCAGCGGCCGATCGTGATCGAAATGGTCTGCCGCCAACTGATACACGGCGTCGTGGCCCGCCTGAGTGTGAAAGAACCGGCGGGCCACCTGGGCCATCGCGTCGACGTCGTGCGATTTGAGCGCCGCGTCGAGCGCGCGGCGCGCGGCGGGGCCCTGTTGCCGCTCGTAAGCCGCGCGGCCTTCGGCCGGCATCTCGGAGAACAGCCGATGCGCCTTCAGTTTCAGGCTCTGTTCGGCCTCTTCCGGCTGGGAATCGGGGCGTGAGAAAACGTCTTCATCGCTGTCGAGAATGGTCTGCAGCAGACGTGCGACTTCATCGTAGTTCTCATCCGCCAGCAGGTTCCGGGCGCGGTCGAATCGTTTCTGCAGTTCGCGGGTGCTGGGGCTCGGTCCGCCCGCAGTCTCAACCGGAAAGCCACGGCCCGTTCCGCCGCCCGGTACGATCACCTGCGCCGAACTGCTTCGCAGCGCCGTTAGCGCGGCCAGCAACAGCGCTGCCCCGCAGACGGCGGGCACAACCCTGCGGCGCCTGTCGGCGTCTGAGACCAGCAGCAGTTCAATTTCCGGCCGCCGCAAAATCACTTTTTCGCCGGCGCCTCCTTGAGTTGATCCTTGAATTCCTTCTTGACTTTTCCGACTTTCGGACGGACGTACCTCAAAACGTATTCGTTGTGGGGATTGTTCTTGAAAAAGTTCTGATGATAGTCTTCGGCCGGGTAGAACTCGGAGAACTTTGTGATCTCCGTGACAATCTTGGGGGCATTCCGCCCTGGTTTGGTGTGCTTCTGCTTCGACTTTTCGGCAATCTCGCGCTGCTCGTCGGTGTGGTAGAAGATGGCCGAGCGATATTGCGTTCCGTGGTCGGGCCCCTGCTCGTTGAGCCTGGTGGGGTCGTGCGTCTTCCAGAAGACTTCCAGCAGCTCTTCGAATGTGATAACGCTCGGATCAAAGGTGATCTCGATCACCTCGGCGTGGCCGGTGAGCCCCGTTAAGACCTGTTCGTAGGTCGGGTCAGGAACTGTTCCCCCGCTAAACCCGGACACGACCGATTTAACCCCCTTCAATTGCTCGAAGACGGCCTCGCCGCACCAGAAACAGCCCGAGCCGAACGTCGCTTCTTCGAGGTTGATTGAATCGTCTTTTTCCGATTTGGGCTCGGCGTCGGATTTTGCCGCCTTCTCGGCCTTTGCGTCGGATTTCTGGTCCCCTTTTGCCGTCTTGGCCGGCTTCGATTTTTTTGTGGCGGCCGGTTCGGCAGAACATGCCAGCGAGGCGAACACAAACATCGCGAGTGTCGCCGCGACCGCATTCGAATACCTGGTCTGCATGACAAATTGACTCCACAGGCAGTGTGGGCATCCCGGCGTTCGGCCCGCCGCCACGCATTGATGATAGTCGATACGAAGTCTCTTGTCGCGGTTTGATTTTCCGTTATCCCGCTGCATCGACTGGCGCCGACGCGGCAGGATGCCGCGTCTACGGCTATTATTCCACCCGATTTGAAAAACCGTCAATGGGATGTTTCGAGTTTTGGCGTAGATTCGTGGAAAATGCCGGCGGTGGCTTTCATTTGATGCTGCCTCGCTGTCGCCGGTAACATGCACACTTCCGAGGAGCAGACATGCACGTTGAGCCGATTGATTTGAGCCGGCTGAAGGTTTATCCGCTGGCAGAGCGCCGGCACCTGACGCGGGCGGAAGACATTCTGATCGAACCCGATTCGCAGCCGGCGAACTGTTCTGAACGCAACGCCACGCTGATCGGCGACTGCGCCAGGAAAATTCGCGAAGCCCGCCAGCGCGGTGCGGCGGTGATGCTGATCTACGGGGCACACCTGCTGCGCAACGGTTCGGCAAAGATTATTGAGCGACTGATGGCCGGCGGATGGATTACGCACCTTGCGACAAACGGCGCGGGCACGATTCACGACTGGGAGTACGCCTGGTTCGGCGCTTCGACCGAAAGCGTAGAAATGAACGTCGCCTCGGGGACATTCGGCACGTGGGATGAAACCGCCACCAACATCCACCGCGCAATCCTCGCGGGAGCGCTGGACGACCTCGGCTATGGCCGCGCGCTGGGCAAGCTGATTCACGAAGACGGCGTGACGCTGCCTGCAACGGAACAACTGGCTGCGGCGATTTCCGCCGACCCGGTGCACCCCCTGACGTCGGCCCGTGCCGATCTGCTCAGCGCGATGCGCGAGCAGGGTTGGCCTGCGGGGCGCACGGCGATCGTCCATCGCTGGAAAGAGGCGTCGATCATCGGCCAGGCGTATCGTCACCAGGTGCCGGTCACGGTGCATCCGGGGATCGGTTACGACATCATCGCGAATCATCCCGTGTTCAGCGGATCGGCGATCGGCCGCGCGGCCGAATGGGATTTCAAGCTCTTCGGCGGCTCGGTCGAACAGCTCGACGGTGGAGTCGTGCTTTCGGTGGGGTCGGCCATCATGGGGCCGCAGGTATTCGAAAAGAGCCTCAGTTGTGTCAACAATCTGCGGCTGCAAAGCGGACGCAACGTGGTGCGAGATCACTCAATCTTCGTCGTCGATCTGCAGGACGGCGGCGGCTGGGACTGGACCACCGGCGAGCCCCCCAAAACCAACCCCGCGTATTACCTGCGGTTCTGCAAAAGCTATTCGCGCATGGGGGGCGCGATGCACTACCTGCAGTGCGACAACGCCGCGTTCATTCACAATCTGTGGTGCGGTTTGAAGTAGGTCAGGCTTTCCAGCCTGACAGCGCTGGGTTTGCGTCGAAAGTTGCGGGTTGCAGGCCAATTGCAGTTGCTGTAACCGAAAGTACAAGGCCAAACACAGCGTCGATTCCAGGGCTGGAAATCGCGATCCCCGTCGACGGGCACATTGCCGTCAGGTTGGAAAGCCTGACCTACCTGCGAATTCCTGTCACGTTTTGCCGAGTTGCCGCCACTCTCTAGGTAACGCCCGAATGTGATCGGGGATAGCAAAAGCCAGATACCGTGTCGCGGGAGCCGAATCATGATCCCGTCCGCTGCGTTTGACGCGATGCCCGACGCCGACCTGTGGGAATGTGTGTGCGGGGGGGACGAATTGGCATTCGAGTCGGCCGTGCGGCGGCATCAGTCGGTCGTGGCGGCCGTGGCGTACAACGCGTGCGGTGACCTGGCGCTCAGCGAAGACGTGGCGCAGGAGACGTTCTGGGCGGCGTGGCGCGAGAAGCTGAACCTGGAAGAACCCGCCCGGCTCAAGGCCTGGCTGTGCGGGATCGCCCGCAATCTGGCGCACCATGTGCAGCAGCGAGCCTCGCGAAAAGCCGACGCGGCGGCATCGCTCCAAACCGTGGGCGAGCTATCGGCGGCCGCGCCCGGCCCCGACGAAGCCGCCGTCTCGCAAGAGGAAGAACGGCTGGTCTGGGAAACGCTCGAACAGATCCCCGAGACATATCGCGAGCCCCTGATTCTGTTTTACCGCGAGCAGCAGTCGGTGACCGAAGTCGCGCGGGCCCTCGATCTGACCGAAGAGGCGGCCCGGCAGCGGTTGTCGCGCGGGCGGACGATGCTGCGCGAGCAAGTGGCCGATGTCGTCGCCGCTGCGCTGTCGCGGAGCCGCCCGACGGCGAAGTTCACGATGGCGGTGGTCGCCGGCCTGGGGGCGGTTTCGGCCGGAGCGAAAGCCGCCGTGGCCGGCACCGGTGCGCTGGCCGCGGGAACCGGCGCGTCCGCCGCAACCGGCGCTGCGCTGAAGGCGACGGTCGCGGCGGGAGCTGCAGCGGGAATCTGGGGAGGCGTGCTCGGATCGCTGGGGGGATTTGCCGGCGGCTGGCTGGGGACGTGGCTGCCGGCGCAGCTCGCTCCCACCCGCGAAGAGCGCCTGCTGCTCGAGCGTGCGGGACG
This sequence comes from Planctomycetia bacterium, assembly GCA_016200145.1. GTDB lineage: Bacteria > Planctomycetota > Planctomycetia > Planctomycetales > Planctomycetaceae > JACQFH01. The sequence goes on along the minus strand of JACQFH010000569.1, from coordinate 7,265 downwards.
CCGGATTCTGATTGTGTCGATCCTGCTTTCTGCGGCGCTGGCGGCCGTCATGCTGCTGAAAGCCCGAGACTTCTCGGTGCTCGAACATCTCGTGGTGATGGGAATCTGGTTCGTCGCGTTCGGCACGTACGTGACGATCGCCACAATCCGCACAGTGCATGCGGCGAGCCGTGTTCGCGCCTCCGCAGATCCAATGACCGATCCCAACGACACTCGCCTGCGCGCGGCCATGACCGCCACGACGAGCCGATACAAAGGACGGGTCTTCCGTAGCCGGACGACTTTGTTGGGCCGGCCTGTGCTGGAGATCAATGTGAGCGACCCGCAGAGGCCGCCCGTCACACCGGGCCAGCCGATGCACGTCAGGCAGCCGCGCGTGGCGCGCGGGTGGATTGCGATCGGCGACGATGCGCGGGGAATCATCCTGGCGATCGGCGGCCGGGCCCGCGGGTTCGTGGCCTTCGGGGGCCGTACTGTCGGCGTGATCAGCGTCGGCGGTCTCGCGGTCGGGGTCGTGGCGATCGGCGGTTTGTCGCTGGGCATATTGAGCCTGGGGGGCCTGGGATTGGGCGTGTACTCGTTCGGGGGCCTGGCGATCGGCTGGCAGGCGGCCGGCGGCGGGGCGCTGGCGTGGGACACGGCCGTCGGAGGATTTGCCGCGGCGTTCCGTGCAGCCATGGGAGGCGCGGCGTTTGCCAACGACTATGCTGTGGGCGGTGCGGCATTCGCCACGCACGCCAACGACGAAGCGGCCAAAGCCGTGCTGGAAAACCATCCACTCGCGATTGGGATGAAATGGATGATTGCGAACCAGACTTGGTTTACCGTGGCGGTTGTCGCGCTGAGCATCCTGCCCACGCTCGTCATGTTGCCGCTGATGTACCGCCGCGAGAAAGCAGTGTAGGTCAGGCTTTCCAGCCTGACGGCGCTGGGCAATCGTCGGCACCACGGGACTGCAGGCCAACGGCGCGACGTCCGTCGCGCAGAGTCGTTTCGCACGTCGCAGCCAAATTCGGTGCTGGCGATCGCAGATTTCCACCGCCGGGCACATTGCTGTCAGGCTGGAAAGCCTGACCTACTTTGAGGCGGCTTCCAGTTCGACGATCTGTTCGCGGGACAGATTACGCATGTCTTCGTTGATCCGCATCGAGCAGAACTTCGGCCCGCACATCGAGCAGAACTTGGCGCTCTTGAACGTCTCCTGCGGGAGCGTTTCGTCGTGCATGCTGCGGGCCCGTTCGGGATCGAGCGACAGCCGGAACTGTTCGTTCCAGTCGAACTCGTATCGCGCTTTCGACAAGGCGTCGTCGCGATCGCGGGCGCCGGGCCGCTGGCGGGCCACGTCGGCGGCGTGGGCCGCGATCTTGTACGCGATCACGCCGTTCCGCACGTCTTCGGCGTCGGGCAGCCCCAGGTGCTCTTTGGGGGTCACGTAACACAGCATCGCGGCGCCGTGCTGGCCGGCGATCGCTGCGCCGATGGCGCTCGTGATGTGGTCGTATCCGGGGGCGATGTCGGTGACCAGCGGGCCCAGCACGTAGAACGGCGCGCCGTCGCAGACCTGAATCTGCCGCTCGATGTTCATCGGGATCTGGTCCATCGGCACGTGCCCGGGACCTTCGATCATCACCTGGTTGTTCTTGGCCCAGGCGCGGCGGGTGAGCTCGCCCAGCGTGTCGAGCTCGGCGAACTGCGCGTCGTCGGACGCGTCAGCCAGGCACCCCGGGCGCAGGCCGTCCCCCAGGCTCCACGTGACGTCGTACTGGTACATGATGTCGCACAGGTCTTCGAAATGCGTGTAGAGCGGGTTCTGCAGGCGGTGGGCCATCATCCATTGGGCCATCAGCGAGCCGCCGCGGCTGACGATCCCCGTGATACGATGCATCGTCTTCGACAGGTGCTCGATGAGCACGCCGGCGTGCAGCGTCATGTAATCGACGCCCTGCCGGGCCTGATGCTCGACCATGTCGAGCATGTCCTGCGGCTTCATGTCGAGGAAGTCTTTCAGGTTCTGCGCGACCTGGTAGACAGGGACCGTGCCGATCGGAACGGGCGAGGCGTCGATGATCGCCTGGCGGATGACGTCGATGTTGCCGCCGGTGGAGAGGTCCATCACCGTGTCGGCGCCGAAGTGCACGGCGGTGTGCAGCTTATCGAGCTCGCCCTGGATGTCGCTGGTGACGGCGCTGTTGCCGATGTTGGCGTTGATTTTGCAGAGCGCGGCGATACCGATCGCCATGGGCTCGAGCCGCTTCTGCAGGTGCACTTTGTTGGCGGGGATCACCATGCGGCCCGCGGCGACTTCGTCGCGGATCAGCCCGGGTTCGAGCCGTTCGCGGCGGGCGACAAATTCCATTTCGGGGGTAATTTCCCCGCGGCGGGCGGATTCGATCTGAGTCATGGCGGGGCTGCTTTCCGTAAGAGTCCGTTCGGCCGACCAACGCGCGCGGAACATCCGATGTGGCGGGCATCCGCGGTACACTTCTGTATCCTAGTTGGCCTTCTTAGAATGTCAACGCCCTCGATCACCCGGAACCCGGAAGGATCCACCGCATGACCTTTGACGTATACGGCGTCGGCAATTCACTCGTCGATATCCAGGCGCGAGTTTCGGACGACGTCGTCGCGCAGCTCGGATTTCGCAAGGGAGTGATGACGCTCGTCGACGAGGCGGTGCAGCAGCGCGTGCTGGGCGCGCTCGAGCGCATTCCCTGGTCGCGGTGCGCGGGCGGATCGGCGGCGAATACGGTCATCGCGCTGGCCGATTTTGGAGGCAAGGCCGCTTACGCCGGAAAGGTGGGGGCCGACGCCCTCGGTCATTTCTGCCTCGACGATATGCGCAAGATCGGCGTCACGATTGAAGTGCCGACAATCACAGGGAACACGGGCACGTGCGTGATCATGATCACCGAAGACGCGCAGCGCACGATGCTCACGCACCTGGGCGTCTCGGCCACGCTTGGGCCCGACGACGTCAGTGAAAACGCCATCCGCAACGCCAAATATGTGTACGTCGAAGGCTATCTGTTCGGCGGGGAGCCGACGCGCACGGCGGCACTGAAGACGATGGAGCTCGCCAAGCGCAACGGCGTGAAAGTGGCGTTCACCGTCTCGGATCCTTTCCTGATCAGCGCCCACCGCGACGAATTCTGGGCGCTGATCGAAGGCCCGGTGGACCTGTTGTTCTGCAACCTGGAAGAAGCCCGCAGTCTGACGGGCAGGCACGACCCGATCGAATGCGCGACCGAGATTCACCGCCATGCAGAAAACGTAGCGCTGACGCTGGGGCCCGACGGTTCGATTCTGATGCACGAAGGGCGCGTGATCCCGGTGAGCGGCGCGCCCGCCGTGGCGCTCGACACGACCGGCGCGGGAGACATGTACGCCGGGGCCCTTTTGTTCGGGATCACGAACGGCCTGACGTGGAACGACGCCGGGCGCCTGGCTTCCCACGCCGCCGCCCGCATCGTGTCTCAGTTGGGCGCGCGGTTGCAGCGAAAGTTCACGGCGGAAGAAATCCGGGGATTGTTGGGGTAGCTGGTGTCGCGTTGGCGCGACAGTGATCCAGGTCAACCGAGCTTGGTCTTCCGGGGGTCAGACACGCGTTTTGAATACCGATCGTGTGAATAAATTGCGCCGAACGGCCATTCTTGCGCGAGATTTTAGACCGCGGTTCCAAACGGTCACTCGATCGACGCGGGCGAGCGCAGGGAATCGAGATCGGCGCCGGCGTCTTTGAAGTTCGCGGCGCGGACCGGGGGATTGTTCGCGGCCTGCTGGTCGAGGGCGAAATCGGCCGGCGTCAACTCGGCGAAGGGGCGCGTCATCCAGCCGCGCTTGTTCCAGACCACCGGTCCGAAGTGCGGATTCGTCTCGGTGGCTTCAGTCCAGCGGCGCCAGGCGCCGGCGTCCCACGGTTCGCTGCGCGTGCCGGTTTCTTCCATCGAAGCGATCAGCCACAGCGTGGGGTAGCGGTCGTAAAAGTTATTCTGGCCCCCCCACGAGAGCAGTTCGCGAAAGTCCTGCGGCGGGGCATTGCCCGTCATCTCGACCAGCGGCACCGCGGCGCTGTTGGTGAAGATGCAGTTTGCCGCCGAGACGTGCAATGGCAGCAGCCGGCGGGGCATGCTGCCGCTGTCGAACCGCACAAGTCCCGCGGCCAGTACGCTGGTCACGTGATCGAGCCGCAGTTCGAGCTGGGCGTTTTCGTTGCTTGCTTCCGAGTTTCCGCGCGCGACCAGCAGGCTCCCCTGCAGCGCGACGACCGACTTCTCGACCGCCAGGCGCGCCGGTTCGGCATGCCGGATGACAAACAGGTCTCCGTCGCCGCGAACAAGCGACTCGATGACTTCGACCTTCAGCGGCGATTTGGGCTGGGCGCCGACGACCGGCATATCGGGCATCAGGGCGCCGGGGGGCGAACGCAGCTCGAAGACGGCGGCCGGGCGCCTGGTCGGATTGACGATCGTCACGGTGACCCGCTCCATCCGCAGCACGTCGGGGCGTTCCAGCGAAAACAGCGACCAGTTTTCGGCCGGCACGTTTTCGTCGACCGACAACACGACGTCGACCCCCACCAGGTCGAGCGAGCCCGACGGGATCCACACGGCCCGCGCCTGATATTCTTCGATGGCCGCCTGGGCCGGCCGGAATTCGATGACAGGCCGATAGCCCTTCGCCGCCCGAATGGTCATCTTGCGATTGATCCGCAGCACCGACTCGCGGCGGCGCCCGTTGAACCTCAATTCGATAATGGCGCCGTTTTCGCGGATCGACGAGCAGGCCAGCTCGAGCGTCGAATAGCGCCGGTTCGACGAGGCGTCGCGCCCCAGCACGAAGATGCCTTCGTCTTCGACAGAAACCGCGCCGGGCGGTTCGTCCTTTTTCGTGCGCTCGCTCGCGGCGGCCGGGGATGAGCCGGCGTCCCCCGTGCGGACGACCTCGACTCGCGTCGTCTGATCGGGCCGAGTCGTGCCTTTCGTCACGGCCGTATCGATCGCCGTGCCGGGCGCCCTCTCGCGCAGTGAATCGGGGCCGGGAGCTGCTGACGCAAATCGCGAATCACCACCCGCCGCGTCGCGCTGCTTGTTGCTGACGTGCAGCCAGGGAACAACGTCGAGCGGAAACGGCGTGATCACCGCAACCGGTTCGGAGGCAGGATCCGAGTCGTTTTCGAAGCCGGGCCGCCGCACGTCGGCGGACGATTTCGCAGTCGGTTTTTCGGAGGCGGCGTGATCGGCGTCATCGGCTTGGTCACGGCTGTTCTGCGAATCGGCGGCAGTCGACCGCGAGTCGCCATGCTTCGAGGCGATCTTCTGCCCGCCGGCGCTGTTCTCTGTGCGCGCGTCGCCGGCGCGATTCTTCTGTGGCGATTGGGAATCGGTTGACGAGCCGTCGCCAGGGGGCGAATTCGCCGTGTCGACAGACGGGGCGAACATGCCTGATCCGAACTCCAGGTATCCGGCGATCGCCAGCAACAGGGCGGCCGTCACGATCCAGGCCAGATGCCGTTCCCAGAACGTGCCGCGATCGGGTTGCGCCGCCAGCCACACGAGTCCTTCGGGACTGATGCTCCGAAGGCCCATCGAGCCGGCCACCAGCATCAGGTCGCGAACGAGCTGTTCGGCGTTCTGATACCGCCTTCGCGGGTCTTTGGCCATCATCTTGCGGATGACGACTGACAGGTTTTCGGGGACCTGGCGGTTCTTCAAGGCCGGGTCGGGGGCATCGTCCCCCTGGTGCTGCAGCAGTTTCTGCAGCACGGTGCCTTCGGGGTACGGGGGCTCACCCGTGAGCATGTGGTACAGCGTGCAGCCCAGCGAGTAAATGTCGCTGCGAACGTCGGCGCTCCGCGGGTCGCGCGCCTGCTCGGGAGAGATGTAATCGAACGTCCCCAGCGTCGTCCCGGCGACCGTCAGGTCGACTGCCTGGTCTTCTTTCGTTTCCTTGCGCGCCAGCCCCAGATCGACGAGCTTGGCCCGGCCCGTGGGCGTGATGATGATGTTCGACGGCTTGATGTCGCGATGCACGACCCCCTGCGCCGAGGTGTGCACGAGAGCCGAGGCGATTTGCAGCACGTAGTTCAGCGCATCGCCGATCGGCAGACGCTTGCGATCGATGATCAGGTCGCGGACATTGGTGCCGTTGATGAATTCGAACGCGATGTAGTGCAGGCAGTGCTCTTCGCCGATGAAGTACACCCGCGCCACGTTTTCGTGATCGAGCTGGGCCGCGGCCTGGCCTTCGTTCTTGAAACGCTGCACGATCAGCGGATCGCGCGACAGCGACGGGGGCAGCACTTTCAGGGCCACGACGCGGTTGAGCCGCGTGTCGAGCGCCCGGAACACCGCCCCCATGCCCCCGGTGCGAATCCGCTCGATGATCGCGAAATGGCCAAGGTGCTAACCGGTCTCGGCATCAAACGTCTGCACAGCCGCTTCATCTTCCGGCGGAAACAGCATTCGCACGATGCCCGACTTGGCAGCCGAGCCAATCGATGAAGGGGGTGCCTCACCCGCGGCAACCGTGACGAGCGCGCCAGGCGCGGCGCGGCGCTCCGGATTGATCACCGTTTCCGCCCCTTTGCCGGCGCGCACCCGGACTCCCTCGCTCGGTGGGACCGGCGTGGAGGCGGAAGAGCCAGTTTGCAGTGCGGACTCAGACATCGTTCTTTCAAGTGCGGAGTGCGGAATTCGGAGTGCGGAATTACGCGCTGCCGCGTTCTGACCGCTCCGTTTCCTATTCCGAATTCCGAATTCCGCACTCCGAATTCCGGAAGACTGCGAGTGCAGTTTTTGATAAGATGGGCAATTGGAAATCCTTTTCCATCATTTCACGCGTGTTGGCGAGGTGTCAAGACGGGGTCGCAGGGCACGTTTCCTGCAGTCCGCAGCTGAAATCGCGTCTCTGGTGCGGTTTCACTTGCCGCTGATCGCTCCTTGTGATCGTTCTTGGATGGCCGTCAGGTATTTGTCGAATTTTTCGATGAGCGTTTCGGAATAATCGTGGCTGCTCAAGAGCGCGGCGACGTGATGACGGACAACGCTGTCCGGAATGGCATCGCGTTCGGCAGGAATGTTGTGCGACCGCACCAGCTCTTCGACCGCGTGCGACTTGGGTTGAAAGGACTTCTGGAGATGGTCGTCGAGGTCGCGAATCAGCGATTCGGCGTTCGTGAGCATCTCGCGCAGCGTCAGTTGGTCGATCGGCCGCTCTGCCTCCTGCCGCTCGCGGTGGGGGTGACGGTGCTGCTGGCGCTCGGCCGT
>JACQFH010000576.1 GCA_016200145.1 Planctomycetia bacterium | reverse complement strand
TCCCTTCGAGTTTTCCCTCGGCTTCCTTCAATTCGGGGACGTCTGCCGGCGGGGGAGGGGGCGGCGCGCCGAGCAGGTTTTCGAGGACCCACTTGCCGCGCTTGACGGGGGACGTGCGGGTGGGGTTCGACGTGACGGTGAGCACGCTGGCGTGCCCGAGGATGCCGCCGCGCTCAGGAGTCGCCAGCGTCACTCGCTGAAACTGCTCGCCCTGCACTCCGGGGATTCCGTAGTGCCTGGCCAGCCTCTCGTTGACAAACGTGAAATTGGCGTCGAGCACGTCGAACAGGCTGCGGTCTTCACGGACGATCGCTTCGAAGAACAGGCGAGTTTCCGTTTCCATTGCGCTGCGCAGCGCGTCATTGAAATCGGGAAACTGCTTGAGATCGGGATTGGCGAGCTTCAGGTTACGCAACTGCAGCCACTGCATTGCGAAATTTTCGACAAGCGCCGCCGATTTGGGGTCTTTCAGCATCCGCCGCACCTGAGCGGCGAGATTTCCCTCTTTGCGCAGCGCGCCGTCATGGGCCAGCCGCATCAGCTCGTCATCGGGCAGGCTGCTCCACAAAAAGTACGACAGTCGCGTTGCCAGCTCGAATTCATTGATCGGGTGCACCGCCTGAGGATCGAGCGGCTGGGGATCAATCTCGATCCGAAACAGGAAGTGAGGCGACACGAGCACCGCTTCCACCGCCACCTGAATTCCGCGCTCAAAACTGTCTCCCTCTTTCGTCGCCGCGACGACGAGCCGCGCCAGCCGCTCGATTTCGTCCCCCGTTGCCGGCCGGCGGAACGCCCGTGTCACAAACGGCCGCAGTATTGCTCGAGCGCAGTCGGTGGGGTCGGCCCCCTCAGCAGGTCGGCACGTGATCAGTCGCGCATGCGACTGGGGAAGCGGGTCAGGCAACACCCCCAATGGCCCCTGCACTTCGAGTCGCTGCACATACAGATTGCGGTCGCGATTTTTCGGATCGGGATCATCAGGCTTGTAGAAGTCGTTGAGAAACCGCGCCGCGAACCGGTGTTTCCCCAGCGGGATGTGCAACGTGACTTCGTAATTTTCCGGCTGGCCTTCGACGGCGGCCACGTCGAACGTCTTGACTTCCTCGCCGTCGACCTTGAGCATCATCCGGGCGACTTCCGGACCGGCCTGCTGCGCGTAAGCTCGTGCCCGCAGCTTGTAATCACCAGTGCGGGGAAACTCCATGTCCATCTCGGCCTCGCCCACGGAAGCGAGAGTCTTCCCCTTGCCCGATTTCACCGGGGCGCGGTCCGGATCGGGAGTCGAAATTGCCGCATCGGTGACGCGCTCTGCCGCCGCCAGGTACCGTTCAAACAAAACCGGCGGCATCGACAGCACGTCGCCGATGTGATCGAACCCATAACCGACGTCGTCCGATGGGAAATCGTCGGCCGGTTTGACGTCCACTCCCAGAAGATCGCGAATCGTGTTGTTGTACTCGGCTTTGTTGAGCCGGCGGATCGTGACCCGCCCTGGATCGATCTTCGAACAATCGATCTTCAACACGCGTGCATCGATCCAGCGGATGAGGACGGCCCGTTCGTCGTCGGTCGGTTCGGGTTTACCAACGGGGGGCATCATTTCCGTGGAGAGTTGCCGGGCGATTCGTTCCCAGTCTTGCCGGCGGGTGACGGCCGTGCGTTCGTCCTTGAACGTGTCAAATGCCAGCCCCGCTTTGGGTTGATCCCCCTTGTGACACTCATAGCAGTATTTGACCAGCACCGGCTGAACGTCTTTTGCGAAGGCGGGGGCTGGCGCGTTGGCAGCGATGGGCTTAAGCGCCGGTTCGGCGGCGTAGACCGACGTTACCGCCGCGCATATCGCGGCAGGCGCGAAGAACACCAATCCCAGATGCCGTAAACAACGCATCCGCCAAGACTCCAGAATGTGCAGCAAGAAACGACGCAGGCGTGCAGCAGGCTGACCACAGGGCAGGAGCCGCCGTCATGTTCGACGGCAGCCGGTGCGAGCCGGGGACGTAAGTCCCCGGGTGGGGGATGACGCAATTGATTCCACTCCTCAAGTTTATGAACCGCCCGTAAGGTTGTCAATTTTTGATGCTTTCCCGCGATCCTCACGACGGGGTAGAATACCGAGATGAGCGAGTGGAACACGTGGAATTTTGTCCGACGCGCACAGCTTGCCCGACTCGTCGAAACGCTCAACGATGTCCTGACGATTATCCGTCTCGATCCGCAGTGTGCATTGGCTGCTTATGTTGAGCAGGTTCTTCAGAGAGCGCAGCACTTTGCGGATTCTGCTTTTACGCAAGCAGAGCTTGTCAATTTTGCGCATGTCGTCTGTGACGTTTTAGACCGGGATGGAGGTGTCACCTGGGAATTTAGGCCACCCCCAGGATCACCAAGCGAAGGCTTGCATGGCACAGACAATCTTCACACGTTTTTTCGAGCTGCATATGAACAGGCAATGCAGCTTCGATGTCGTGTTCGCCAACACCGGGACGACATTCGTGCCGCGGCAGTCAACCCTCCCGCCCACACTCCAGACGCACCGTCTGAATCAAACTGACCCACTACCACGGCGGTACATTTTCTGTCTGAACCCGCGTTTCGGGGCAGCGCGCGGAATCGACGTAATAATCATCACAGCGCGGCCTTCTGCCGGAATAGAATCTGTTAACCGCGGATGACGCGGATACGCGCGGATATGATAAGGACAGGGTCAACCAGCACATCCGCGGTTACTTTTTCACGAGACGACTGTATCGCAACGGAACATCACGGGTTTATAAAGGGCGCTTCGTATCCGTGTTTCATCCGTGTTTGATCCGAGGCTGATTTTTCGCGGGGCAATGGTCCACTTTCTGCTTTCCCGTCTCTACACTCTCGCGCAGCGCCGGGTTACACTGGTCTGCACACACCGCATTCCTGCCGAGAATCTTTCCCAGAGGAGCATGCCATGCCGGTTCGAGCGTCTCGCCGCGATTTTCTAAAGCAGGTTGCCGTCGGTGGGGCGGCGCTGTCGATTCCCGCTGCGAGCTGGTCTCGCGTGCTGGGGGCCAACGGCCAGTTGCGGATCGCCTCGGTGGGAACGGGTGGTAAGGGCTGGTCCGACCTGATCGACACGGCCAAGAGCCCTCACGTGCAGGTCGTCGCGCTGTGCGACATCGACGAATCGAAGGCACATCTCGGCCAGGCCGCCGAGAAGTTTCCGCAGGCCAGAAAATTCACCGACTGGCGGAAGCTGTTCGACGAGCACAAAGAATTCGACGCCGTCATTGTTTCGACGCCCGATCACATGCACGCGCCGATTTCGCTCCCCGCGATGCAGCTTGGCAAGCACGTCCAGTGCCAGAAGCCGCTCACGCACACAGTGTTCGAGGCGCGGCAAATGCGGCTCGCTGCCAGGAAATTCAACGTCGTCACACAGATGGGAAACCAGATCCAGTCGTATTCCGAGTATCGTACGGCGGTCAAGCTGGTTCACGACGGCGTGATCGGCAAAGTGAAGGAAGTACACTCGTGGCAGAGCGGCAAGATGGGCTGGATCCTGGTCGACGACCGGCCCGCCGGATCCGAGCCTGTCCCCGAAACGCTGCACTGGGACGAATGGCTGGGGGTGGCGCCGCAGCGTCCCTATTTGCCGAAGATTTACCATTCGTTCAACTGGCGCGCCTGGCAGGATTTCTCGAACGGCCAGCTCGGCGACTTCGGGTGCCATATTCTCGACCCCGTTTTCATGGCGCTGAAACTGACGGCGCCGCTGTCGATCAAGGCTGACGCGCCTCCCCTCAATCGCGAGATCTGGGCCAAGCACTCCACCGTCGCCTACGAATTCCCTGGGACCGACCTGACGGCAGGAAAGACGATCAAAGTCACCTGGTACGACGGCGAGGGGAAATTCCCGTCGCGCGAGGCGATTGGCGTGCCAGAGAACTATGCGCTCCCCGGTTCGGGCTCGATCCTGCTGGGTGAAAAGGGGTCGCTGGTGATTCCGCATGTGGCGATGCCGCAGCTTTTGCCAGTCGAGAAATTCGCCGAGTTCAAGATTCCGGTCGTGCCGGCCCGCGACCACTACGTCTCGTGGGCCGACGCCTGCCGGGGCGAAGACAAAACGACGTCGCACTTCGATTACTCCGGCCCCTTGAGCGAAACGGTACTGCTGGGAACGATCGCGATTCGGCTTCCCGGCACCCTCCTGTCGTGGAATGCTGAGAAGATGGAACTGGCCGGCTCGCCCCACGCCCAGGGCCTGCTCACCAAGTCGTACCGCACGGGCTGGCAGCCGAAGTGGATCTGAGCGATTCAAAATGAATGCACTTGCTCGCGTCGCGGCCCTCGTCGCGGTGGCCGTTCTTACGTCGTTCTCGACTCTCTATGCACAGAGCCGGCAGGCGCCGCCGGGAATGTTCAAGGACCTGGACGACGAGATCGCCGGGCGGGCGCTCGTCATTCATGGCAGGCAATTGTTCATCGACAACTACGTCGTCGAATCGCTGAGCGGAGCGAAAAAGGTCCTCAACCAGCCGGTCAAGCACCCGCGCAATCCGCTGATCCGCCGCGACAAACCCTGGGAAGCGAAATTTTCGTCTCCGCTCGGCTACGGCGCCGTCGTGCACGACGAGCGCGACGGGCTGTACAAGCTCTGGTACACGGTCTGGCACGACGAAAAGGACGCTGTGGGGTCGATCGCTTATGCGACCTCGCGCGACGGCCTGGCCTGGGAAAAGCCGATCACCGACGCGCAGGCGGGAAACAACTTTGTCATCTTCGAGCCCCGCCAGCCGTGGGCCGCGGGCGCCGGCGTGATGATCGACCACGCCGAACGCAACCCCGAGCACCGCTTCAAGATGCTGTACCTGGCCAAACCGAACGGCCAGTCGAGCTCGCTGCAGAGCTGTGTCGCCCGCTCGGCCGACGGCATCCACTGGAAGGCCGAGCCGCAGAACCCGCTGATTCCGTTCAGCGACACGCAGATCACGCCGTACTGGGACGCGCGGCTGGCGCGGTTCGTGGCCTACCTGCGGTTCGGCCCTCCCAACGTACGGATCATCAGCCGCATCGAGAGCGAAGACTTTCTGCACTGGTCGCCTAAGGTCACGGTCGTCAAAAAAGGCCCGCTCGATGGGCCGTTTTCGACCGAGCTCTACACGATGAGCGGCATGCCGTATGAAGGCGTGTATGTCGGTGTGCTCAACACGTATCACGGCGAAACGATCAAGC
>JACQFH010000573.1 GCA_016200145.1 Planctomycetia bacterium | reverse complement strand
GCAAGCAGCTCGCGCCCCAGTGGCTGACGATGGACCAGGCCATCAAGCACTGTGCCGAGGGGATCGGCATCTGGGATTGGGCCAGCAGCGACAGGGGGTGCGATCCCGACGTCGTCATGGCGTGCTGCGGCGACGTGCCGACCTTGGAAACGCTGGCCGCCGTCGACCTGCTGCGCAAGCACCTGCCGGAACTCAAGGTCCGCGTCGTCAATGTTGTGAACCTGATGAAGCTCCAGCCGGCAAGCGAACATCCGCACGGCCTGTCCGACCGCGACTTCGACGCCCTGTTCACGAAAGACAAGCCGGTCATCTTCGCCTTCCACGGCTACCCGTGGCTGATCCACCGCCTGACGTACCGGCGGACGAACCACGACAACCTGCACGTGCGGGGCTATAAAGAAGAGGGCACGACGTCGACTCCCTTCGACATGGTGGTGCTCAACGACCTCGACCGGTTCCACCTCGTCGAAGACGTGATCGACCGGCTCCCGCAACTCGGCGCCAGCGCGGCCTACTTCAAGCAGGCGATCCACGAAAAGCTGATCGAGCACAAGGTGTACATCGAACGCTACGGCGACGACATGCCGTCAATCAGCGGCTGGAAGTGGGGCGCGAAAGCCCCCTCTGGCAAACGCGGCACGTCAACCGAAGGGGACAACGTGTGACGTGAAAATTGAAGCAGCCAATGGTCGGAAAGAGTCTCGCTGAGTCGCGATGCTCGTGCTTCGTGCCGCGATTGAATTGTGTCGTCAAGAGGCGTTTCTGCCTCCTGCGACATCACTTGACAAATGAACACTATTCGCTCATCCTGTGCGTATTCGCAGAGTTGGCGAGCGAGCCGCAATCGACGACGCGATTGGGAACCGATAATGGCTAAGGGATACATGGTGCCGGCAACAAAGCGGAAGCTCACGGGCGCACATTTCACCCCGCCGGAGTTGGGAACCTTCGTTGCCGAGAGACTCTGTCGACTGATGAAGGACTTGGACGGACCGCTCAGAGTGCTCGACCCTGCCTGCGGCGACGGGAATCTTCTGCGGGCGATGGTGGAAGTGCTGCCTGACGCTCTTCTACGACGAATCACGCTGGTCGGGATCGAAAACGACGATTCCTCGTTCGACGCTCTGCGGTCGCGGGGAGCCGATTTCGGAAGGTGCAGAACCGATTTCATCAACGGTGACTTTCTTGACTTCTTCAACGACGACGGCTTGTTTGAGAAAACACAATCCATCGAGCCAGTTGATGTGATTGTCGCCAATCCGCCGTACGTACGGACCCAAGTCATGGGCGCAAGACGTGCGCAGGCCTTGGCGGCGCGATTTGGCCTGAGCGGCCGAGTGGATTTGTATCAGGCGTTCCTGGTGGCGATGGCCCGACAATTGCGGCCCGGCGGAATTTTGGGCGTCATCACATCGAACAGGTTTCTGACGACCAAAGGGGGCATGGCCACACGCCGGTTTCTGAGACTCAACTTCGAAATCTTGGAACTGGTCGATTTGGGCGACACAAAACTATTCGAAGCTGCCGTTCTGCCAGCGCTGGTTTTTGCCAGGAAGCGCGCGGCGTTCAGCAGGGTGCACGTCCGTCGCGAGCCCGGGTTCATCCGCATTTATGAGGCGCGTGATGACAAATCCACAAATGCAAAGACCGCGGATTCCGTGCTCGATTGTCTCCAGCCGCCGCGATCGGGGCTTTACCGCTCAAACGGAACGACCTATCAAGTCACGGCGGGGAGAATTCCGATTCCCGGCGATGACGCTCGTCCATGGACGATGTTGACCGGGCCAGAGGGCGAATGGGTTTCCAGGATCCAGGCCAGTGCTGAATGCCGGATCGGAGATATCGCCAAAGTCCGAGTCGGGATTAAGTCCACCGCCGACAAAGTCTTCATCCGCGATGACTGGCATTTACTGCCGCCTGATCGATGCCCGGAGAAGCGGCACCTTTACCCGCTGCTTTCACAGCAAGACGCCGCAAAATGGCGATCCGCCGACTCTTGCAAACGCCGTAATCGAGTGCTCTATACACATGAGGTCGTCCGTGGCCAGCGCAAAGCAATTGAGTTCGATCCCAGTTCGCCGACGTGGAAATACTTATTGGAAAATCGGGCACGTCTCCAATCACGGAAGTACGTCATCGACGCCGGACGCGCATGGTACGAGCTCTGGGTACCGCAGGATCCGACTGCATGGTCGCTGCCGAAAGTCGTGTTTCCGGACATCAGTCCCGAGCCGCGATTTTTCCTCGATAAATCCGGGAGCATCGTCGATGGAAACTGTTACTGGATCACAACGAACGACCCCGATGACGAGGATTTGCTGTATCTCATTCTGGGCGTCGCGAATTCGGCCTTGATGATGCGCTACCACGACCTCGCATTTCAGAATAAACTGTACTCGCAGAGACGACGACACCTGACGCAGTACGTCACGGATTATCCGATCCCGGATCGCAACACGACAGCGAGCCGGCGCATCATCCAGCTCGCTCGGCGGTTATCAAGCGACGACCTGCCTCCCGCTAAACGGTCACAGCTGGCGTCCGAGGTCGACGAACTCTCTTTCGTCGCGTTTGGAATTGAGGAACGCTGCCTTACGGGTACGGCGGATTGAACACGGCCCTACCGTCGAAACGATCAAAGAACGCCATCGGAATTGAGCGCTGGCATTTGAAGCTCTCGTTCGCTACGTAGACGAAGTGCTGGCCCAAATATTTTCCCGGGCAGATCACTGCGCCTCGGCAGACGCCGGTGCTCGGATCAGTAAGCGCAATCAGGTACCGCACATCCTGTGTCGAGAAACCCGGGCAACCGTCGAGCGGTTCGGCGAATTGAGGTGAGTATCGCCCGAGATCAACGGTGGGGGCATCCTGGACTTTGACCTCTAGAGCTTGATGGCGAATATCTGGGAAGCCTCCGATCAATAAGTCACCGATTTTGACGTCGTAGCCCAAGCCGGAGGCTACGATCTGCTCCAACTGCTGTCCCCGGTTCTTCGTGGCATCCGGATTGATCCGGCGACCGAGCAGATGCGCTTTGACGAAATCCCGAATGGCCTCGATGCGCAGCGTTGTCGCGACGCTGGGGACGTCGTGGATTCGAGCGGACTGGTCGGAGATCCGCCGTCGAAACTGTCGTGCGAGCGGCGCGAGGTCCGCATAGAACAAGATTGGCGGATCAAGTGCCAAGACTTCCTGCCGGACCCGAGGCAGAATGATCAACTGTTCCTTGATCGTCGGTTTCCCGAACTTTCCAAAGTGACTTACAATATACTCGGGCGTGGCGACGATGACAGACCGCACAATCTCACGTGCGACGTCGATGCGCGTGATCACAAAGCGCACGTCGCACGCTCTGAGCAGCGAACCATCGGTCAGTTCAACGTGCGGAGTCGGCTCAGAGGGATTCCGATTCCAGACCTGCAAGTTGTACGACGATCCAGTCGTGACAATGTACGTGTCGATGAATTCACGAAGGAGTCGCGGCACTCCTTTCTTCTTCGGCGGGAGGATCCGCCAGGATCCATCGGCCGCAGGAGCTGGAAGGGCTCCCGACTGCTCAAGCACTTCGGCGATCCGTTTCCGCAGATGCGAGCCGTCGGTCCTCTGCTTACCAGTCAAGTGGAACGACGATCCCAGGAAAACGGAAAGACGGCGGGCGAGCTGGCGGCCTGACGTCAGGGCGCTCTTGCGGGATGGCGGTATGGAGAGCGCGCCGGTCATTCCAATGCCTCCCCGGCCGGCGCGCGAACCGCGCGCAAACGGCAGCTTCGATGAGGAACCACAGAGAAACGGTCACAATCCGATTGCACCCAATCCGGCTCTGAGTGCAAATACGATCGTAGTGCGCCCACGCAATCGGCGGTGAGCGGGGTCGTCACACTCTCGCACATCGGACATCCTGTTCCGAGTGGATTTGCCAAAACCGCGGCAGATTACCGAAATCGTGCATATTGACCAAGACCTGTATGGCCGCAAACGACTCGCCCAAACTGATCCGTCTGACGAAAAATTCCATGGCATAGGCTTCCAGCCTGTGAATCCCGTCGAAAATATGACAGGCTGGAAGCCTATCCCACATTCTTGACAGCACGCCCAGGGTTTATCTGTGAGCGCCTCGAATCTTCCCCGCGCCTGGCTGTCGCGTCTGCCGGCGGCGAAATGGCTGGCGGCTTACGAGGCGCGCTGGCTGAAGGATGACGTCATCGCCGGCGTGACTCTGGCGGCGTTTGCCATCCCGGTTTCGATGGCCTACGCCTCGCTGGCCGGGCAGCCTCCGCATCACGGAATCTATTGCTATCTGCTGGGAGGCCTCGCCTACGCCGCGTTCGGAACCTCGCGGCAGTTGGTGGTCGGACCGACCTCGGCGATCGCCATGCTCGTCGGCGCAACCGTTGCCGGCATGGCCCCCGACGACCCGGTGCGCTGCGCAGAAATTGCCGCGCTGGCGGCGCTCGTGGCCGCGGTCTTCGGCGTGCTGGCCTGGCTGCTCAAATTGAGCGCGCTCGTCAGCTTCATCAGCGAGACGATTCTGACAGGCTTCAAGGCGGGGGCTGCGCTGTCCATCGCCATGACGCAACTGCCGAAGCTGTTCGGCGTGCCGGGCGGGGGCGAGCATTTCTTCGGTCGCGCGTGGACTCTGGCAGGCCAGCTTGGTGAAACCAATTTTGTTGTTCTCGGATTCGGCCTGGCCGCGCTCGCTCTGCTGCTCGCGGGAGACAAGTTTCTTCCGGGACGGCCGATGGCTCTGGTTGTCGTGGCCCTGGCGACGGCCGTCGTCTCGCTGACGTCGCTCGGCGACGCGGGCTTCGCCACGGTGGGGGACCTGCCGGCCGGTTTTCCCGATATCCGCCCGCCCGCCGTGCGCCTGCGCGATGTGGACGGCATCATTCCCTTGAGCTGCGCCTGTTTTCTGCTGGCCTATATCGAAGGCATCTCGGCGGCGCGCACGCTGGCCGCCAGGCACGACGCCGCGATCGACCCGCGGCAGGAGCTGCTGGCCCTTGGCGCGGCGAACCTGGCGGTCGCTTTTGGACAGGGGTTTCCGGTCGCCGGAGGACTTTCCCAGTCGGCGGTGAACGACAAGGCCGGCGCCAGAACGCCGGTAGCCCTGCTGGCCGCATCGATCACTCTGTCGGTGTGCCTGCTCTTTCTGACCGGACTTCTCAGCAACCTGCCGACGGTGGTTCTCGCCGCGATCGTGCTGGTCGCCGTGCGTGGATTGATCGATATCCCGGCGCTGCGGCGATTGCGCCAAATCAGCCGGCAGGAATTCCGCGTCTCCCTCGTGGCCCTCGTCAGCGTGCTGCTGCTGGGGATCCTGAAGGGGTGCTTTTTGCCGCGGTCGCGTCGCTGCTGATGCTGCTGGCCGGCGCGGCCTCTCCCCACGTGGCGTTTCTCGGCCGCATCCCGGGCACGAAGCGCTTTTCCGATCTCGAGCGGCACCCTGAAAACGAGGAACTGCCGGGCGTGGCGATCTTCCGGACCGAGTCGTCGCTCTTGTACTTCAACGCCGAGCACGTGCGCCGCGTGGTCTGGGACCGGTTGCAAAGGACCGCGAACCTGCAGCTTGTGGTGTGCGACTTGTCAGGCTCTCCGTTTGTCGACGTCGCAGGCGCCACGATACTCGCCGGGTTGCACCGGGACCTCGCGAAGCGCCAGGTCCGACTGCGGATTGTGGAAGGGCACGCCCGCGTGCGCGATTTGCTGCGCGCCGTCGGACTCGAAGAGCAGGTGGGTTACCTCGGCCGCCACCTGTCCATCGACCAGGCCATCGCGGAATCTCAAACGAATGCGGAGACAGAATGAACAACAGGAAAATGTGGACAGGAATATTGATTCTCGTCCTTCGGTTGCCAGTTGAGCATCGCCAGCCGAACGACGACTTTCCTGTCTCCATCTTCCTGTCGTTCCTGCATCGTCATCCGTGGGCTCATTTCGTAGCGGGTAAGGAGAGATACTTTTCATCCGTGTTTGATCCGTGTTTCATCCGCAGCCAATAATCCAAGTTTCAGCGCCGTGGCCGGTCGCGATGCGGCAGAATGCCGCATCGACAGTAGAAGCGGCATCCTGCCGCTTCAGCACCTGTGACAGGCGAAACGCGAACGATTTCCCTTGACAGCCATAAGCAGTTTGCCTATTGATATAGGCGTGTCGCTTATGATCGGACAGGAAGGAGCCTCGTGGTCCGCAAACGACGACAGGCGGTAACGGATGCCGAGCTCGCTGTGCTCAAAATCCTCTGGGAGCGCGGACCGCTCACAGCCCGGGTCATCGCCGAAGAAGTCTATCCTGGCGGCGCCGAGTCCGAATTCGCGGCGATCCATTCCTTCCTGCAGCGGCTGGAGCGCAAAGGGCTCGTCGGCCGCGACCGGTCGTCTTTCGTTCACGTCTTCTCTGCACGTTGCACGCAGGCGGACGTTGCCGGAGAAGAGCTCAAAACTTTGGCGCAGCGCCTGGGGCAGAACTCGCTCGCTCCACTCATCATGCAACTTATTGCTCAGAAGGGGCTGACCAGGAAGGAATTGGCCGAATTGCGGAAGTTGCTCGACGAGCACTCGAGATCGGGGGCTCGCCATGAATGACGTCCTCATTTTGGCTGCGCACAATGCGCTCGTGGCCCTGATCCTGGCGCTGTTCGTCCTCGGGATCACGTCGATCCGGCGTAATCCGCCGCTGGCACATGTGCTCTGGGTCCTGGTGCTCATCAAACTGATCGTTCCGCCCGTCTGGCGCATCGACTGGTCGCCGCTGCTGGATCAGGCGCCGAATGCCGAACTTCGCCCGAGTCTCGATCAGCGACCGATTTGGCGGACATCGCCCTCCGTAGACCGTTCCCCGGCGGCCGGGTCGATTGGTCGAATTCCCAATGAGCCGATTGACCCGCTCACCGACAGTTCGGCGATTCTCATCGTCACGCAAAAGTCGACGAGCCTCGAGGCAACCGGCGGGTTGGCAGAGTCCTTCCCGATGATCTGGCAGTGGGTGGGTCCCGTGCTGTTCTGGGGCTGGCTCGTCGGGGCGGCCGCCTTTGCGTTGATCTCCGGCCGACGAATTGTGCGGTTCGAAAGGTTGCTGCGCGACACGCTCCCGTCCCCCGCGCATCTGCAGCGCCTGGCGCACGAGATAGCCGCGAAGATCGGCGTGAAGCGCGTTCCCCGAATCTGTTATGTGGACTCGATCGACATTCCTCTCGTCTGGAGCGCCGGCCCTCGACCGACGATCGTTCTGCCGAGGCGCCTGTTTCGGGAACTGGACAGGCGGACGGCGGGGATGATTCTGGCTCACGAACTGGCTCATGTGCGCCGTCGCGACCACTGGGTTCGCGCCGTCGAACTGATCGTGGGGGTCGTGTACTGGTGGAACCCACTGGCGTGGTTCATTCGCTCGCGGATTCACGAAACCGAAGACCAGTGTTGCGACGCCTGGGTGCGCTGGGCTTTTCCGGAATGCGAGCGGCGCTATGCCGAGATCCTTCTGAACACCGCAGAGACTCTGAGCCATTCCCGAGCCGGAGCGACGCTCCCGGCGGCTAGTCCGCTGTTCCATTCCTTTTCCCTGAAAGCGAGGATCGAGATGATTCTGCGAGGCCGGTTCACGCCCCACGTTACCGCACGGTCGCTGCTCACCGTCGGCTTGTTTCTGCCGATGGTTGTGTCCTCATTCCTGCCGTTGTCCAGGATCGAAGCACAGGTCGGAACGGATGATCGAACAGCCGCAGCCGACGCCAACCGGGCTGAGCAGCAGGATGTGCCGATCAAGTCCGAAAGAGCGAACCGTTCCGAGTTTCCCTACGCTCTGAAGATCGAGCAGGGCACCACCGAATTTCTGAAAGGGGACGAAATTACGATCCTCGAAGTGCGCGGAACAGCAGAAGTGTTTGAAGCGGGGCACCTCTACTGGATCAGGGGGACCTACAAGCTCGCCTCCCGCGATCGCGCAATGCTTGCTGCTTATACAACCGCGACCAGCGACCAGGGAAACTCTGTCACCTTGAAAGTGCAATCGACCCTGGTGAGCCGCGGCACAGGATCGTTTACTCTCTTTCTTCCGATGCCGTACATGGGGTGGCCGCACGTCAGCTTCTATCCGGCCGAGGGGGGAAACAGCTTCGGCGAGAACTATTTTGGGACGGGCGACTCGGTGAAAAAACCTCAAGGTCGTTTGCAGGGGGCGAAGACACAACTCCCCCAAAACGTCACATACACCTGGACCGATTCCAAAGGGACGCAATACGTCGAACGCTGGGCCCTCAGCGGCGACGCCGGGCGGTTGGTTTTGGTCGAACAGACAGCGAAAGGGGTCGACCTGCCGCTGGAGGGCGCCGCGCAATCGGACCGGTCCGACATGCCTTCGCCAGAAGCGGTCTTGCGCTCGCTCCCCAGGCTGCAGCAGTCCTCGCACCCGATTGTGTCAACCACAGCGCTGAGCAACGTGCGCATCGCCGTTGAGAAAATTGTCGATCAGATCGGTCAGGAACGGTCCTATCCGCTTGTCGGCCAGGCCCGACATCACCGCCGGCACTACAAATGCACGGTCTCCTATGACGACATCGTATCGTCGGACTGGCCGATACCGCTTTCGCACACCGATTCCAAGACGGAGGTTGTCTACGTCGACCACGATTCGCTGGTCCGAACGGACTGACGTCAGCGAACGCAGGGCCACCGCCACGACTTCAGTGAGGTGCGGCTGAAGAATTTGCCACGGATGAAACACGGATACGGATTTTTCTTTGATCCGTGTTTAATCCGTAATACAAACGCTCCGAAATTACGCACGGCGCGAAGATTTGTCTCAACGCATGCCACAAATCATTTGGTCGCCAGAGAATACGATTGGCCCCATGGATCGCGTGTCAGTCCCAGCGGCGGAACAGGAAGACGACAGGAAAATGTGGACAGGAAAATCGTCGTCCGGCCTGTCATGGCCAAGTTGCAACCGCAGGCCGGAGATTTATTTTCCTATCACCATCTCCCTGTCGTCCCGTCTGGTCATTCGTGTTTTTCGTGGTCGTCATCTGTTTTGGTTCCGGCCGACATTTCGTAGAGAACTTTACGAAAATAAGATCCACGGATTTCCCAGATTTCCGCAGATGATCCTGATGCAGGGCCTCTTCAATCTGTGAAAATCTGCGCAATCTGTGGATATTCCAG
>JACQFH010000572.1 GCA_016200145.1 Planctomycetia bacterium | reverse complement strand
CCACGCCATCCGCGGGCTCAACCCTATTCGCTTTACCGGTCATGACAAAATGACGGCACACGGAGTGTGCCTGCTACTTTGATCGAGCCCGTCTGAATCAATCTGACCCACGATCCGCTGTTACACGGGGGACGGGACGGTCCCAAATCGGACGGTGCCTTCGATCATCGTGACCAGAATATGCAGGCGGTCGCCGCCTTCGGCCGGCTGGTAGATGAACAGATCCGCGGGGTGGCCGGGACGCAGGGATTGTTCCGGCATGCCGAAAAAGCGAGTCGGATTGCGGCAGGTCATGTCGATCGCTTCACGCAGCGTCGCGGCGCCGCACTTCGCGGCGAACGCGACGCAGTCGTCGGTGGCGGCGCCGGAACCGGCCAGGATGTCGCGCTCCTGCCGACCGGCCACCACGATCCGGCCGTCGTCGAGCACCTCGACTTTGCCCAGGTCGTTTTCGTACACGCCGGGAGGACTGCCGGCCCAGCCTGAGGCATCGCAGGTGATGATCGTCTGCTGGACCGACTTGGCGCGGACGATCGAACGGATCACGCTTTCGGGAAGGTGCAGGCCGTCGGTGATGATGCTGGCTGTGAGACGCGACTCCCCCAGTTGTTCCCAGATGTAGTTCGGGTGCCGGCGAATGATCGGATGCGCGCCGTTTCCCAAGTGCGTGCTGAGCGTCGCCCCTGCTTCGACCGCTGCGAGAATCTGCTCGCCGGTCGCAGCCGTGTGGCCGATGGCAATTCGCACTCCGGATTGCACCGCTCGGCGAATGAACTCAAGGGCGTGCGGCACTTCGGGGGCGATCGTGACTAGGCGAATTCGGTTGCCCGAGGTCTTCTGCAAGTCGCAGAATTCGTCCCAGTCGGCCGGCCGAATGTGGGCCTTCGGATGGGCCCCCCGAGGGCCGTCCTCGCCCGAAAGATACGGACCCTCCAAGTGGCATCCGGGGACGACGTGATCGAGCCACGGGTACTGCTCGCACGCCTGACGGATGGCCGCGAACCCGGTTGAAAGCGCCTGATGCGAGCTGGTAATCAGCGTCGGGCAGAGCCGGGTGACGCCATGGGCGAAGTACGGTTCGATGGCCGCAATGGCTTTGCTCGCCGTGAGGGCCGGGTCGTTGAACCAGACCCCGCGGTATCCGTTGATCTGCAAATCGAACAGGCCAGGAGCGACATATGGCCAGGCCGCGATCGGCCCATCGGGCCAGGCCGGTTCGACCGCAGTGATCTTGTCGCGGGCAATCGTGATTCTAACCGCTTCGCCGTTGTCGTAGCGGCGAGCAAAAATCGTGGAGCTTGTCATTCAAACCTCGGAAACAAATTCAGGCATAGTTCAGTATCCGGGAATTTCTTAGCGGATGCCAGCCGCCGTCAGGCTGGAAAGCCTGACCTACGGCGGGATGAACGCGTTGTCGTCACTTCGATGTCGGGCGCGACAGTCTTGACGACACCCGCGCCGTATGGCGGCAGGTGCGAAGGTTCTCGTGCCTTCTCAAATTGCCGGTTTTGCTGCTGATTCAGCTCGTAGTTGGGCGCGGTTGCGGTGTCGTAACGCCTTGGCACGGGCCTTGCACTCAGTCGGTAATTGCTGAGGACTGGCCGACAGAGAACCTCGCGGCCCACAGTCGGATGTTCCCGACTCGGTTCAGTCCTCAGCATTGGATTTCACCCACGGGTCGCGCCCCGTGGGTTTCGTTGACGCGCTGCGGGCCGAAGTCCTCAGTGACTGTGCAGCTTTTCGTGCTCGGCGTCGTCGTGCGGGCGATTGTCGTGCCCTTTGCCTGCTGTCAGCTCGATGCGGTCGACGAATTTGACGTTGGCGCAATCGTCGAGCTCGTCGGTGTGGCAGGCGGCAGGATTGCGGATCAGGAATCGGATCGGTCCGCCGTTCTTGACCGGTAGCGGCCCTCCCGCAAGCCGATAGACGACGACTCCCTCGCCGCGCACTTCGGCCAGCGGAATACTGGCGTGGAAATCGTCAGCCGTGGCGTGGAGCGTCAGATAAGTAGCGGTCGATTTCGGCGTGGCCTTGGCCAGCAGCGAGTCGAGTGTCACGCCGTCCCCCTGACGTTTAGGATGAAAACGGCTGACGTCCGGGACTTGGTCGTCGGCGGGGATGGCCGACAAATCTTCGTAGGTGAGCGTCAGCGGATTGGCGACTTCGCCGTCGATACGGAGTGCGGTTTGGGGCATGAATCGATTCTAACGGCAGCCGCGAGCGTCAGCCACCAGGAGCCTCGCCCTCCCGATTTCGCACAAATCTCAAAATGGCTATTGTTGGGTAGAAATGGTTGCAGTTCTTGCCGGGAGCGATGCCAGCAGTGTCCAGATCGGAACGAAATCTGTCGCTTGTGCTCCGAATCCTGGGAGGTATCGATCTGCTGGCGTTCGCCGCCGTCGTCGTGCCGGAAGCCTGGATTGATGCCGTGCACCAATTGGTCGGGCTGGGGGCGCTGCCGGACGGGCCGATTGTGGGGTACCTGGCCCGCAGCGCCTCGGCGATGTACGTACTGCACGGGGCGATCGTCGTGTTCATCTCATTCGACGTCGTGCGCTACGAGCGGCTGATCCGATTCATGGCGTATGCGGCCCTGATCCACGGCGCCGTGGTGTTTGCGATCGACGTCGCGCAACAGATGCCGGTGTTCTGGCGCTACGGCGAAGGGCCCTGCTTCGCCGCGACGGGCACTGTCGTGCTGTGGCTGCAGCCGGTCAAGAAACAAGGCAAGCGCTGAAGGCTCGCCGTCGGGCCACCGCGATTCGCGGCGGTGCGCGGCTCAGGGTCAAACGATGTGTCAGGCCGTGGCAGCGGGCAAGGTTTGCGCCTGGCGACTGGGAGGGCCCGTCAGTCCTGAAAGGACGATGCGCACGGCTTCGACGAGGATCAGGATGCCCAGCGTCGCCAGCACGAGCGCTACCCACGGGACAGGGCTGCCGAGGGGACCGGTGACGTCGAACTGGCGGGCCCCCACCGCCGACGCCAGCGGCCAGAGTATCTGGACCAGTGCCCACATGCTCATCGTGTACATGAAGACGCACGGGAGGCCGGTGACTGCCAGCACCCATTTGGCGCGGTATGTCTTGAACAGCCAGACTGTCACGCCGAGCAGCGTGAGCGCGGCCAGTAATTGATTGCTTGCCCCGAACAGGTCCCAGAAGATCCTCCAGCGCTCGACGACCTTTCCCTGGGCGTCGACTGGCTGCCAGATCAGAAAGATCAGCGGCACGCCCGCCGTAAGACCGGTGGCGAGCCAGCGGCCGGCACGCCCCTGCATGCCCGTCAATTCCTGCAGAATGTAGCGGCCCAGGCGGGTACACACGTCGAGCGTGTCGTACACAAACGTCGTGAACGCCATCAGGCCGAAGGCGATGCCAAATTCACGAGCGATGTGAATGACGCTCAAGAACTCCCCCACGCCGTGCGCATACAGGAAATTCGGCCCTTTTTTCAGATTCGGGTCTCCGGGCAAGAGCATCATCACGCAGCACAGCGAGACGACGGCGACCATCGCCTCCAGCAGCATCGAGCCATAGCCGATGAGCCGTGCGTCGGGCTCCGTACGCAACTGTTTGGACGTGGTCCCCGAGGCAATGATCGAGTGAAATCCGGAGCAGGCGCCGCAGGCGATCGTGATGAACAGCATGGGGAACAGGGTCATCTCTTTCCCTTTGACCGTGACCGCCCAGTCGGTGAACGCGGGATATTGAACCGTGCGTCCGCCGAAGATCAGTCCCAGCATGCCCCCGGCCAGCGCGACATACAGGAAATAACCTCCCAGGTGGCCTCGCGGCTGGAGCAGCAGCCACATCGGCAGAACTGATGCGATCACGCAGTAGATGACGAGCGACACATTCCAGACTTTCTGCGCCGTCGCCGGCGACAGGTTCCAGATTTCGGCAATGTCGAACGGAATGTATTGCCCGACCCAGATGGCCACGCCCACCAGCGGGACGAAGATCACGGTCGCCCAGTTGACCGTTAATTTCGTGTACTTCAGCAGCAGGCCCATAATGATCGGCAGCGCCAGATACAGCAGTGACGACGTTGCGATCCCGCCTCCCGTGATCTTGCGGGCCGACTCGACGACCGAGCCGTCGTCCAGTTTCGGTTCCTCGAGAAACGACGTCGCCGTGATGTCGGTAAACGCGACGATGATGTAAACCAGCGCCAGCCACACAAAGCTCAAGAACAGGATGTATGACCGCCGGCTCATGTGATCGCGAACGACCTCGGCGATTGAACGCGCCTTGTGCCTGATCGATGCCGTCAGCGACGTCATGTCGTGGACGCCGCCGATCAGGATTGAACCCACGAGAATCCAGATCAGCGCCGGCAGCCAGCCGAAGGCGATTCCCGCCAGGATCGGGCCGACGATCGGGCCGGCCGCGGCAATGGCTGAAAAATGCTGGCTGAGCAGAAATTTGGAATCGATCGGGGCGTAATCGACGTCGTCGCGCAGCGTGACGGCCGGAGTCGGCACGTCGGCCCGCAGATTCAGGAGCCGCGCCAGCAGCGGGCCGTACGTGAAATACGCCACGAGCAGGCAGGCGGCGGAAATCAGAACGATTGACAACAGGCTCATCGCTTCAACCCTCGCTGGTTGTGTCTCACACTCAATCCCTGCCTCGAATTTACTCGAAACCGAGTCGCTGCGGGAAGAGCGCGTCAGCGCGGCTTCACGGCGGAAGTCGTACGACTTCCGCTACTTTTTTATTTTTTGCGTCCGCACCAGTTGTCGGCCGGTGCATTTTGGAAATAATTCCGGTGCAGAGTGTGATAATGACCGGCGGTATTTCGTGCCGGCGCGACCCCCGCTGAACTCCCACGGACAGGACGCTGCCGCGCGAGGGCCGGGCGCCTTGTCGAAGACTCCGTGAGGCCAGGCAGCCGCCTGCGGGCCTCAGTGGCGCACGCTATTCATCACGGCGCGCGAGAACCGGGTGCAGAACCCACCCGCAGGCGCGCATCACCAGCGCATGCTCGTGTCAAAGTGGCCTTTTTGCGCAAGTCGAGAATCCTCAGATGAATAATCCGCAACCAAATCCCAGGCAATATGTTGTGTCGATTTTCGAGGCAAGAATCATTTTGTACGAACTGCGCCGCGAAATTGAGGCGCATCGGAGATTTGCCGCAAGTGACCGTCCTGTTGGCGGATGCGGAGCGGACTGGCGGTGAGGTGAAAGCACGTGTCTTGGGAAATATTCACGCTATAACTATTCAGAAATCCTGTCTGACCCCCACGCCTTCGGCCGGTCCGGTGT
>JACQFH010000571.1 GCA_016200145.1 Planctomycetia bacterium | reverse complement strand
GGTGGGACTACGTGGACAAAGGTGTTCAGTGGTACGAGCAGCAATTCCGTTACCGACAAATCAGATCACTCCAGACCAAAGCTCACCAACTCGGATACCTCGTCGTGCCCATCAACCCGTAACGGGAAGTTCCTCAAGAGTTGAACGGAGAAAGATCCACGAGCTGTTTGTGTGAACGCTGTGATTTTTCGGTTCGGATCCGTTTCGCGCGCTCGACACGCGCATCGACCACCGCTATCCGCGGCGGTGCCCGGGATTGCGGTTAAACGAGGCGTACAACCCATATCCGTGTTTGATCTGTGTTTCATCCGTGGCTGATTTGTTCCGTCCGTATGCAGTTGGGAGCCGGTGGTGCGGAACGCCCCCCCTGGCCCCCCCTTACATAGGGGGGGGGGGGGGGGGGGGGAATGTGGCCCAATGGAGCCACTCGTTTCCATCAAAGCGCTGCGTCCCCTTTATTCCGATTTCCGACCTTTTTTTCTCGCACGTGCGCGACCTACGGGCGAGTTGACGCGGGACGGGGGTCTGGGCGAAATAATGTGAATTCGTGCGGCTCGTCACTCGGGGGCCGCACGACTTTCACAGAGACTGCCCGGCCGGGGACTTTCAGCTTGAATAAGGGCGCGCCTCCCCACGTGAAGTGAACGTTCGTCGTCGACGGCTTAAGGATCACACACTGCAGCGTCGATCCAATTTCGTCCAAGCGCATGTGCGTTGCATCGTGCCCATTGAGTGACACAAAAACGTCCCCCGGTCGCAGGCCTGCATTCCAGGCCGGCCTCTGTTTCTCGACTTCGAGGACGCGAGAAACTCCGTCCGCCATGGCGATATCAATCCCGGCCCAGTTCACGGGACAGACCCAATTGAACCGCTTGCCCTCGTCCAGGATCAACACTCGGTTCTCAAAATCGAATGTCAATTTGAATCTCGCAAGATAGCCCAATCCAATCGCGTTTGAGCTGTCGTGCGAATTGTGCTCATCGAAGAATTGCATTTCGTGCCGCGCCCCGGCCAGGGAGATCCACGCCAGCACACCTTCGCGCGAATGGCGCGTACCGCCAAATATGGCTGACTCCGTCTGGCCGCTGAACGGATTCAAATGGCCCCTGTCAGAGAGACGGCCAAATGTTCGTTCGCAGAGATGACCGCTCGAGAATCCGATATAGCCTGTGTCCACAATGAACCTTTCCGTGCTGCCGTTCGGCAAGTCGATATCGACCTGGGGAAGGTCATCCGTGCCGATGTGCAGGGGAATCCGCTGGCCGGCAACTTGCGTTTCGCGCTTCGAAAATGAGAGCCGGCGTGCGTCGAAGTCGATCTGCAGAACCTTGTCGGAAAGGAAGTCCATTCCCAGAATCCCGGAGATGGGATGGCTCGCGCATGGCTGAAGATTGGAAAGGTCGGCGGAAATGACACCGTGTTTCGCGCGCCATTCGGATCGTCCTGCGGAAACAGTCGGGCAGTCGTAAACGTCGTATGTTGCCCCGCCGTTGATGACCCGTTTCTGGCCGCTGGGCGTCAGATAATTTTTCAGCCCAGGCCCAAAGGCAGAGACGTTGGCCCCCGTGTCCAGGATGAAAAAATGCTGCGTCTCGGCGATCGTCACCGGAATCAGCAGCAGATTCCCATTCCCGTCAATCGGGAACGAGTCAATGACGCTGTCTTCGTCGACAGACCGGTTGCCGGCCGCTTCGTTTTCAGGTTCCGCGGCCAGGGCGCAGGTCGCACCGCAAGCAGCCCAGGCCCAGAGCAGAAAAAAAGTCGCCCGGTGGGGAGCGAGCAGCGTGCGCGTCGTCATCGTCCATTGCCCCCGTCTATCGACTCACGGACACGCGGGATTATGCCCAAAGCGGAATGGAGTGTCGAGACCACCTGGACTATCCACAGATTGCGCAGATTTTCGCAGATTGAAGAGGCCCTGCATCAGGATTATCCGCGGAAATCTTGGAAATCTGTGGATCGTATTTTCGAAATGCCGATTGCGCGTCGCTATCGCATTTCGCGGTTCTGCACTCTTCATCCGTGGGATTGCCACGCCATCCGTGGGCTCGTTTCTGCCGTCTGGACTGCACGCGGGTGGCTGCGTGATCTTGCATTCGCGGGGCGGGGCCGACACGATAGGTCGTGCTGAAAAACAGGGGCAGGCGCCCGCCACGTCGACGGCGGATTGAGCGACGTCGCCAGAGGCCTGTCTCTGTTCCACGTGATTCGACTCACCATTGTTCTATCTTCAAGGGTATTCCATGCGGCGACTTCTCGTTCTGTTCGTGATTTGTCTTGTGACCTGTACCGGACGGGCCGGGGCTGACGAGAATTGGCCGAATCTGCATGGGCCGCGGAACAACAGCCACTCGGATTCGACGGGATTGCCGCTGACCTGGAGCGAAACCGAAAACATCGTCTGGAAGGTTGCCATCCACGACGCTGGCTGGTCGTCGCCGGTTGTCTGGGGGGACCAGATCTGGGTGACGACGGCGACCAATGACGGTAAGCAGTCGTTCGCCGTGTGCGTCGACCGGCAGTCGGGAAAAATCGTCCATGACCTGAAGCTGTTCGAGACCGCCGAGCCGGAAAATACGCGCCAGTACAACACGTTCGCCTCGCCGACGCCGGTGATCGAGGCGGGGCGCGTGTACGTCACGTTCGGCAGTTACGGCACGGCCTGTCTCGACACAAACAGCGGGAAAACGATCTGGGCGCGGCACGATCTTCCCTGCAAGCACTGGCGCGGGCCGGCCTGTTCTCCGATCCTGTACGACAACCTGCTGATCGTGCACTTCGACGACTACGACTACCAGTACGTGGTCGCCCTCGACAAACGGACGGGCAAGACGGTCTGGAAGAAGGATCGCGACATCGACTACGGGACCGACAACGGCGATCTCAAGAAGGCGTACGGCACGCCGCTCGTCATCGAGGCGAACGGCCGCAAGCAGCTCATCAGCCAGGCGTCGATGGCGACGATCTCTTACGATCCGCAGACGGGGGAAGAACTGTGGCGGTTCCGGTTCGGCGGCCATTCGACGGCGGCCCGGCCGCTGTTCGGGCACGGGCTGGTGTTCATGCTCTCGGGGACTGATAAGAAGATGTACGCCGTCAAACCGGACGGGCGCGGCGACGTCACGGCCACGCACGTGACGTGGGACTTCGCCAAGGGCATGCCGCGGCATCCGACGCCGCTTTTGATCGGCGATCTGATCTACGTTGTCGACGACGGGGGCGTGATGACGTGCCTGGAGGCCATGACGGGGAAGGTCGTGTACGCCGAGCGGCTCGGCGGAGGGGACTACTGGTCGTCTCCGGTGTACGCCGACGGCCGGATCTACTGCACCAACCAGCAGGGCAAAACGACCGTCGTGGCCCCGAAGAGGGCGCTGCGAATTCTGGCCACGAACGAACTGACCGGCTTCTTTCGCGCGTCGCCGGCCGTCACCGGCCGATCGCTAATCCAGCGCAGCGAAACGCACCTGTACCGGATCGAGCAGCGGAAGTGACCCCGGAGGTGCTTACTGACCGCGCAGTAAATGCACCTGTGTCTGCGGCGGAGAATTGTATGACGATTCGCAAAGCCCTCGCCACGATTCTCGGTTGCATTCTCGCGGGGGCTGCTTTTGGGAGCGCTTTGGGTTACGGGATCGGCAAACTCGCGCCGGAATATTATCGGGCTGTCTTCCATGCCGGCATGGAACCTGGATTTGATCCGGTCAGTGTGGGAATCGGCCTGGGGTTGACGCAGGGCGCGCCCGGAGGCCTGTTCATCGGGCTGGTCCTGGTCGCACTATTCTGCTGGCGAGAAATTCGGTTGCATCCGACGCCCGACTCGGCACATGACCCTGCCAGCCAGCAACCCAAATCTCTCGCACGATTGCGGTGGCTGGTCGCGATCACGTGGACTCTTCTCGCGATTGGCATCTGCTCTGGCGCTGGATTCATCCTCGGAGGACTTTGGGGAGAACAAGGAGCCTATAACCGCCAGTATCGGAATGAACGCGGGCTCATCAGTGCGGAGATCGCCGGCGATCCGGCGTTTGCCGCAATTGAAATCGTCAGAGCATCAAGCGGCGGTGTCTACCTCTATGGCGAAGTAGCCACCCCGGCGGACCTGGAACGCCTACGGAGTCTGGTCGCTCGCGTGCTGGGAGAATCTCGCGCCGCGGAAATTGTGGCAGTGACAGTCCGCCGATAAGACGGGATGTCCCCCTCACCCCCAGCCCCTCTCCCGCGGCCG
Organism: Planctomycetia bacterium; assembly: GCA_016200145.1. Lineage (GTDB taxonomy): Bacteria > Planctomycetota > Planctomycetia > Planctomycetales > Planctomycetaceae > JACQFH01. The sequence goes on along the minus strand of JACQFH010000571.1, from coordinate 12,836 downwards.
GGAGAGGGGAGAAGTAGGAGGAAGGGGCGTGCCGTCTAGCTCGGGAAACTTGTTCACCTGCCGGATGAACCGGCGGGGGTCTCTATGATGATTGTCGTTTCCACCCTGGCCGTCGCCTTTGCCGCATTCTGCGTGTGGCTGACAGTGCGGATAGTGAACCGGAAGGAGCGGTGGGCGAAGCGGACGGCGGCGGGTGTTCTGGGAGTTCCGGTCCTGTATGTGCTCAGCTTCGGGCCGCTGTGCTGGGTCACAAGCCAGAGTTATTCATCAGGACCGCCGCAGCGCACGCTGATTTTGTACTGGCCGCTCGGCAAACTCGCGGACGACAATAATTCCGCAACTGCAAGTGCGCTTCGCCGCTGGATTCTGCTGGGCATTCCGCAGGGAAAACACACCGTCGTTCCGACGAGCGCGACGACCTGGACGAAATATACGCGGCGGTGATTGCGCCATTCGCCTGCCGCGCGAGATGATTCCGCCCTGACAGGGCTTGGGGCCGTGTTTTGGATGTTTCCCCAGGGCGTTGCCCTGGGCTGGAATATTGTGGCCTTTCAGGCCGGACGGTGGGCGAGGTGAATGGCAGCCACGGATGACGATGACTTGCCCGATCGGCGGGGCAGACTATCGGCATGAGCACTCCGGCGACACTAGTTCCCGATCCGACGCTGGGCAAGCCGCCGCGGAGGCGAATCCGCATTCCGGTTTCGCTGTGGATGTTTTTCGGAAGCCTGGCTGTTCGCGGCAACGGACGAGCAGGTCAGAGACCTGCTCCACATGGTCTCTGACCTGCCAGGACCACAGACAAAAAAGTGCCTCACGCCACGCCGGGAAGGCGCAAAGGAACTTCACGGCGGCGAGAAGGTCAGGCCGGTGCGTATCTCAATTCTGCGCGGATTGACGTCACGCTTCTCGCGCAGTCGGATCGCGCCACCTTCGAATCGCAGCTCGCCGACTCCTTCGAAGTCGGCCGGCACGCGGGCCAGAAAACTGAGATACGATTTGCTCACGGCTTCGTCGGCGTCGAGGTACTCGTACGTCGGCCGATCAAGAATTCGACCCTGCCGCACCAGGACCGGGAACGGCTGGTGATAGCCGGTCGTGCCGAACTCCAGTCCGCGTGCTGCGAGCTTGCCTTTCAGCCGGTAACGCCAGATGTTCAGCCACGGGTAATCGGACGTTTTCCAGACGTAGCCCAGCAGCAGTTTGTGACTGGGGCTGGTGGCGGCGACCCAGCCGAATGATTCCTGGTCCGCGAACACGAACGAGCTGACATCGTGTTGGGCGGCGTCTGTCTGCGCGTCTGTCTGATCGGAGCGAAAGCGCCGCAGGTCAACTTCCCCACCCTGGATCTTCAGCGTTGGCCAGCGACCAGCGTTGCTTCGCGACGCAGGCACCGGCTCATCCTGCACGAATCCTTCCTGGGCGTTCGTATCGACCAGCGTGCCCTCATTCAGAAACGGTGGCGCGATCGAAGGATGCTGAACCATGTTGTACAGGCGTCCCAGCTTGTTCGTGTTGGTCACGCGTTCGGTGACCAGTGCGACCGAGCCCGCCTCGTCGAGTGCGATCCGGCGAGCGACTCGCATCCCTGCCATCGGCAACACGCAACTCATCTCGGCCGAGATTGTTCCCGCCGAGCTTTTTGGCGACTTCTCCACGCTCCAGACGACCAGCGGCGCTTCGCCATGGAACGGCATGCCGTGAGCCTGTTCTGCCGCCGACGGCGCGCCCCAGCGGTCGAGGCACAGGAAATGGCCGCGGAGGACGGGCGCCTTTTCCGGACGACGCTCCAGATCCGGCGCGACTTCCCAATTCAGGGGGTTTGTCTCGTCATCCCGAAACCGGAATCGGACGATCGCGCCCCCCGCAGGGGCCACGACAAGCTCGACATCCTTGCCGCGCAACGTCACCAGCTCTTCAGCCCGCGAGTATCTTCCCCCGGCCAACAGGATCAAGAAGCAATGACAATAGATGATTCGGAGATTCATGGCGCCTTTATGGGAATGCGCCGCGGCGATGTCAAGAACGTGTCTTGCCCCCAACGTCTGCCGGCGACCTGGGCCGATTCAAATCGACGAGGTATCAGCCGAATTCGCAAGGTCACTATAATGGGGCGCTTTGGCAGGCGCCGCGCCTTTCGTGTCCAGACAGGAAGTGAATTCCCCGATGATTCTCGTATCCTCCCGCAACCCGTTCTCCGCATGCGGTTACGCGATCCGCGTCCTGACAGTCGCGTGTTTGTTGACGGCCGGACCTGTCGCGATTGCCGAAGAATCACCAGCCGCGCAAACGTTTCGCGACCGAACGGGCGAACTGGGGCTGGAACTGGCCAATTCGCAGGCCTGCTGGGTGGACGTCGACAACGACGGCTGGGCCGATCTGTGTGCCGGTGGCGTCGTCTGGCGGAACAATGCGGGAAAAGGATTCGTCAAGCTGGCCGAGGGACTCGGCGAGGTCGTCGCGGCCGACTTCGACAACGACAGTTTCGCAGACCTGTTTTCCTTTTCGTCGCTGCGCGTGTACCGCAACAACTCCGGCAAAGCATTTGAGCCGATCGAAATGCCCAAGCTGCCCAAGTGCGTTTCCGTGGGCGCATGCTGGGGCGATTTCAATGGTGACGGCTTCGTCGATCTGTACGTCGGAGGTTACGAAGACTGGGACGCGGGGATCACTTATCCCGACCTGTTGCTGGTGAACGAAAAGGGCAAGTCGTTCCATCTGGCCTGGAGCGCCGCTCGCTTTCGCGCGCGCGGCGTGACGGCCTGCGACTTCGACCAAGATGGCGATCTCGACGTGTATGTATCGAACTATCGCCTGCAACCGAACCTGCTGTGGCTCAACGACGGCCAGGGCAAATTCAAAGACGTCGCCGCCGAATACAACGCCGTCGGTACCTCTCCCGGTTTCGCCGGGGGGCATTCCATCGGCGCCGCGTGGTGCGACTTTGACAACGATGGAAAGTTTGACCTTGGGCGCCGCGAAAAATCACAGATTCGAAGACTTGGGCCCATGCGGCGTCTTCTACCAGGAGTCGTACGCCAGTCCCGCCGCGGGGGACTATGACAACGACGGCCGATTGGACCTGTTCTTCACGACCGTCTACGAAACGGCGTCGTTCGGCCGCAAGAACAATCCCGTTCTGTTTCGAAATGCCGGAGATTTCGCCTTCGTCGACGCGACCCCGGCGGCCGGGCTGGCATCGCTGCCGCCGACGTATCAGGCCGCCTGGGCAGACTTCGATCATGACGGCGACCTCGACCTCGTCACCGCCGGCAAGCTGTTTGAGAATGTCACCGCGAAAAAGCACTGGCTGGAGATTCACCTCGCCGGCGACGGCGGCACGATCAACCGGTCTGCGATCGGCGCGCAAGTCAGTATTTCCCTGCAGGGCCAGACCCTGACGCGCCACGTCGAGGCCGGCACCGGACAGGGTAATCAGAACGATCTGACGCTGCATTTCGGACTCGGCGACCACGGGCAACCCGTAAATCTCGAAATTTTCTGGCCGAACGGCAAAAGTCAGACGATCAGGAATGTCGAGATCGATCGGCTGACCACGGTGCGCTCCGGCGAACAGGCCGCCAAGGCCATCCAGTTTGTCGACGACAATTTCGAGGAGTTTTCCCAGGGGACGTTCGACGACGGCGGGCACAATCTCTACGCCGCGCGCGACGGAACACTGCGGACCATCAACCGGTTCGACCTCAATGGAGACGGACATCTCGACATTATCTTCAACTGCACGCACAACACGTATCAGATGCTCCCCGCCACGTGCGGCACGTTCGGGCCGGGCCGCCTCGCGACGAGTCTTGATATTGCCGTCGAAGGCTCGCAGCAGGTGGCGTGCGGCGACCTGAATCGCGACGGGTTCACCGACCTGGTCTTCTGCCCCAATCTGATCGGCGTGCATCATGATCGCCGGTTTGTGACGATCGCCTGGGGTGGAAGCGGCGGCTGGAGAGCGCAGCAAATCAATTCGCCGCTCCCAATGAACGGCGCGTCGGCTGTCGCTATCGTCGATCTGAATGGCGACGAGTGGCCCGACATCGCCGTGCTGGGGAGCGCGCGGTGGATGCCCGATCAGCCGGATGGGCGCATCATCCGCATCTATTGGGGCAGCGCCGGCGGATTTTCGGCGGTCGAGAAACACGACCTCGGCGTGCCGGCCGCGTCGACCATTGCCGCCGGCGATTTTGACGGCAATGGCAGCCGCGATTTGGCCGTCCTGCGTTCGGATCGTCGCCTGACTCTGATCTGGAACACAAGCGCTGCGGCCGGTCGCTGGTCTCCGGCGCAGACCGAAATCCCGTTGCCGTTCGCCGATGTCACGTGCATCACGGCGGGCGATGTCACCGGAGACGGCCGGGCCGACCTCGTCATCGGTCGCGCCAGCGCAGAAATCTGCGTTCTTGCCGCGACTGCAAACCGCAAATGGGATGAACCACAGGTAATCCCTGCATTCCCGGCGACGAACGTCACGATCGCTGACCTCGACCGCGACGCCGCTCCCGATCTCGTGCTGACGCAGTTTGATCAGGCTCGCGCCGCGGGAGGCGAGCAGGCCGGCGCCGGAAAAGAGGCCAGGGACGTCGTGCGGATTCTCTGGGGTCGCACCGCTGGTTTCTCGCGCGACCGGGTGACGAACCTCGAGATTCCACTGGCCGTGGCCACCGCGGCGGCCGACATGGACGGCGACGGTTTCACCGACCTAGCGGTCGCAATCCACCAGGGGGAGAAGACATTCAACGGCGAGTCGTTCGTCTGGTTTGGCGACGGCCGGCGCGGGTTCCAGAAGGGTGCGACCGGAATTCGAACGTCGGGAACGCTGCACGTCGCCGCCGTCGCCGCCGAAAAGGAACTCCCGGCGCGGGCCGTGTTCTGCAACAGCATCGGCGGACAGCTCGATGAAGCCGTGCCGCTGCACGTTTTCTGGGGCGGGAAAGCGGGGTTCAATCCCGAGCGGGTCTGGAAGCTGCCGTTTCACAGCGGCTACGAAGCGAGCGCCAGCGATCTGAACGCCGACGGATTCACCGACCTGATCGTGCTCAACTCGGGGCACGCCGGCGAGCACGCGCATGGCGATCCGACGCTGGGGGCCAACATTCTCTGGGGTGGTCCCGAGGGACTGGAGCATTCGACGAAGCGCACTGTGCTGCACGAGCACTTTCTGGGAACCAGCAGCGTGGCCGACCTGAATCGCGATGGCTGGCTCGATCTCGTGCTCGAACCGTTTGGCCCGGAGCACGGCGGCGAAAAGGAAAATTTGTTCATTTATTACGGAGGCGCAGACGGCTTTTCGGCGGCGGGGCCGGGGCGTCGCGTGGCCCTCGAAATGGACGGCTACGCGCAGGAGCACCTGGTCGCCGACTTCAACCGCGATCAGTGGCTCGACATTGCGGTGACCACACGCACGCTCGACTGTGTCCGCATTCTGTGGGGCGGCCCGCAGGGTTTCGACACGCAGCGCGAACAGCGGCTCAAGATTGCCGGCCCCGTGGGAGTCGATGCGGCGGATTTCAACGGCGACGGCTGGCTCGATCTGCTCGCCGGGAGTTACAGCGATCCCGTTTCGGGACATCGCGACATGGGACTGATTATTTTCTGGGGGGGACGCGACGGATATCGGCACTCGAACGCCCAGTGGCTTCCCGGTTTCTCGCCGCTGGGACGGACGGTCGCCGATTTCGACGGCGACGGGCATCTCGACCTTGTCTCGCCCCAGCACAGCGGCGAGCTGACGCGCGAGGACCTGGCCTGCCACATCTACTGGGGGAGCGCGTTGGGTTTCGCGACGCGCCGCCGCACGACTTTCTTCTGCGATTCGGTCAATGACACGATGGCCGGCGATTTCAACGGCGACGGCCGGATCGATCTGGCCGTCAATGCCCATACCCGGCACGGCGATCACCGCACCGAGTCCCGCATCTTCTACAACGACGGGCGGCGCTTCGAGAATCCGGTGATTCAAAAGCTCCCGACGAACGGCCCGCACCTGATCTGGGCCGAGGACGTCGGCCACATCTATCACCGCCAGTATCGGCAGGCATTCGAGTCGCGCGTCTTTTCGTGGAACGACAAGGCCGCCTCCGGCAAGCTGACCAGCCGGGCGACTCGGCCCGAGGGCACGCGAATCGTGTTCGCCATGCGCTCGGCCGCGGACAACGAGTCGCTGGCCCGGCATGTCTGGACCCCCGTCAAGAACGACACGTTTTCACTCCAGCCGGGCGACCGCCGGATGCAATACCGCGCCGAATTGCATTCCGACAACGGCGACCGTTATCCGATCGTGGACCGGGTCGAAGTCGTGCTGCAACCGTGAATCCTCGGAGGTTTTCGTTTTCGCCGGCTGGTTGGTGCGGTATGATCGGGACATGGACGCAGGCACTTTTGTGATCTCGTGGCTCCTGGCGATCTGCGTCCTGATTCCGTCCGCCTCGGCGGCGGAGTTCGACGACGCGATTCAGCCTCTGCTCAAGAGCCGTTGCGTCCGCTGTCATGGGCCGAATGAGCCGAAGGCGAGCCTCAATCTGAGCACGGCGGCAGGCGTTGCGCGGGGGGGCGAAAGTGGTGCGGCGGTCGGCGGCGGGCTCGACAATAGCCTTCTCTGGCAGCGGATCAGCGCCGATGAGATGCCCCCCGACAAGCCCCTGCCGGCGGCCGAGAAAGAAATTCTGCGCAAATGGATCGCGGGTGGCGCCGCGGGATTGCCCGCGCCTGCGAAGGGCTCCGCCGATCATTGGGCCTTTCGGACGCTGCAGAATCCGCAGCCTCCGGCCGTGCGCGACGCGAGCCGCGTCCGCACGAGCATCGACCGTTTTGTGCAGGCCCGCCTCGAACGGCAAGCACTGACGATGAGCGCCGACGCCGGCCCGACGGCGCTGATCCGCCGGGTCGCGTTCGATTTGACGGGCCTGCCGCCGACTCCCGATGAGATGGAAGAGTTCCTGGCCGATCGTGCGCCGGACGCCTACGAGCGGATGGTCGAGCGGTTCCTGTCTTCGTCGCGCTACGGCGAACGCTGGGGCAAGCACTGGCTCGACGCCGCCGGCTACGCCGATTCCAACGGCTACTTCAGCGCCGACACCGACCGCCCCCTGGCCTATCGCTATCGCGATTATGTCATTCGCTCGCTGAACGCCGACAAGCCGTTCGACCGGTTCCTTCGCGAGCAGCTCGCAGGCGACGAGCTCGCGGCCTCGTTCCGCTCCGGCCAGCCGACCACTCCCGATGATATCGAGCTGCTCGTCGCCACGCACTTTCTGCGCAACGGGCAGGACGGCTCCGACATCGGCGTCCAGGAGCCCGAGGCGTTCGAGGTCGATCGGCGGGCGGCCCTCGAAGCGGTGGTTCAGGTCACGGCGTCGTCGCTGCTGGGGCTGACTCTGCACTGTGCCCGCTGCCACGATCACAAATTCGAGCCGATCACGCAGAAGGAATACTATCAGTTCCAGGCGATCATGTTTCCCGCCTTCAACCCCCAGGACTGGGTGAACCCCAAAGATCGCACCGTCTACGCGTATCTGCCCGGCGAGAAGGAAGCCTGGGAAGACAACGAGCGGCGGCTCAAGACCGAGCTGGCCGGGCTTCGCAGCGAATACCGGCAGTGGCTGGCGGACCATCGCGAGCCGGCCGAGCTGCTGCTGCACGACAAGTTCGACGACGATTCCTGGAAGACCCGCTGGAGCAGCACGGCCCCCGGAGACGACCATCCCGGCGGCGAGGTAACAATTGACGGCACGGCCCCGAACGCCGCGCGGGTGGTCGATGGTGCGCTGCAAATTATCGCGAGCCCCGCCGAAGCATGGCTGTCGACCACCACGGCCTTTGACTGGACCCCCGACACAAAGGACTCGTGGATCCAGGCAACCTTCGACCTCGTCGACAATAAGGTTGGCGGCGGGCCCGCCGAGCGAATCGGCTACATGCTGGCCGCGCACGACTTCGACGACAGCGGCCCGAAAGACGGGGGCAATCTGCTGATCGATGGAAATCCCACGACTGCCACGAGCATCTATCGCGACTATCCCGGCGCCGACCAGAAGCCGATCGGTGCGATCGGCAGCGAGGGTTATGTCCCGGGGCGCAACTACGGTGTGCGGATTACAAACATCGGCGACGACAAATTCCGCCTGGAGCACCTGGTCGACGGCTATCCCGAAGGCAAGTCGCACGAATTGAGTGCGGCCGATCTGCCGGACGGAGGCTTCGCGTTTTTCTTCAGCGCCAGTCGGAGCTACGTGATCGATGAATTTCGCGTCGAGCTGAGCCGGGCCGAAGCGAATAGCCAGAACGACGTGGCCGAATTGCGGAAACAGATCGACGTCCGCCGCAAGGAGTACGATCAGCAACGAAAGCAGCTCGAAGCGCAGCGACAGACGGAACCGGGGCGGGCGATCGCCTGGGTGACCGACAAGTCGGCCAAGCCTCCCGTCGTGCCGCTGCTGACACGCGGCCTGTACCACCTGCGTGGCGAAAACGTCGAACCGGGCGTGCTGCGCATGCTGACAGACGCGAGCGCGGATCGGGATGCCACAGAGGGCGAACGCGCGAGGTTCAGCCCGCAACCGCCGACAAAGGATGCGCAGACCACCGGCCGGCGCCTGGCTCTGGCCGAATGGCTGATGCGCGCCGGCGGCCGTCCCGCGGCGCTTGTCGCCCGCGTGCATGCCAATCGCATCTGGCGGCAATATTTCGGCCGGGGAATCGTTGCCACGACCGACAACCTGGGACAGGGAGGAGCGCCACCGACCAATCCCGATTTGCTGGAGCATCTGGCGAGCGAACTGGTCGCCGCCGGCTGGAGCCAGAAAGCATTGCACCGCAAGATCGTGAATTCGACCGTCTATCGGCAATCCTCGGCGCCGCGCGCAGAGGGTCTTGCCGCCGACTCCGACAATCGCCTGTTGTGGCGGTGGCCCGTCAGGCGCCTCGAAGCCGAGGTGATTCGCGACGGGATGCTGGCCGTCGCGGGAGAGCTCGACCCCGTCCGCTTCGGACCGTACATCCCGACGAAGCAGACTCCGGTGGGAGAGGTCATCGTCGACGAATCGGCCGCCGGTGCGCGAAGGCGGTCGGTCTACCTGCAGCAGCGGCGGTCGCAAACGCTCAGTCTGCTCAAGGTGTTCGACGCCCCGGCCGTCGCCACGGTCTGCACGGCCCGCCCGTCGTCAACCGTGCCGCTGCAGTCGCTGGCGCTGCTCAATTCCGACTTCGCCGTCGCCCGCGGTGAAGCGTTTGCAGCGCGGTTGCGCGCCGCGCCTGGCGGGTCAGAACCGACCGATCTGGTGCGCCGGGCCTGGCGAATCGCGATTGGCCGTGATCCGAGTGCTGCCGAGAGCGCGCTGGGCTGCGAGTTCCTGTCTGCGCAACAGGGACAATACACGGGCGCCGAAGCAGCGGAACGGCCGCTGGCCGATTATTGCCAGATGCTGCTGGCGAGCAACTGGTTTCTCTATCTGGAGTAATCGCCTCGAATGTCGTCTCACCCCTGTGAATTCCCGAATGTCGATTTGCTGCCGATCCAGCGGCGCGCGTTTCTCGGTCGCTCGGCAAGCGGCCTGCTGGGGTCGATCGCGTTCGCGTGGATGAACGCGCGCGGTGAGCGAGCGCGGGGAGCCGAGACTGCTGGAACGGCCGGACCGCACTTTCCGCCGCGGGCGGAACGCATCATCTGCCTGTTTCAGAACGGCGGCCCGAGCCAGATGGATCTGTTCGATCCCAAACCCGAGCTGGCCAAGCGCAGCGGCCAGCCCTATCCCGGCCTGCAGAAGGTGGAAACGCTGTCCCCGTCGGCTTCCGGCAATCTGCTGGGGTCGCCGTTCACGTTTCAGCCGGCAGGCAAGAGCGGCATGCTGCTCTCTGAGCTGATTCCGCACACGGCGGCGATTGCCGACGACATCTGCCTCGTACGCTCGATGACCACCGAATCGGTCTGTCATGAAACGGCGCTCCGCATCGCGCACAGCGGCCATCCGCTGGCGACCGACCGGCCGAGCCTTGGTTCCTGGCTGACCTACGGTCTCGGATCGGCCAACGAAAACCTGCCCGCCTTCGTCGTGCTGCCCGACCCCGAAGGGCTGCCGATCAACGGCACGCTCAACTGGTCGGCCGGCTGGCTTCCAGCCCGGCATCAGGGGACGCCTTTTAACGCCGGCGACCTGTCTGTCGCCCCGGTGCTCAACCTGCGAACGCCGGGAAAAATCTCCAGTAGCGCGCGCCTCAAACAGCTCGAATTAGTCCGCCGCCTCAACGAGGATCACGCGGTGCGGTTTCCCGAAAACACCGACCTGACGGCCCGCCTGCGCGACTTCGAAACGGCGGCGCGGATGCAGTCGGCCGTGCCCGAGGTCGTCGACCTCGCCGGCGAAACGGCAGGCACACGGGCGCTGTACGGGCTCGACCAGCCCGCCACAAATGTACCTCAAGAGTCAGCCGTGGGACACCCACAACGACAACGCCAATGCCACCCGGAAAGTTGCCGGCGAAATCGACCAGCCGTCGGCGGCGCTGGTGCGCGACCTCAAGGCGCGCGGACTTCTCGATTCGACTCTCGTCGTGTGGATGGGGGAATTCGGGCGCACGCCAGTCTCGCAGGGGGCGAACGGGCGCGACCACAGCCGCCGCGGGTTTTCACTGTGGCTGGCCGGCGGCGGGATTCGCGGCGGATACGCTCACGGCGCGACCGACGAGTTCGGCTACGAGTCGGTCGAGCAGGTCGTGACCATGCACGATCTGCACGCCACGCTCCTGGCGGCACTCGGGCTCGACCACCTCCGTCTGACGTTCGATCACGAAGGCCGTCGCGAAAACCTGACCGATTCCGACCTGACCCGGGCCCGCGTCGTCAAAGAGCTGCTCGACGGGTCGGGTGGCACGCCCTGAGTGAGGTACGAACGAAGGGCGTGGTGCAGGGCGTGCGGCAGGGCTTGCACATCGACCAGGAATGGGAAGACCGAGAAATCAAGCAAGCACCAGCCAAGCGGGCATGAATGCAGCCGACATCCAGCGACGCGCACCACGCCCTTCCCTGCCGGTCAGGGCGTGCCACACCATTTCGTCATCAAAGACCGCACGAGCAGGTCAGCGACCTGCTCCACGGGGGGCAAAGCCCTGCATCAGTCCTGGTCCCGAACGCGTCGCTTCCAGATGTTCGCGGTTGGCAGCGCGCGTTTCAACCCGGCAAGTCCCGCGTCGGTGGTCCGCGTGCTGCTGAGATTGACCCATTGCAGGTTTCGCAGTCCCTTGAGGTGAACAAGGCCTGCGTCGGAGACCTGGGTTCCGCTGACATCCAGCCATTCCAGGCTGGTCAGGTCCGTCAGATGCGCGAGTCCGGCGTCGGTGACATGCGTCTTGTGCAGGTTCAACGACTGCAACTTCTTCAGTTCCTTGACGTGGGCCAGCCCCGCATCGGCGACCTGCGTGTCGCTGAGGTTCAGCTCTCTCAGGTCCGTCAATATGGTCAGATGTGCCAGGCCCGCCGACGTGACCTGCGTGTTGAAGAGCTCAAGACGCCGCAAGGCCTGCATGCGATTCAAGCTCGCCAATCCCGCATCCGTGACTTTCGTGCCGGTCAGATCGAGCGCTCGCAGGTTCGTCAGCCCCTGCAGATGAACGAGGCCGGCGTCGGTGACGGGCGTGCTGGTGAGGTTCAGTCCCTGCAGGCCTGTCAGCACCTTCAGGCGCGCCAGACTCTCGTCGGCGAACAGGACGCCGGACAGAGAGATCTCGAGGATCGCATTCGGCCCGATTGCTTCGGCGTACACCTGCGCCCCCGCCTGTTCCACTTCCTGCAGGGTGACGATTCTGGCATTCTGCTCAGCCGTCAGGTTGCGCTTCAGAACCTTGTCGAACAGCGAGCCGGTACTTGCGAACTCAGACGTGAGACCGCGCTTGATTGCGTTCAGCTCTGCAATCAGCCCTTTATCCCTGGCCTTCTCCGGCCCGACAAGTTTCAGGCGGGTTCCGATCTCGTCCACTCGATCGATCAGCCGCTTGATGTCGCCACGCCCTGCCGTCAGCAGCTTTCGAGTCTGTTCTTCGGTCAGATCGCAAACCACATGCATGGCCGCGATCTTCTTAAGCAGCAACGTGTCGAGTTGACCGCGCGCGAGGCCCGCGTCGCATCCCTCGCCGAACACAAAGCCAAAGACATTCGTAACGGGAACGGCGGGTTGCACGACCGGCATCGGCGCGTCTTCATCGAAATCGTCGTCTGCAGGACGGGCTGCAAGGTGCGCGGTCAGAGTCAACACAATCGCGGCGACGCCTGCCCCCAGCGGGCGCGGCAGGCAGATCGAAAATCGCGTACGGGCGGGAAATGGAGCAGACATGCCGTCAGGATACCGCCTGGTGTCGCGACAGTGAATGCCAATGACTCTGCCACAGGCGCAAAAGAACAGGCCCAGATTCTAGATGGACGTGCCGCATCCTCGACGAATCTACACCAGCTCCCGGATCGCTTCGCCGTCGGGCAGTACGGGGATGGGGCGGCCGGCGTGGTCGGGAAATTCCAGGGTGGGGTCGATGCCCAGCACGCGATACATTGTCGCCAGCACGTCGGAGGGCCACAGCGGGCGGTCTTTGGGCGTCTCGCCGTAGCAGGTCGTCGGGAAAGGGGCTGCAGCCCGCCGGAGCCACATGAGGCGATTTCGATCATCGAACACCTGTGCGGGCGTCATCGATCACGCCTGTGCATCATAACTGCCTGTCGCCGGGATGCCAGCCATTGCGGTGGAGGAGGGACAATCGTGGGTTGACCGGACGGTCTGGATAGGCTAAATTTTTAGCCTGTAGTCGGCATACGCGACAATCGTTGAACAGGGAGTGCACCGATG
>JACQFH010000555.1 GCA_016200145.1 Planctomycetia bacterium | reverse complement strand
GTCGACGCCGAATCCAAAAAACTGCAGGCCAAGCAGGACGAAGACAAGCGGCTCCGCGAGGACGTGTACCGGCTTCGCAGCCAGTACGAAGACCTCGTCGCCCAGAAGCTCGATGCCGAAGCCAACGTCAAGCGGCAGCGCGACCTGCTGTTCCAGGCGAAGGGAGTGCTCGAACGCGTGCGGCTGCGAGCGAAGCTGCTCGATGCCGAGGAAGGCAAGGGCGGATATGATGACGTCGGCTCCAAACCGGTGCCGGCAGCGGCCCGTTTCACAAGAACTATCAAGTAGGATCACAGCGCCTCGTCCACCGCACAGCGCGGTCGACCCGGTGCATGTCACATCGCATACGATCACGCAGTTTATCGTCGAGGAGAAGTAAGCCATGCACTTTGTCGGTAAGATTCTGGTTGTGTTGCAGCTCGTCCTGAGCGTGCTGTTCCTGGCGTTCGCCGCGGTGGTCTACAACACCCATATGAGCTGGCGGGACGCCTACAACAAACAGAAGCAGGCTGCCGCCAAAAGCGCCGACGAGAAAAACACTGTGCTTGCCGACTACGATCGATTCAAGAACGAGATGACGGCCAAAGTGAATGCGGCAGAAGGCCGCGCCGCTCAGGTCGACGCCAACAACAAGGCCCTGGAGGCGCAACTGGCGCAGGTGCAGAAGACCCGCGATGAGAACGCGGTGGCCCTCAAGGCAGCGGGCGAATCAGCTGAAATCGCCCACGAAGAAGCACTTGCACGCTGGGACGAGGCGGCGATCCTTCGAAAACTGAAGCACGACCAGGCCATGAAGCTCAACGAGCAGCAGGAAACGATCACACGCCTGGAAGACCAGGTGCACAATAGCGCCCTCTCGCTGGGCACGGCCGTCGCCAAGAACAAAGACCTGCTCGGCCAGAATTCGACTCTGCGACAGGCCCTGGAAGCGGCGGGAATCACTGCCGATGCCGCTGAACTGGCCGCGCGCACCAGCCCGCCTCCCCGCGTTGACGGCAAGATCCTCGAAAACCGCCCCCCCCGCAGGCAGGGCGCCAGCGAGCTTGTCGAAATCTCGCTCGGCAGCGACGACGGCCTGAAGAAGGGGCATGAAATGTCGATCTACCGCGCAGGAGGCAAAGACGGGCAATTGTCCAAATACCTCGGCAGAATGAAGATCGTCAAAACCGAGCCTGATCGGGCAGTCGGAGAGGTCATCGAAAGTTCGCGCAACGGCGTGATCCAGAAAGGGGACAATGTCACCACGAAGCTCTAGCAAGAAGGCCAAAGGTCCGCCGCCCGCTCCGGATGTGTACGTGGCGCTGCTGTTTGTCGCCGTCGCGTCGCTGGTCGTCGGCATCTGCCTGATGTACGGCGAACTGGCGATGTACGAATGGAAGTTGCCGACGTAGTCTTCCGGCACTTGCCTCGCGAGCCGAATGCGTCGGAGTTCGGGCGCGCAGCACGCGCGGGCAGGCCTACCTGATCCATCCGCCTCCCAGAACTCGCTCGCCGTCGTAGAAAACAACGGCCTGCCCCGGGGCGACGCCGAACTGGGCGTCTGCGAATCGGACGACAGCCCGGTTCCCTTCTACGATTTCCACGTGGGCCGCAGCCGGTTCGTGCAGGTATCGAATCTTCGCGCGACACTCGAACCGGTCGGGAACATCATCGACCAGCCAGTTGAGCCGGTCGGCTTCGAGTTCGGTCGTTGCCAGGTCGTCGCGCGTTCCCACGACGACCTGCCGCGTTTCGGGGCGCACGGCGACGACGTACCGCGGCGATCCGAAGGCCACCCCCAGCCCGCGCCGCTGGCCGATTGTAAACTGCTCGTAGCCCTGGTGCCGCCCGACGACCTGCCCGGCCGTGTCGACCAGTTCACCGCTCGTGTCGGATTCTCCGCGATAGCGGCGGATGAAACCGGCGTAATCCTGGTCGGGCACGAAGCAGATTTCCTGGCTGTCGGGCTTGTCGGCGACGCGCAGGCCGGCGCGGCGTGCGATGTCGCGAATCGCCTGTTTGTCGTAACCGCCCACCGGAAACAGCACGTGCTGCAGCAGGTCGCGGCCGAGGCCGAACAGCACGTACGACTGGTCTTTGTCGGCGTCGACTCCGCGGACGAGCGCCGGGCGGCTCTCTCCTTCCGCCGGCACGACGCGCGCGTAATGCCCCGACGCGATTTTTGAAGCGCCCACCTGCCGGGCGAAGTCCCACAGCTTGCCGAACTTCAGCCAGTTATTGCACATCACGCACGGATTGGGGGTCCGCCCGGCGAGGTATTCGTCGGCGAAGTAATCCTTGATGCGGCCGAACGCGTCCTGGAAGTTGAGCGCGTGAAAGGGAATATCGAGCGCGTCGGCCACACGCCGCGCATCGGCGGCGTCGCTGGCGCTGCAACACCCCTGCTTATGGCTGTGCTGAGGGACGATCGGCAGTGCGGCCGGGCTCGTCGCGCAAACCGTTTCTTCGGTCGCCCCCGATCGCATGAACAAGCCGATCACATCGTACCCCTCTTCGCGCAACAGGTGCGCCGCAACCGAACTGTCGACCCCCCCGCTCATCGCCAGAACAACGCGCACGAGACACGCCTCTTGTCGTGAAAGAAATCCTTATGAACGTCGGAACGCGATCTCAGTGTAGAAACACGCGGCGCATACGCCAAGTTCCATAGGCCAAGCTGGTCGATGCAGCATCCTGCCGCATCAGCCATCCGCTCCTGATTCGAACCCTATTACGACCAGCACCGGTTTTCGCCCACGAGGCAGAGGTCGTTCGCCGGCTGACATTGGTGCCGGCAGCAATGACATTCGGATCGGAAGTCCAGCGCGGATGCGGCAGGATGCCGCATCTACTTTGCGCTACGACGAGCGCAAGACGGGTGCGTGCGACGACGTGGCGCGTTTCAGCGGCACGGGTTGCAATGCGGGGCGTGGGGCGATTGCCAGGGGCTGGCGGCCGGGCGACGTCTTCTGCAGGTACACGTAGAACGCCACACCACCGGCGAACAGGCCCATGCTGAACCACTGGGCGATTGTCAGCGACGTGCCGAACTGTCCTGGCTCGTCCGACCGCAGAAACTCGATCATGAACCGGTTGATCGGGTACGCAATCCAGCCCAGGGCCAGCACCTCGCCAGTCCAGCGCCGGTGCGGATAATACGCCCATGTGAACAGCGCGAGGAGCAGTCCGCTCAAGGCGTCGTAAATCTGCGCGGGATGCAATGGCAGGCTGCACGTCGCGCTCTCGTCGATCAGCCCGCGTGCGACGAGCGCTTCGAAAGGAACGCTTTTCGCGGGAAATGTCATCGCCCACGACACATCCGAAACACTCCCGAAACAGCAGCCGTGCAACAGGCACCCCAGCCGTCCGAACATGACTCCCAGAAACAGCGACGTCACGGCGATGTCGGCAAACGCCAGCGGCCGGATTCCCCGATACCGGCTGTAGACATAAAACGCCAGCGGCGCGAAAGCCAATCCGCCGTACAGGACGAGCCCACCGTCCGGCAGGTTGACCAGCGCCACGAGAGTTTCCCACGCCGTCCGCGCTTTGCCGGTGATCGGGTCGGGGCCGAAGAACCGGGAATGGTACTGAACAACGTAGAACAGCCGCGAGCCCAGAATGCCGCACACGAAGATCCACATGGCCGCGTCCCAGGCGATCTCACCGTCGACGCCTTCTTTCCGCAGCCGTCGCGCCGCGATCATGGCCGACCCCAGAAACCCCACGAACAGCATGGTTCCGTAGCCGTAGACAGGAATCGCCTTGATCTGAAACTCGCCCGCCTTGAAGATCGCCAGCGCCACTCCCCCCCAGATGACGAGGCTCAAGCCGCTGACGGACTTCCAGCCTTCGCGACGGACGGTGAGCACGACGTATCCTGCGAGCACGAGACACCACGCGGCCAGGACCAGCCCCACGCCGAAGACGGGGATTTTTCCTAAAGGCCCCAGGTCGACGCGGCCGTCGAGCGGGATGCTGAACAAAATGGAACGCATGGTCTACGCCTCGATGATCAGATTATCGATGAGCCGCGTCGCCCCCACTCGTGCGGCGACAACGCCCACGAGGCGCGGCAAGAATTCAGATTGTTCTTCGAGTGTATCCGGATGAACCAGCGTGGCATATTCGGCGTGGACGCGAGAAGTCTTCGCCAGCTCGTCGAACATTTCGTGGCGGATATTCGCCACGTCGCGCCGGCCGCCGGTAATCTGGTCGCGCGCCCGGTGCAGGCACCGCGATAGCGCCAGCGCCGAGCGGCGCTCGTCGGCGTTCAGGTACACGTTCCGGCTGCTGAGCGCCAGGCCGTCGGGCTCGCGAATCGTCGGGCAGACCCGGATTTCCACCGGCAGGTTCAACTCGGCGCTCATCCGACGGATGATCGTCTGCTGCTGGTAATCTTTCTGTCCGAAATACGCAAAATCGGCCGGCACGATATTCAACAGCTTGAGCACCACGGTTGTCACACCCCGGAAATGCCCGGGGCGGAATTTTCCTTCGAGCACGTCCGATAGCCCGGCGACCTCGACAAACGTCGCGAAGCCTTGTGGATAAATCGTTTCGACCGAGGGATGAAACACGACGTCGGCCCCCGCCTCGCCGCACAGCTTGAGGTCGACTTCCAGATTGCGCGGGTACTTCGCGAAATCCTCCTGTGGGCCGAACTGCGTGGGATTAACGAAAATCGACACGACGACGAAATCGCATTGTTCGCGTGCGGCTTGAATCAGGCTGAGGTGGCCGGCGTGCAGAGCCCCCATCGTCGGCACCAGCCCCACGCGAGAGCCGCGCGTCTGGGCCTGCCACACGATCTGGCGCATCTGGGACACCTGCTCGGTCACCACGAGCGGGGCCCGGCGGTCGGTTTTCAAAGCGGCCACAGGCGGTCCGGAAGGCTCTCTGGAGTTCTTTCGAATCTGGCGAATTCTGACGGCGGAATTCTATACAGAACCCCAAATCAAGGCGAGACCTTCCGCTTGCATCAATTAACCTTGATCGGATAACCTGAGAATTCAGGTGGCAAAACCCGCCCTGTGTAACCGAACTCGCCAGAGTTCGGGCAATCGATTCGACGGTGACTGTCTCTCCCCGAAGTCTGGCGACTTCGGCTACGAGTTGGCAGCTATACTCGCCAGTACGAGCCGACGATGCTCCGAATCCTCGGACGCGGAACCAGGCCCTGCGACGGCGTCACACGCCGCGAGGCGATGTGCGTCGGGGGGCTGTCGCTGTTTGGCGGCGTCACGCTGCCGAACCTGCTGGCGGCACAGGAAGCGCGCCGACCCGCTCGCCAGGGTTCCGCGAAGTCGGTCGTGCTGCTGAACCTGTTCGGCGGTCCGCCCCACATGGACATGTTCGACATGAAGCCTGCGGCGCCGCAGCAGGTGCGCGGCGAGTTCAAGCCGATCCCCACTTCGGTCCCGGGTCTTTCGATTTGCGAGCTGCTGCCCCTCACCGCGCAGGTGATGGATCGCGCGTCGCTCATCCGCACGTACTCGCACAAATACAACAGCCACAATCCGTACAACGTCTACACGGGCTTCGACGGCGGGAACGACCGCGAGAATTACTTCGCCAAGCGCAGCGACCACCCCGGCATGGGCGCCATCTGCCAGTACATGAACCTCGGGCCGACCGACATCCCGCGGTACGTCATCATGCCGGCGTTTCCCGGTTATTCGCAGTCGCTGCGCCGCTCGGGGCCCTACGGCGGCTACATCGGCAGCCAGTACGATCCGCTGTTCACGATCTGGGACAAGAAATTCACCAGCAAAGGGGAATTCTACAAGCCCACGGTGCCGGTCGGCGTGCCGCTGCTTCCCGCGCTGGGCAATCTGACCGACGTCACGGCCGATCGGCTTGACCGCCGGCGGTCGCTTCTCGACCAAATCGACCACAGCGTGGCGACGATCGAAGCCTCGCGCGCGGCGCAGGGGATGGACCATTTCCAGCAGCAGGTCTTTACTCTGCTGACGAGCGCCAAGACGCGGGGGGCCTTCGATATTTCGCACGAGCCCCCCGAAGTGCTCGACCGCTACGGCCGGAACCTGTGGGGTTCGAGCATGATCATCGCCCGGCGGCTGGTCGAAGCCGGTTCGACGTTCGTGAGCATCAACTGGGAAGAGGCCGAGAGCGGGAATCACTGGGACATGCACTCCAACAATTTCGGCATGTGCCGGGTATTGCTCCCGATGCTCGACCAGCTCGTCGCAGCCCTGATCCTTGATCTCGAAGAACGGGGACTGCTCGATTCGACGCTGGTCGTCGTGATGGGGGAAATGGGGCGCACGCCGCGCGTGAATGGCACCGCCGGTCGCGATCACTGGCCGCAATGCGGCTTCTCGCTGCTGGCCGGCGGCGGCGTCAAACGGGGATTCGTGCTGGGGAAAACCGACGAGCATGCGGCGTATCCCACCGATCGCCCCGTCTCGGCCGGCGACATGGTGGCCACGATCTATCAACTTCTGGGGATCGACCCTGAAACGACGGTTGAAGACCTCTCGGGTCGCCCGATCGCAATCTCCCACGGCGGCGCGCCTGTGTTCGAGATCATCGCTTGAGTCCCGCGGCGCGGCGCGCATTCACACACGTTTAGCCGCGAGGCGCAGCCGAGTGCCGTTCACGCGCGACGACGCCTGCATGCATTTCTGCAATGACGCGCGAACGCACCCGGGTCGGACCAATTCTGTTCGATTTGGTGCCCCGGCTCGCCCGGGAATCGTCTTCATTCATGGCGCTGCGACTCGCTACGGTTCTTCCCAGGAACCCGACGTTCCGTCGGCGGCTGCTTCAAGTTTCTCGGTCGTTGTCGAGGGTGCTTTGAAACCGACCCAGAACAGGCCGCAAGTGACGAGAGCCGCCAGGGCCGGCCAGAGCCAGATGTGGAACCAGTCTTTTCGCTGGGCGACGCGCCATTCTTCGCGCGAAATCTTGCCGTCGTTGTCGCGATCAGCCTGCTTCAGCGTTGCCACCAGGTCGGCCTTCGCGAACGTGCGGCTCCCCTTCGTCGCCGCATCGGTTTCGACATACGATTCCGGAAGTTGTTCGAGGCTGAACTGGCTCTCTTTCGTCAAACCGAGTTCCTTTGCAATGCCCGTTTCGCCGGTCTGATCCCAGTTCGGCAAGACGACATTCCTGCTTTCAGGACTCGCATTCTCTGACGCTTTGACCGAGGCTTTCACGAGCAACTCGGGGGGGTATAGGTCGACGATCTCGCCGCCGACATACGCGCCGACGAACATGCCCAAACCCATCGTGACGAACGCGATGAAGCTCTGAGCGCTGGCCCTCTGGTTCGCGCTCGCGCGACTGTCGACGTAAATCTGGCTGGCCACGAAAAAGAAATCGTAGCACACGCCGTGCAGGAACAAGCCAAACACGATCAGCGGGAACTGCAGGCTCCCGAAGCAGAAGTATCTGGCGACCCAGGCCAGCATCCCCACCGCCAGCATTTTCTTCACGCCCAGGCGCGCGATAAAGAACGGCATCGCCGCCATGAATCCGACCTCCGACAATTGTCCGATCGTTTGCAGGGCCGTCGGATAGGGAGCATCGATCTCGGTCAGAAACACGTTGGCGAACCCGTAATAGAATGAGAGTGGAATGCAGACCAGGAACGAGCACACGACGAATACGAGAAAGGTGGGGTCTTGCAAAAGCTCGAGCACGCTCGCCCGGCCTATCTGTGAAGCCGGCGAGTCTGCCGCTTCAGCCGGCTGCCGCGCGCGCGGAGGCGTATGGGGAAGTGCGAAGCTGAACAGCCCTAACAACGCCGAGAGGATCGCTGCCAGAAACACCGGCGCGTTTCCGTGAGCGATGGCCTCCGGCAGCAGCTTCGTGAAGTCCGGATTGCCGAACACGAATCCGACGATCCAGCCCGCGACGATCCAGCCCCAGGTACCGAACACACGAATTCCCGGAAACTCGCGTTCGGGGTCGGTAATGTTGGCGAAGCTGATCGAGTTGGTCAGGGCCAGCGTGGGCATGTAGCAGATCGCGTAGGCGACCATGATGGCCCTGAGCGTCTGAAAATCCGTGATGATCGCCGCGGCGATGAGCAACCCCGCACCCACGAGGTGCAAAACGGCAATCATCTTCTCGGTGGCAAACAATCGATCGGCCAGGAATCCAATGTACAGCGGCGAAATCATGGCGGCGATCGCCGTCGTCGCATAGATGGCCCCGATCTCGCCTCCCGAAAATCCCAGCGTTCCGCCGAGATAGCCCCCCATCGAAACCGCCCATGATCCCCAGATCGCGTATTGCAGGAACATCATCACACACAACTTGATCCGCACGGCTGGGTTCATGAAAGGTCCTCAAGTCATCGTGACGTGTTTTCGGGCAAGCCACCGATCATGAGCATTCCCCCGCTGTGAGGCAAGTTCGCCGCAGGAGGGGTCGTGATACATTTTGCGTGCGGATCGCGTTTTCGGGCGGGGACGCGGAATAGACGTAAGTCAGGGAGCGTCGGGAGGGAGTTTTGCGTGGCGCGGATCGTCGCGGCGGTTCGTGCAGCGGACGACAAACCAGATGAACACCACACCGAATGGAACAGCGAAGATCCCGGGGGCGGCGATCAATGCCAAGAACGTGGCTGGAATGACGATGCAATGCAATGCGACAGCGATCATTGCCCCGGCCAGAGTATCGCTTCGGATCTCCATGCCCCCGATCATACCCTCGATCTCCTCCCT